>NZ_NEIO01000005.1:0-331240 GCF_002113575.1 Pseudomonas sp. B8(2017) | reverse complement strand
AAGCGCAGCGATTCATTCATCGCTTTTCTAGGCATGGATCTGAAAGTTGCCGAATCAGGCCAGAAATCCGGACGCCGATGCTTAACCAAGCGAGGCTGCTCAGAAGTGCGCCGGCTACTGCACAATGCAGCCATGGCGGCTAGCAAGACAGCTGCGTGGAAAGAGGTGTATGAACATTATCGGAATACAGGTAAGGCAACCACTCAGGCCCTTGTCATCCTGTCCCGAAAGCTGGCCAGAATTGCATTCGCCTTGATGAAGACTCAAGGCGAATACATGAGCAAAGGGGGCAAAAAGCATTGCCCACAACCATAGAATCTCCCACAGGGAATTGCGCCAACTTTTAGAATTTGAACAAGACAGTTGCTCCCACCTCGACCACATCGGATTCAAGTCATGTGCAGCTCCCATCACAGCTTCTGAATGCTGTGGTAACCCTGTGGGAGCTGGCTTGCCGGCGATAGGGCTGCAAAGCAGCCCCGGCAATCTCAAGCCCTACCACACCATCGGCTCCCGGCTGCGCACCCGCACCTGCTGCGCCGGCACTCGGGCATGCCATTGCACCACCCCCAGCGCCTCCACCTGGAACTCGCTGCGTATCACCCGCCCCTCCTCCGCGAACGACAGCTGCAACAGGAAATACCCGCTGTTCAGCAGCAGCCCTTCACTCAAGCGCTCGAAGGTTTCGTCATCCACCGCCCCCAAGGCCTGGCGTAGCGCAGTTGCATCCACATACCCCGACGCCGGGCGACCGCTGATGATGCGGCTGAGCAACGAGCGCGGATAGCGCCCTTCATACAGCGCCTCCAGCAATGGCAGATGCTCCAGCCCAAGGGCATTGGCATTCAGCCGCCAGCCGCTGGTCTGCGGCAAGGCGCACAGCATCGGGTAACGGCTTTGGCGGCTGGCGTCCGGCTCCAGTAGCAGGTTCAGCTCGCTGGTATCGAGCATTGGCTGGTTGGCCGCCAGGCGCGGTGGTTGCTGGCGCAGGTACTGGGCGCTCTCGGCGCCCTGCAGGCGGGTATCGCTGTCGGCATCCAGCCAGTCGGCCAGGGCATCGACCAGGCGCTCGGCAGCCATGTCGTCGCCCAGCAGGTAACGCAACTGGCGCGCAGCACGCTCGCCGTCAGCGCCAAGCAGCGCATTGACGTTGAAACAGGTGTGCTGGTCGCGCACCCGCAACTGCGCCTGGCCGGCGCCAAAATCGTAGTTCAACGGCTGCCCGCGCAAGGCTTGCCAGAACAGCGGGCTAAGCCGCCAGCTGGGGTCACGCAGGGCCTGCTCGGCATAGGCCAGGCCGGCCTGCTCCATCGCTCGCGCCTGCACCCGCTGGTGCAACAGGCGCACGTCATCGACCTGGCGGCGGCCATCTTCCACCAGCCAGGCCATGCCCGCCGCCAGCATCGCCAGCACTACCATCACCATCAGCAGGGCCGCGCCCTGCTGTTGCCTGCCACCCATCCTTGCCTGCCTCTGTCGCCGAATAAAGACGCCAGTCAACACGCCCGGTGTTGCAGGTAGATGGCAGTGGCCGTTCGTCATGTGTACGTCATCTGCGCGAGGCAGGATTGTCTTTCCTTTTCATGACCTTACAGGAGTGGTCGCAATGGGTGGCATTGGAATCTGGCAACTGGTGATCGTACTGCTGATCGTATTCCTGCTGTTTGGTACCAAGCGCCTCAAGGGCCTGGGCAGCGATGTGGGCGAGGCGATCCAGGGTTTTCGCAAGTCCATGGGCGGTGACACTGACGCCACTCCCCCAGCGCATACGCAGGTGCAGCAACAGTGCCCGCTGACCGGTCAGGGTACCCAGCAACCGCAAGCGGACCGTCAGCCCTGATGTTCGAGGTAGGCTTCAGCGAGTTGCTGCTGGTCGGCATCGTCGCGCTGTTGGTTTTAGGCCCGGAGCGCCTGCCGGTGGCGGCACGCACCCTCGGGCGTGGCCTGGGCCAGGCGCGCAGGGCCATGCACGCCCTGCGCACGCAGGTGGAGCGGGAGATCGAACTGCCCGCTGTCGAGCTACCCACTCTCGACAGTGCGCCTTTGCAGCGCCTGGAACAGGAGATCCGCCAAGGCATCAGCCTGAACGCGGAGCCGGCCAATGATGCGGCCACGGTCGCTCCCCCCAAGGAAAACCTTTCATGAGCATTGCCATGGACCCGGCGGCGAGCATGCCGCTGACCGAACACCTGCGCGACCTGCGCAAACGCCTGGTGCGTTGCCTGGCGCTGGTGGCGCTGGTGTTCGCCGGGCTGTTCCCCTTCGCCCAGACGCTGTACACGCTGATTTCCGAACCGCTGCGGCGCTTCTTGCCGGAAGGCGCGAGCATGATCGCCACCAGCGTCACTTCGCCGTTCCTGACACCGTTCAAGCTGACCGCGATGTGTGCAGTGTTCGTCGCCATGCCGCTGCTGCTGCACCAGGCCTGGGGCTTTCTGGCACCGGGGCTGTACCGCCGTGAACGGCGCATTGCCCTGCCGTTGCTGGTGTCGAGCATCGTGCTGTTCTACGCCGGCATGGCCTTCGCCTTCTTCCTGGTGTTCCCGATGATGTTCGGCTTCTTTGCCAGCGTTACACCGGAGGGCGTGGCGATGATGACCGATATCAGCCAGTACCTGGACTTCATCCTGGCGCTGTTTCTGGCGTTCGGGCTGGCGTTCGAGATACCGGTGGCGACGTTTATCGTGGTCTGGGTGGGGTTGGCCGATGTGGCTACATTGCGGCGCAGCAGGCCCTACGTGATCGTCGGCTGCTTTGTGGTGGGGATGATCCTGACGCCGCCGGATGTGTTTTCGCAGACGATGTTGGCGGTGCCGATGTGGGTGCTGTTCGAGGTGGGGTTGCTGGCTTGTGGGTGGTTGAAGCGGCCTGGGCAGGGCAAGGAGATTGTGGCTGGATTGTAGGGCCCTATCGCCGGCAAGCCAGCTCCCACAGAGATATCACAGGTTCTGATGACTGCGATATTCCTGTGGGAGCTGGCTTGCCGGCGATGGCCTTGATGCGGTCTAGAACTCGGCGAGCCGCCAGACTTCGTAGGCTGGCGTCTCGTACGGGTGGGCCTGCTTGAGTGCAGCGACGACCTGGGCAATCAGGTCGTCAGCCACCACCAGCTCCACCTTCCACTCCTCCACCACCTCGACCTGGCCGGTTTGCCCGAGGAACGGCTGGCTGCCGTCCAGCGGGCGGAACTGGCCCTGGCCCAGCGTCTGCCAGGCGCAGTGGTCATAGTCACCGATGCGCCCGCCACCCGCGGCGAACACAGCGGCCTTGACCACTTCGACGTGGCTGGCGGGGACGAAGAAGGCGAGCTTGTACACGCCTTAGTTCACCCACACCCGTGCGTTACGGAACATACGCATCAGTGCGGCATCTTCCTGCCACTCATCCGGGCGCCAGGAGTTCTGCACGGCACGGAACACACGCTCCGGGTGCGGCATCATGATGGTCACGCGGCCGTCGCGGCTGGTGAGGCCGGTGATACCACGCGGCGAGCCGTTCGGGTTGGCCGGGTAAGCTTCGGTGACCTTGCCGTGGTTGTCGACGTAGCGCAGGGCCACGCAACCGGACAGGTCGGCTGCCAGCAGTGCTTCTTCGCTGGCGAACTCGGCATGGCCTTCACCGTGGGCGATGGCGATAGGCATGCGCGAACCGGCCATGCCCTGCAGGAAGATCGAGTTGGACTTCTGCACTTCGACCATGGCCACACGCGCTTCGAACTGCTCCGAGCGGTTGCGCACGAAGTGCGGCCAGTGCTCGGTGCCCGGGATCAGCTCGTGCAGGTTGGACATCATCTGGCAACCGTTGCACACGCCCAGGGCGAAGCTGTCGGTACGCTCGAAGAAGGCCTGGAAGGCGTCACGGGCGCGGCTGTTGAACAGCGCCGACTTGGCCCAGCCTTCACCGGCACCCAGCACGTCGCCGTAGGAGAAGCCACCGCAGGCGACCAGGCCCTTGAAGGCTTCGAAGTCGACACGGCCAGCGAGGATGTCGCTCATGTGCACGTCGATGGCGGCGAAGCCGGCACGGTCGAAGGCGGCTGCCATCTCGACCTGGCCGTTGACGCCCTGCTCGCGCAGGATGGCCACTTGCGGGCGCACGCCCTTCTTGATGTACGGCGCGGCGATGTCGTCGTTGACATCGAAGCCCAGCTTGACCGACAAGCCCGGGTTGTCTTCCTCGAGCAGCAGGTCGAATTCCTGGTCAGCGCAGTCGGCGTTGTCGCGCAGGCGCTGGATCTGGTAGCTGGTCTCGGCCCACTGGCGCTGCAGCATGCGACGGTCGTCGTCGAACAGCACTTCGCCGTTCAGGCTGATGGACACTTCACCGTTGTTGACCGGCTTGCCGATCACCGCGACGCAGCCTTCACCCAGGCCAGCGGCGCTGAACTGTGCCAGTACGTCGGGGGTGGCATCCTGGCGAACCTGGATGACCGCGCCCAGCTCTTCGTTGAAGAGGATGGCCGGCACGTCGCCCTGGCTGTCGGTCAGCGGGTCGAGGTGCAGGTCGAGGCCGCAGTGGCCGGCGAAGGCCATTTCCAGCACGGTGGTGACCAGGCCGCCGTCGGAGCGGTCGTGGTAGGCCAGCAGGTGGCCATCTTCGTTCAGGCCCTGGATCACGGCGAAGAACGCCTTCAGGTCTTCGGCGTCGTCGACGTCCGGTGCCTGGGCAGCGATCTTGCCGTAGGTCTGTGCCAGGATCGAGGCGCCCATGCGGTTCTTGCCGCGGCCCAGGTCGATCAGGATCAGGTCGGTCTCGCCCTTGTCCATGCGCAGTTGCGGGGTCAGGGTCTTGCGGATGTCGGTGACCGGGGCGAAGCCGGTGATGATCAGCGACATTGGCGAGGTAACGCTCTTCTCGACGCCCTCGTCGCTCCACTTGGTCTTCATCGACATCGAGTCTTTGCCGACCGGAATGGTAATGCCCAGCTCCGGGCAAAGCTCCATGCCGACTGCCTTGACGGTGTCGTACAGGCGGGCGTCTTCACCTGGGTGGCCGGCGGCAGACATCCAGTTGGCCGACAGTTTGATGTCGGACAGCTTCTCGATGCGCGAGGCAGCCAGGTTGGTCAGTGTCTCGCCAATTGCCATGCGGCCGGACGCCGGGGCATCCAGCAGAGCCAGCGGGGTACGCTCGCCCATGGCCATGGCTTCACCGGTGTAGACGTCGAAGCTGGTGGCGGTGACGGCGCAGTCGGCCACCGGTACCTGCCACGGGCCGACCATCTGGTCACGAGCTACCAGGCCGGTGATGGTGCGGTCGCCGATGGTGATCAGGAAGCTCTTGCTGGCCACGGCCGGGTGGCTGAGGACGCGCTGAACGGCGTTGTCCAGGTCCAGCTTGCTCGGGTCGAAGTCATCGCCCAGCTCGGCTTCGCGGGTAACCGAACGGTGCATGCGTGGCGGCTTGCCCAGCAGTACGTCGAGCGGCATGTCTACCGGCGTGTTGCCGAAGTGGCTGTCGCTTACGGTCAGGTGTTGCTCTTCAGTCGCTTCACCCACTACGGCAAACGGGCAACGCTCACGCTCGCAGATTGCCTTGAAGCGCTCGAAGTCGACCGCGCTGACCGCCAGCACGTAACGCTCCTGCGATTCGTTGCTCCAGATTTCGTGCGGGGCCATGCCCGGCTCGTCGTTGGGCACGTTGCGCAGTTCGAAGCGGCCACCACGGCCACCGTCGTTGACCAGCTCAGGGAAGGCGTTGGAGATACCGCCGGCGCCAACGTCGTGGATGAAGGCGATCGGGTTGTTGTCGCCCAGCTGCCAGCAGCGGTCGATGACCTCCTGGCAACGGCGCTCCATTTCCGGGTTTTCGCGCTGTACCGAAGCGAAGTCCAGGTCAGCCGAGCTGGCACCGGTAGCCACCGACGAAGCGGCGCCGCCGCCCAGGCCGATCAGCATGGCCGGGCCACCGAGCACGATCAGCTTGGCGCCGACAGTGATCTCGCCCTTCTGCACGTGGTCTTCACGGATGTTGCCCATGCCACCGGCCAGCATGATCGGCTTGTGGTAGCCGCGCACTTCTTCACCGTGCGGGGTGTTGATGGCCTGCTCGAAGGTACGGAAGTAGCCGGTCAGCGCCGGGCGACCGAATTCGTTGTTGAACGCAGCGCCACCCAGTGGGCCTTCGATCATGATGTCGAGGGCGTCGACGATGCGCTCAGGCTTGCCGTAGGCCTGCTCCCACGGCTGTTCGAAGCCCGGGATACGCAGGTTGGACACGGTGAAGCCGGTCAGGCCAGCCTTGGGCTTGGCGCCACGGCCGGTCGCGCCTTCGTCGCGGATTTCGCCGCCGGAGCCGGTGGAGGCGCCGGAGAACGGGGCGATGGCGGTCGGGTGGTTGTGCGTCTCGACCTTCATCAGGATGTGCACCGGCTCCTGCACCGCGCCGTACTGGCGGGTTTCAGGGTTCGGGAAGAAACGGCCGGCAACGTTGCCGACGATCACCGAGGCGTTGTCCTTGTACGCAGACAGCACACCTTCGTTGTGCATCTGGTAGGTGTTCTTGATCATGCCGAACAGGCTCTTTTCCTGAGCCTGGCCGTCGATGTCCCAACTGGCGTTGAAGATCTTGTGGCGGCAGTGCTCGGAGTTGGCCTGGGCGAACATCATCAGTTCGATGTCGTTCGGGTTGCGCTTGAGGCCCTGGAAGGCGTTGACCAGGTAGTCGATCTCGTCTTCGGCCAGGGCCAGGCCCAGGTCGATGTTGGCCTTGGCCAGGGCGTCACGGCCACCGGCCAGGATGTCCACCGAGGTCATCGGCTTGGGCTGGGCATGGCTGAACAGGTCAGCGGCCTGCTCCAGCTGGCCGAGCACGCGCTGGGTCATGCGGTCGTGCAGCTCGGCGGCGATCAGTTCGGCGTCGGCTTCGCTCAGGTTGCCGGCAACGTAGTAGGCGATACCGCGCTCCAGGCGCTGGATCGACTGCAGGCCGCAGTTGTGGGCGATGTCACTGGCCTTGCTGGCCCACGGCGAAATGGTGCCCAGGCGCGGCACGACCAGGAACAGGCGGCCGCTCGGCTCCTGTACCGGCACGCTCGGGCCGTACTTGAGCAGACGCCCCAGCACCTGCTGCTGGTCGGCGGTCAGCTCGCCGTCGACATCGGCGAAGTGGGCAAATTCGGCATACAAACCAGTAACAGCGGGGACTTTCTGGCTCAGTTGCTCGAGTAATTTACCGTGGCGAAAGGCAGAAAGGGCAGGAGCGCCGCGCAGGATCAACATCGTCGGGACAGCCTCAGGAAGGGGTGTGCTTAGAGGCCGTGCATTCTAGCCTAATTCGAAGGGTTTCGGCACCCGCTCTAAGCCACGCCTGCCGGGCGGCGGAACCGGACTTGCGGGTCAAAAAAATACACCTGCCTCGCTCGCCCTGTAGGAGCGGCCTTGTGTCGCGATGGGGCGCGCAGCGGCCCCAGGGATATCTGCGGCAGAGCTTAAAATCTGGGGGCCGCTGCGCGCCCCATCGCGACACAAGGCCGCTCCTACAAGGGGACCAGGCCGCCATTGCACATAAAGCGCTACCAGACAAGCTAACAGTTGTCGAGATATGGTTGGGCCAGTCCTTTGCGTATACTGCAACCTATGTTCGCCCACACTGCTTTGCGCCAGCGTTGCGCCAGATGGCTTTTCGCAACCGGACTCTTTCTGCTGCTCGGTGCCTGCGTTGAAAAACCCAGCACCCTCGAGCGCGTGAAGGAGGATGGCGTGCTGCGCGTGATCACCCGCAACAGCCCGGCCACCTACTTCCAGGACCGCAACGGCGAAACCGGCTTCGAATACGAGCTGGTCCAGCATTTCGCCGAGGATCTCGGCGTAAAGCTGCAGATCGAGACCGCCGACAACCTCGACGAGCTGTACGACAGCCTCGGCAAGCCCTCCGGCCCGGTGCTGGCAGCGGCCGGCCTGGTCACCAGCGAACGGCGCAAGGCCCAGGTCAGGTACTCCCACCCTTACCTGGAAGTGACCCCACAGGTCATCTACCGCAACGGCCGCACGCGCCCCACCAACGCCAAGGGCCTGGTCGGCAAGAAGATCATGGTGCTCAAGGGCAGCAGCCACGCCGACCAGCTGGCCGAGCTGAAAAAGCAGTACCCGGGCCTGGAATACGAAGAATCCGACGCCGTCGAGGTGGTCGACCTGCTGCGCATGGTCGACGAAGGCCAGATCGACCTGACCCTGGTCGACTCCAACGAGCTGGCGATGAATCAGGTGTACTTCCCCAACGTGCGGGTTGCCTTCGACCTGGGCGACACCCGCGACCAGCGCTGGGCGGTGGCGGCCGGTGAAGACAACAGCCTGCTCAACGAGGTCAACGATTTCCTCGACAAGGCGCAGAAGAACGGCACCCTGCAACGCCTGAAGGACCGCTACTACGGCCATGTCGACGTACTGGGCTATGTGGGGGCCTACACCTTCGCCCAGCACCTGCAGCAGCGCCTGCCCAAGTACGAGAAGCACTTCAAGAGCTACGCCAAGGTCGAGCAGGTGGACTGGCGCCTGCTGGCCGCCATCGGCTACCAGGAATCGATGTGGCAGCCCGAGGTCACCTCCAAGACCGGCGTGCGCGGCCTGATGATGCTGACCCAGCGCACCGCCCAGGCGATGGGCGTGTCCAACCGCCTGGACCCGAAGCAGAGCATCCAGGGCGGCGCCAAGTACTTCATGAAGATCAAAGAAGAGCTCGACGACAGCATCCAGGAACCGGACCGCACCTGGTTCGCCCTGGCCGCCTACAACGTCGGCACCGGCCACCTGGAAGACGCCCGCACCTTGGCCAAGCGCGAGAAGCTCAACCCGAACAAGTGGCTGGACGTGAAGAAGATGCTGCCGCGGCTTTCGCAGAAGCAGTGGTATCGGCAGACCAAATACGGTTATGCACGTGGCGGCGAGCCGGTGCATTTCGTGGCCAACATCCGTCGCTACTACGACATCCTCACCTGGGTGACCCAGCCGCAGCTCGAAGGCCAGGTGGCCGAGGGCAGCCTGCATGTGCCCGGGGTGAACAAGGACAAGCCGGCAGAGCAGTCGCCGCCGATGTAGGCCTGTCAGGGCCCTATCGCCGGCAAGCCAGCTCCCACAGGTTCTCCACTGTCCCCAGGCCTGCAGATATCCTGTGGGAACTGGCTTGCCGGCGATAGGGCCCTGACAGGTTACCCCTTGGCCCGGCGGGCCTTGAAGAAGTCACTGAGGATCTGCCCGCACTCCTCCGCCAGCACTCCGCCCTCCACCATCACCCGGTGGTTCAGGAAGCCCTGCCCGAAGAACTGCCCCTGGCTCTGCACGATCCCCGCCTTGGGCTCCAGCGCGCCGTACACCACCCGCATCACCCGCGAATGCACGATCAACCCCGCACACATGCTGCACGGTTCCAGGGTCACATACAGGGTGCTGCCGGGCAGCCGGTAGTTGCTGGCGGATTTCGCCGCCGCGCGAATGGCCACCATCTCGGCGTGCGCACTGGGGTCACTGTCGATGATCGGCCGGTTGAAGCCCTGCCCGATCACCTGCCCATGCTGCACCAGTACCGCGCCCACCGGCACCTCGCCCATGGCCGCGCCTTCGGCAGCCAGGTCCAGGGCCAGGCGCATGAATTCCTGATCGCGGCTGCGATCGATGATCTGCGGGCGCATCAGACCACCGCGATCGCGGCCATCAGGCCGGTTTCCATGTGGTCGATGACGTGGCAGTGGAACATCCAGGTGCCCGGGTTATCCGCGACCAGCGCCACCTGGGCGCGCTCGTTCTTGCCCAGCAGGTAGGTATCGGTGAACCACGGCTCCTTGATGTCATGGCGGTTGGAGGCGATCACCTTGAAGCTCATGCCGTGCAGGTGGATCGGGTGCTGGTACTGGGTCATGTTCTTCAGCTCGAAGATGTAGCTCTTGCCCTTCTTCAGCGTGGCAATCGGCCGCTCGGCGCAAGTCTTGTCGGTGATATCCCAGGCCTGGCCGTTGATCTGCCACATGCTCGACGGCCTATCCTGGTCCGTAGTGACCGAGACTTTCGCCGCCCACTCGAAATTGAAGTTGAGCTTTTCGGCATTCTCCAGGTCCGGCTCGGCGATCGGGTTGGGCGGTAGCGCCGGCGGCCAGTCGCTCGGCGCGTCGTTACTGGCCACCGAACGCAGGGTGCCCAGACGCACGAAACCGTCGCGCAGGGAGATCTCCTCCCCCGCCTCGGGAATACGGATAGCCAGGCATATACGCATGCCTGGGCCGAGCCAGTAGTCATCGTCCAATGGGCGCGGGGTTACCGGGTTGCCGTCCAGAGCATAGATTCTTGCCTCGCAGTTGCCCTTGAGGTTGAGGCGGTAGGTCCAGGTGTTGTCCAGGTTAAGCAGACGCACCCGCACAACCTGGCCGGCTGGCAGCTCGGTGACCGAATCGGCCTGGCCATTGATGGTGATCAGGCGCCCGGCGGTGCCGTTGCGCGCCGCCTCACGCGGGATGCTGAACGGCAACCAGGCGCCCTGCTCGTCCACGTGCCAGTTCTTCAGGCTGAGCGTGCGTTCATGCTGGAAGCCGGTCGGCTCGCGCTCCTCGACGATCAGCGGGCCGACCAGGCCACGGCCCAGCTCTTCGGAGCTGCTGACGTGCGGGTGGTACCAGTAGCTGCCGGCATCCGGCACACGGAACTTGTAGTCGAAATACTCGCCGGGCTTGACCGGCAGCTGCGACACATAGGGCACGCCGTCCATTTCCAGCGGCAGGCGGATACCGTGCCAGTGGATGGTGGTTTCGACCGGCAGGTGGTTGATGAAGCGCACCCGCAGCCAGGTACCCTGGCGCACGCGCAACTCGGTACCCGGTGCCGACGGGCCGAAGGCCCAGGCCTCGGTCTTGTGCCCAGGCACCAGTTCGACGTCCAAGGGCGCTGCGATCAGCTCATAGTCGTGGCCGGCGTTGTCATCTTCGACCTTGCCCAGCCAGTAACGCGCCGCGCCACCGGCGCCCAGGCCAACCACAACCAGGCCGGTCAGGCCCTTGAGCATTTGTCGACGGGTGAAGGACATCGGTGCGGGTACCTCGTGTTCTGCGCAATCAAGCTGCCAGCATGGCTGACGATGAAGGGCGAATACGATACACCTGCAAATGGGAAATATTAAGTGAAGTCTCTTTGGATGCTGCCAGCAGCCTTGCTATCGCACGTGCTGTCGGGGCCCAGACAAAGGTCGTTGAACCATTGCTGGTCCCCACCGGACGGCACGCGCAAGGCCGCCTGCAGCAATTGCGGGTCGAGCAGGATGTCCAGGTTGTTCAGGCGCGTGGCGAGGTCGGGGTGCGTATCGAACGGATGGGTAGTGGCCAGCCCCAGCACTTCCTCGCCCAGTTGCAACGGCGTGCCTTGCAGGTGCGCCGCCAGCGCCTGCAAAAGGTTGCTGCCACCGTGTGCGACCAACAAGCCGTCGATCACCTGACCCAGGGCAATCACCCGTAACAGTGCCTGTACGAACAGCTTCGGGCCAGCGACCTCGGCACCTGCCCGATCAGCCAGCAATTCCTGTGCACGCCCCCAGTGATGAACCGCAAGCTGGAAATGGTGCAAGAACTGCCCGGCCAGCCACAAGGTGGGCCGAACCACCCAGCGCGGAGCATCCTCGTCGCCGACCATGGCCGAATAATGCGCGCACATCAGGCTGAATCGCGCACTGGTTTCGCTGCCCCGCTCCGTATCACGGCGCCTGAAATGGCCCAGTTCGTGACCGATGATCGAGGCCGCCTCGGCCTGGCTCAAGGCGGCCAGGCAAGGTAGAGGCAGATACAATGTGCGCCCCCTGAGGACCTGCCCGTCGGGCTGCAGCAGAATCGGAACGCTGGTGACGAAAAACCCTTGGTCAAGCCCGACCACGATATGGTCCGGGGCCGGCGCGTGCAGTTGCGCTGCCAAGGTCTCGATCCACTGCCACACCGCTGGGGTCGCCTGCCTGCCGAGCGGGCGGGCTAGAAAACTGGCGGTCGGAGACTGCATCAGCGGCCACTGCCGACGCATTCGCCAGACCTGGCGAACACACACAACCAGAACAGAGGCCAGCGGCAGCACCACGATCAGCACCGTCATGCCGCCCTGCGCTGCGCGGCTCGCTCCGGAACTGGCCTCGTAGAGCAACGACAGGCAAAGCGAACCGGCAAGCATGATCATGTAAATGCTCAAGCAACAGCCCAGGCCCTGCCAACTGGCCATCATGCGCTCATGCAGGTAGGCCGCAGAACGCAGCGCCCGCCAGGCGTCCAACTTCAGCTTGAGCCAGGCCCAGAGGCCTGCCAGCAAAGCGGCCACCGCCAGCCAGCAGCTCACACTGGCCATCATCTTGCGTACGCTTACCCAGTGGCGATCCGCATCGAGCAGGTCCAGATGGCGCTGCAGGGCCTGTCGCGGATCGACATGCCTGGCAAGCTGCTTGCGGGCTTCCCACGGCAATTGCCGTAACAACGTCTCACTGGGGGCAGCCAGCCATTGCCGTATGGTCCGGGCCTGATCCTGCGCCGTGTCAGCCCGCCAGTACTGCACTTTACCCCAGCCGAACAGCACCAGTGGCAGCAGCAGCAGGATCAGGCCCCAACCGAAGCGCCTCATTGCCCCATAGCGCCAATGGTCACGATCAGGCTCATCTGGCCGCATCACCCAGACGCGCCACGCCCGGAAACAACTGCGCCAACGTACGCCTGGCCTGGGCCGCTTGCACATAGGCATAAAGCAGATCCACCAGTTCCTGCAGGCCAAGGCGTCGCCCGGCCACGACGGGCGTGCACAACCACAGCCTGACGCGCAAGCCACCCGCGACGACCACCGCGTCAGGCGAGGCCAGCGCCCTGAAACAGGCCGGTGCCAGCGCTGGTGCATGGCTGAACGCCGACACGGTAAAGATCAGCCGGGTAGTGAAGTAACCCTGCTCGACCTCGAAGCCGTCGAAGGAATGCAATGGGGTCGGCGCCTGCGCGTTGGCGAAGCACAGGGTATCTGGCGTTACGCTCAGCACCCGCTTGCCGTGCCGGCGGTATAGCACGACGGCGCAGGCTAGCCCCGCTACCCCGACGCCGGCCAGGCCGAGGCCGAAACCAGACATCAGCCAGATGACACCGCTGCTGGCACCGGGACTGAACTGCACCGCCAGAGCGGTCAGCCATATCCCCAGTGCACCGAACAGCAGGCCAGTCACAGCGCAGGCCAGCGCCTTGCCGAGCGAGCGCTCCAGCAGTACGAAGCTGTCGGTGGGGCCATCAGCCTGCTCCTGCAGGTACGCGAGGTGGGCTTCGCGTTCGCCGTTATCCATCGGTCTGCAACAGATCCAGTTGCCGTTGCGCATGTGCCGCATCGCGGTAGGCCGCCAGCAGGGCGAGCACTTCCTCGTTCCCCAGCTTGCGTCCGTTGCTGGCCAGGCCTGCGGACATGATGCGGATCTGCGGTCGCGGTTTCTTCAACACCATGGCCTGGTTACCGAAGAACTGCAGTTTCACCACATGATGCTTTGGCAGGACGGCTTCGCTGCTCATTTCCAGCGTCTGCACCATGACCAGCCCTTCATCCTTGACCGAAACGTCTTCCACTTCCGCCAGGTCTACCGGTGCATCCAGCGTATCGACAAACAATTGCCGGCGGGTCAGGCGCATGAATACCTGGGTACCGGCATTACGGTGTTGCCAGGTCACCGCTGCTGCAATCAAGGTGATGAAGACACCGGCTGCAACCGCCCCCAAGCGTTCAGGGTTGAATGTCACGGCCGTGATGATCAGGGAACCCAGCAACAATACTGGTCCCCAGACCCGGTAACGCCGGGAGTTGGTGAACTCGCTCTGCTCGGGCACGCGCTCGATCACTTGCTTGAGCTCAGCGATCACTCGGTCGCGCTGGGCGGCACGGCTTTGCTCATAGTCCTGACCGAGCGAGCCAGACAGTTCGGACAGCGGATCGTTGAACTCGCCCATGGTCATTGCGCCTCCGTGCTCTGTGCTGCCAGGTAATCGGTAAGGAATGCCTGGGCATTGCCCTGATGCGACAGCCCTTCCGAATAGCCGACCTGCATTGCCTGAGCCTCACCCGGCAGATACAGTTCGCCGCCCCAGTTGCCCTGGATGATCAGCACAACGTATTTCTTGCCATCCACGGTGGTGGAGTAACGGGTATCCCTGCTGGTTTTCTCCACCTGCATTTTCTGGATGCGCATGTTCCAGTCGTGATCGACGCCCTCGATTTGTACCAGCGCTTCGTTGGCGGCGCGTTCACCGATGCGCAGCGTCCACACCTTGGCACCTTGCGTCCCCGTGTAGGCAACTACCTGGTCAGCCACTTCCGGCCGTTCTTCAGCGTGAACCTGGCCCAGCCACAGGCTGAGCGCAGCCACCAGAAGGGCAGTCCATTTGCGATAAGCGAGCATGTCTTTTCCATCCTGAATCGGAACAAACGCCCATTGAAATAAGCCTGGTCCGTCTAGCCAACCCCGCTGACCGGTTCGCACAACAGACAGCGCCGTGCGCACAATGGCTGTCGCTGAAAATGTGCACGCGTTACCATTTCCGGCCATGCCGCCCTCAGCCAAGGATGCCTAGCGCACATGCGATCGATCAGCCCCTACCTCGACACCGACTTTTCATTCGATAGCCCCGGGTCACTCGCCGAGGCCGGTGTGCTGGACGCGAGCAGCGCACGGGTGATGGGCAGCGCGTCCGGCCACTATCGGGCGCAGACGGTACACGACGGGTTGCAGTACTTCGATTGCAACCTGCAATTTCCGGAGCCGCTGAAGATCGACAAAGTGCTGCCGCAAAGCCTGTGCATCGTGCAGGTGTTCGACGGGGCGTGGCAGCACACGGTGGACGGAAGGCTCAACAGTTATGCCTCTGGCCAATTGCACATGCTGGGCCTTGGTGAAAGCCTGGAGGCGCAGGACCAATTGCCCGCCAACAGTCACGCCCGTATGGCCGGGGTACGTATTGCTGGCGATTACCTGCACGAGCTGGCCCGGGACGACGCGCAGCTGAAGCCTCTGCTGGCGCTGGTCGCCGATGGCCTGCGCTTCGACCAGTTGCCACAGTGCCCAGCGGTGAGCCGCCTGTTCCAGCAGCTCTATCTGTCGCCCTACACCGGCGGGCTCAGGCGCCTGCATTGCGAGAGCCTGAGCCTGGCCATCGTGCTGGAGCTGGCCAACCACCTGATCGGGCACAGGTCTGCCGAGAAGATTCAGGACCGGGGGCGCCGCGATCTGGCCGTTGAAACGCGCCGCCAGCTCGACGAAAACCTGAACGCCCCGCCCACTGCTGCAGCCCTCGCTCGCCAATTGGGGGTGAGCGAAACCACCATGCGCCGCGCATTCAGCCACGAATACGGCCGGTCGCTCCTGCAATACGTTCGGCAACAAAGAATGGAACTGGCCCGCGCCCTTCTGCTGGAGCGTCGATGGCAGGTATCGCAGGTTGCCTACCATGTCGGCTACGCCAACCCTGCCAATTTCTGCCATGCCTACAAGGCGTATTTCGGGCATTCTCCCGGGGCCGAGTAGGGTTTGGCAAAAAAAACGGGCCTGCAATGCAGGCCCGTTTCATTAACCGCGAGGCGGGATCATTCCCACTCGATGGTCGCTGGCGGCTTGCTCGACACGTCGTAGGTAACGCGCGAGATACCGTCGATTTCGTTGATGATACGGCCACTGACGGTTTCCAGCAGCTCGTACGGCAGGTGCGCCCAGCGCGCGGTCATGAAGTCCACGGTCTCGACGGCACGCAGGGCCACGACCCAGGCGTAGCGACGGCCGTCGCCAACGACGCCGACCGACTTGACCGGCTGGAACACCACGAATGCCTGGCTGGTCTTGTGGTACCAGTCGGCCTTGCGCAGCTCTTCGATGAAGATGTGGTCAGCGCGACGCAGGATGTCGGCGTATTCCTTCTTCACTTCACCGAGGATACGCACGCCCAGGCCCGGGCCCGGGAACGGGTGGCGGTAGACCATGTCGTACGGCAGGCCCAGCTCCAGGCCGATCTTGCGCACTTCGTCCTTGAACAGTTCACGCAGCGGCTCGACCAGCTTGAGGTTCATTTCCTCAGGCAGGCCACCGACGTTGTGGTGCGACTTGATCACGTGGGCCTTGCCGCTCTTGGCGCCAGCCGATTCGATCACGTCCGGGTAGATGGTGCCCTGGGCAAGGAACTGGATGTTTTCCAGCTTGCTGGCTTCGGCATCGAACACGTCGATGAAGGTGCGGCCGATGATCTTGCGCTTCTTCTCCGGGTCGGCTTCACCGGCCAGGTTGTCGAGGAACTGCTTTTCAGCGTCGGCGCGGATGACCTTGACGCCCATGTTCTCCTTGAACATGGCCATCACCTGGTCGCCTTCGTGCAGGCGCAGCAGGCCGTTGTCGACGAATACGCAAGTCAGCTGGTCGCCGATGGCGCGGTGCAGCAGTGCGGCAACGACGGAGCTGTCGACGCCGCCGGACAGGCCCAGCAGGACGTTGGCCGAACCGACCTGCTCACGCACCTGGGCAATGGCGTCTTCGACGATGTTGGACGGAGTCCACAGGGCTTCACAGCCGCAGATGTCCTGCACGAAGCGGGACAGGATGCGACCGCCCTGCTTGGTGTGGGTCACTTCCGGGTGGAACTGCACGCCGTAGTAGCCGCGCGCGTCGTCGAACATGCCGGCGATCGGGCAGCTCGGGGTGCTGGCCAGCACGTGGAAGTTGCCCGGCATCTGGGTGACCTTGTCGCCGTGGCTCATCCACACGTCCAGGCCCAGTACGCCGTCGGCGTCGATGTGGTCTTCGATGCCGTCGAGCAGGCGGCTCTTGCCGACCACGTCCACGCGGGCATAACCGAATTCACGCAGGTCGGAACCTTCGACCTTGCCGCCCATCTGCTCGGCCATGGTCTGCATGCCGTAGCAGATGCCCAGCACGGGTACGTTCAGGTCGAACACCGCCTGCGGGGCGCGCGGGCTGTTGGCTTCGTGGACCGACTCGGGGCCGCCGGCGAGGATGATGCCGCGCGGGTTGAATTCGCGGATCGCTTCATCGTCCATGTCGAACGGATGCAGCTCGCAGTACACGCCGATTTCGCGCACGCGGCGGGCGATCAGCTGGGTGTACTGGGAACCGAAATCGAGGATCAGGATGCGGTGAGCGTGAATGTCGAGGGCCATGACTCAATCTCGTCAGTGGAAATCGGAAACGACGCGGGGCTGTCATGACAGCCCCGCATGCTTGTATTGCTTGAAGCCTCAGCCTACGCGGTAGTTAGGGGCTTCTTTGGTGATCTGCACGTCATGCACGTGGGACTCGGCCATGCCGGCACCGGTGATGCGCACGAATTCCGGCTTGGTGCGCATCTCTTCGATGGTTGCGCTGCCGGTGTAGCCCATGGACGAACGCAGGCCGCCCATCAGTTGGTGGATGATCGCGGCCAGGGCGCCCTTGTAGGGAACACGGCCTTCGATGCCTTCCGGTACCAGCTTCTCGGCGCCGGCCGAGGAGTCCTGGAAGTAGCGGTCGGACGAGCCTTGCGCCTGTGCCATGGCACCCAGCGAGCCCATGCCGCGGTAGGCCTTGTAGGAACGGCCCTGGAACAGTTCGACTTCACCCGGAGCCTCTTCGGTACCGGCGAACATCGAACCCATCATCACGCAGGAAGCACCGGCGACGATGGCCTTGGACAGGTCACCCGAGAAGCGGATGCCGCCGTCGGCGATCAGCGGCACGCCAGTGCCTTCCAGTGCAGCGGCAACGTTGGCGATGGCGCTGATTTGCGGCACGCCGACGCCGGCAACGATACGGGTGGTGCAGATCGAGCCCGGGCCGATACCGACCTTGACCGCGTCAGCGCCAGCCTCGGCCAGAGCCTTGGCGGCAGCGCCGGTGGCGATGTTGCCGCCGATCACCTGCACTTGCGGGTAGGTTTCCTTGACCCAGCGAACGCGATCGATCACACCTTTGGAGTGACCGTGGGCGGTGTCGACCACCACCACGTCAACGCCAGCAGCCACCAGGGCGGCAACGCGCTCGCCGGTGTCCTTGCCGGTGCCGACCGCGGCGCCGACGCGCAGGCGACCCTGGTCGTCCTTGCTGGCCAGCGGGTAGGCCTTGGCCTTTTCGATGTCCTTGACGGTCATCATGCCCTTGAGGTTGAACTTGTCGTCAACGATCAGGACTTTTTCCAGGCGGTGCTTGTGCAGCAGCTCGCGGACTTCGTTCTTGTCGGCGCCTTCGCGGACGGTGACCAGACGCTCTTTCGGGGTCATCACGTCGCGGACCTTGGCGTCCAGGCGGCTTTCGAAGCGCACGTCACGGGAGGTGACGATGCCGACCAGGTCGCCGTTCGCCAGCACCGGAACGCCGGAGATGTTGTTCAGGCGGGTCAGGTCGAACAGGTCGCGCACGGTGGCGTCGGCGTCGATGGTGATCGGGTCCTTGACCACGCCAGCCTCGAACTTCTTGACCTTGCGGACTTCGCTGGCCTGCTGTTCGATGGTCATGTTCTTGTGGATGATGCCGATGCCGCCTTCCTGGGCCATGGCAATGGCCAGGCGCGCTTCGGTCACGGTATCCATGGCGGCGGAAACCAGCGGAATGTTCAGCTCGATGCCGCGGGTCAAACGGGTCTTGAGACTGACTTCATTGGGCAGTACCTCGGAATAGCCAGGTACAAGGAGGATATCGTCGAAGGTCAGGGCTTCTTGGCTGATACGCAGCATCGCGGGGGCTCCCGGGCGGGAAAAATGGAAGCGCGCCATTATACTCATGCACGGCGCGCCGCTCAATGCAAAATAAGGGCCTTCGGTCAGCCTTGTGGCAGTTTTACCTGTACCACGGTCACCGGCTGGTCGAGCCAGTCGGCGAAGCTGTCGAGAAAGGCCTGGGTGAACCCGGCCTCGCCCCAGTTGTTGAAGATGAACCCCAGGTTGGAAAAGGCACATGGCTGCAGGTAAATGAAGCCATTGATGTCATCTTCGAAGCCGCACAACGGGCAGGTGAAGTTGTCGCTCACCGCCGGCATCCATTCTTCCAGGCTTTCGAACAGCGGCTCACCCACCTCGCGCCGGCACTCGGGGCAACCGGCCTCTTCGAGGAAACCTTCGGTAGGGGTATAGATGCAGCGCTTGAGCATCACCTCCAGGCCGTTGACCTGCTCGCCGAAGGGCAGTTTCTGCGGGTGCAGGGCCACTTTGCGGGCACCTTCGGCCAGGGCATGGCCCATGCGGTTGCCGGTGCGGCCACAGGTGGTCAGCTGTTCCTCGACGACTTTCTCGCGCACCAGCCAGCGCAGGATGGCGCGGGCCCGGGCTTCGTGCACCGGGACGGTAGACAGCTTGGGAACGATGATGCTCTGGGTGTTCATGAACGGGACAAGCCTGAAAAACTGCGGTATTGGCGCAATTCTACCGCCTGCTCAGGCGCTCAGGTAGCGACCGATCAGCGCCAGGCCGCTGGCCAGCACCAGCCAGGTGACCAGGCGCACGAAAGCTTCGCGGGACAGCCGGTGGGTGAGCCTGCGCCCTACCCAGAGGCCGACGAGCATGACCGGCAACAGGCAGGCCGCGAGCAGCAGCAGGTTCTGGTCGGCATAGACGCCTGCGATCAGGAACAGCGTCAGGCGCACCACCGTACTGCAACTGATCAGCGCGCTCTGGGTAGCGCGCACCTGCTCCTTCACCTCCAGCCGCGCGCTCAGGTACAGGGCATAAAGGAAGCCGCCGCTGCCGAACAAGGCACCGAACAGCCCGCCTGCCGTGCCCATCGGCATTGCCCAGAAACCCGACAAACTGGCCGGCCGCACCTTCACCGCCAGCCCGTACAGGGCATAGGCCGTGACGAACAGGCCCATCAGCAGCAGCAACAGGTCGGACTTCAGCTGTAGCAGGAATACCACGCCCAGCGTGCAGCCAATGGCCATGAACGGCAGCAGCCGCAGCAGTTCGCCGCGCACGACATCGCGGCGTGAGGGCAGCAGGTTGCCGAAGGCGGCGACGAAATCCAGCAGCACCAGCAGCGGAATGATCCGCGACAGCGGCATGAAGTGGATCAGCACTGGGCCGGCCACCAGCGCGGTGCCGAAACCGGCGATGCCGAAGACGATGTAGGCAGCGCCGACACCAAGCAGGATGGGCAGCCAGTCAAGGCCGGAAAACGACAGTTGGGCGAGCATGGCAGCAGTTCCTGGGAAGACAGGCAAAGGTTAGCCAGCCATGAGCCATGCCGACTAATATGCCTTTGTCGCCACACTCATCTCGAAAAGGCATGACATGACGTCGATCCGCCAATTGCGTTACTTCGTGGAAATCGCCGAATGCGGCAGCTTCAGCGCTGCCGCCGAGCGGCTGTACATCGCCCAGTCGGCGCTGAGCCGGCAGATCAAGGAACTGGAGCAGCAACTGGGCACGCCGCTGTTCGAGCGCACCGCGCGCCTGCCGCGACTGACACTGGCTGGCCAGGCCTTCCTGGAACGGGCGCGGCGCTTGCTGGCCGACCTGGCGCAGGCCGAGAGGGTTACCCGCGATATTGGCGAAGGGTTGCAGGGCAGCCTGCGCCTGAACCACTCCAGTACCGTACCGCTGACCGGCCCGTTGCTGGCTCGCCTGGGCGGCTACTTGCGCGACAACCCAGGGGTTTCGCTGGAAATTGCCCAGCAGTCGTCGGAGGCTCAACTGGAGGATATCGCTGCCGGGCGGTTGGATATCGGCCTGCTGCGCTTGCCGGTGCTGCGCCAGCATGAAGGGGTGGTGCTGCATGAACTGTTCAGCGAACCCCTGCTGCTGGCGGTCGCCGCCGCGCATCCCTTGGCCAGCGCGCCACAGGTGAAACTGGAACAACTGCGGGAAGAGCGCTTCATTTCCATTCCGCACCGGGACCGTGGCGGGCTGAGCTACCTGTCGGCCTCGATGTGCATGGAGGCAGGCTTTTTCCCGCGCGCGGCGCAGGTGCTGTCGCGCAAGACCACCCAGTTGCAGCTGATACAGGCGGGGTTTGGGGTGGCGTTGTTGCCGGAATGCATGCGTGAGATTGCGCCAGCCTCAGTCAGCTTCGTGGCGCTGGAGGGGGGGTGTGAGAGTACTGTGGCGATGGCTTGCAGGCGGGATGCAGGTTCGATGGTGCGCCAGTTCGTGACGGCGATGCAGGCCTGAAAGGCCCCATCGCCGGCAAGCCGGCTCCCACAGGGACAGCATGAGGCCCAAGCCAGCGCGATACCTGTGGGAGCCGGCGTGCCGGCGATAGGGCCGGGACAGACAACCGGGTCCGATGTCCTTTATGATGCCCGCCATGATCAGAGACCCTTTCGAACGACTCGGCCTGGACCGCGAGGTCCTTACCGTCAGCCAACTCAACGGCCGCGCCCGCGTGCTGCTGGAAGACGTGTTCCGCAGCGTGTGGGTGGAAGGCGAGATTTCCAACCTCGCTCGCCCGGCGTCCGGCCACATGTACTTCACCCTCAAGGACAGCGGCGCACAGGTGCGTTGCGCGCTGTTCCGGCAGAACGCCACGCGGGTGCGCCAGGCCCTGCGCGACGGCCTGGCGGTGCGGGTACGCGGCAAGGTTTCGCTGTTCGAAGGGCGTGGCGACTATCAGCTGATTCTCGACACCGTCGAGCCGGCCGGTGATGGCGCCCTGCGCCTGGCCTTCGAAGCACTGAAGGAAAAGCTCGGTGCCGAGGGGCTGTTCAGCGCCGAACGCAAGCAGCCGCTGCCAGCCCACCCGCAGCGCATCGGCATCATTTCCTCGCCCACCGGTGCAGTGATCCGCGACATCATCAGTGTGTTCGGTCGCCGCGCCCCGCAGGTGGAGCTGAACCTGATCCCCACCGCAGTGCAGGGCCGCGAAGCCATTGCACAGATCGTGCGCGCGATCCGCCTGGCCGATAGCCTGGGGTTCGATGCGCTGATCCTGGCCCGGGGCGGCGGCTCGCTGGAAGACCTGTGGTGCTTCAACGAAGAAGCCGTGGCGCGGGCCGTGGCCGCTTGTGTCACGCCGATTGTCAGCGCCGTGGGCCATGAGACCGATGTCTCGATCAGCGACTTTGTCGCCGACGTGCGCGCGCCCACACCCTCTGCCGCTGCCGAGCTGCTGGCCCCCGACAACAGTGGCCTGCAGCAACGCCTGGATGGCCTGCAACGGCGCCTGCTGTTGCGCATGCAGAACCGCCTGACCCACGACCGCCTGCGCCTGGAGTCGCTGACCCGGCGCCTGCGCCACCCGGGCGAGCGCCTGCGCCAGCAGGCCCAACGCCTGGACGACCTGGACATGCGCTTGCGCCGCGCGTTCATGCTCAACCTCAACCAGCGCCACGAGCGCCTGGCACGCCTGGATACCCGCCTCGCCGCGCAGCACCCGGGGCGCACCCTGAAACTGCTGGGCCAACGCCTGGACAGCCTGGCCGAGCGCCTGCCACGGGCCATGCGCGAGGTGCTCAAGGACCGCCGCCAGCGCTTCCAGGCCCAGTTGCAGACGCTGCAGGTGGTCAGCCCGCTGGCCACCCTCGCCCGCGGCTACAGCATCCTGCTGAACGAACAGGGCCAGGCCATCCGCAGCGCCGAACAGACCCGCAATGGCCAGCGCCTGACCGCCCGCCTGAACGAAGGCGAGCTGTTGGTGCGGGTCGAAGACAACCACCTGACCCCGGTCACCCTCTCACTTCTGGACTGACACATGCCCCGCCTGCTCGCGCCCCTGCTTGCCCTTTCCCTCCTGCTGCTGGCCGGCGGCGCCCAGGCCAGCTACATCACCCGCACGCTGAACAAGCCGGTACCCGGCGGCGTGGCGGTGGTCGCCCTCGGCCCCGCCGCCAGCGCGCCCAGCGCCCGCTTCGACGGCAAGCCGGTGCTGGTGGTGAAAGAACAGGACAACTGGCTGGCCATCGTTGGCATCCCGCTGACCCAGAAGCCCGGCACCGCGGTGCTGAGCCAGGGCGGCCGTACCCTGCCCTTCACGGTCGGTAGCAAGAAATACCCCGAGCAGCGCATCACCCTGAAGAACACCCGCCAGGTCAACCCGAACCCGGCCGACCTCAAGCGCATCGACCGTGAGCTGGCCGAGCAGATCAAGGCCTATCGCAGCTTCAGCCCGACCCTGCCGAGCAACCTGATCCTCGACAAGCCGGTCAGTGGCCCGCTGTCGAGCAAATTCGGCGTGCGCCGTTTCTTCAATGGCGAAGAACGCAACCCGCATGCCGGGCTGGACTTCGCGGTGCCGGCCGGCACGCCGATCAAGACCCCGGCCAATGGCAAGGTGATTCTGGTGGGCGATTACTTCTTCAATGGCCGTACGGTGTTCGTCGACCACGGGCAGGGCTTTATCAGCATGTTCTGCCATATGTCGAAGATCGATGTGCAGGTGGGGCAGCAGTTGCGCCGGGGCGAGGTGGTGGGGCGTGTGGGCTCGACCGGGCGGGCTACCGGGCCGCACATGCACTGGAACGTCAGCCTGAACGATGCGCGGGTGGATCCGGCGATTTTCATTGGCGCGTTCCAGCCCTGAGATCGCGGCGCCTGCTTCGGGGGCATGCCCGCTCCCACAGGTCCCGCGCAGGATTCGAGGCCTGTGGTAATCCTGTGGGAGCTGGCTTGCCGGCGATGAGGCCAGAGCAGGTAAACTCGCTTCCAAGGTGTTGCGCCATCGAAAAATACTGCGCAAAAATCGAGAAGTACTCAGAAAATTACAGCGATAAAATCTCGCCTTTCAGCTTTTTTTAAGCATTCCTCTCAATTTTTCCTGAACGCTTGCCATCCCCCACCCCACTGGTTAGGGTTGAAGGCATGAAAACCTTCAGCACCCTCATCCTGCTCCGACAACATCGCAGCCTCTGCCTGGTCAGCGCCCGACTACCAGGCTGAATCGCGTCGCCTCGCCTTTCATCTCGTTATCGCTCGGCAGGCCCGATCTCGGCCGCACACAAAAGGATTGCTTCCATGACCATGCTCAAAGACCCTTCGAAGAAATACCGCGCTTTCCCGACTATCGACCTGCCTGACCGTACCTGGCCGTCGAAGACCATCACCGCCGCGCCAATCTGGTGCAGCTCCGACCTGCGTGATGGCAACCAGTCGCTGATCGAGCCAATGGATTCGGAGAAGAAACTGCGCTTCTGGAAGACCCTGGTGCAGGTTGGCGTGAAGGAAATCGAAGCCTCGTTCCCGTCCGCTTCGCAGACCGATTTCGATTTCGTGCGCACGCTGATCGAAGACGGCCACATCCCGGACGACACCACCATCCAGGTGCTCACCCAGGCCCGTGAAGACCTCATCGCCCGCACCTTCGAGTCGCTGCGCGGCGCGAAGAAGGCCATCGTCCACCTGTACAACGCCACCAGCCCGTCGTTCCGCCGCATCGTCTTCAACCAGGACAAGCAAGGCGTGAAGGACATCGCGGTGAACGCGGCCAAGCTGTTCGTCAAGTACGCCGCCCAGCAGCCGGAAACCCAGTGGACCTTCCAGTACTCGCCGGAAACCTTCAGCGCCACCGAGATGGAGTTCGCCAAGGAAGTCTGCGACGCGGTCATCGAGGTGTGGAACCCGACCCCCGAGCACAAGATCATCCTCAACCTGCCGGCCACCGTGGAAGTGTCCACCCCGAACATCTACGCCGACCAGATCGAATGGTTCTGCCGCAATGTCAGCCGTCGCGACAGCGTGATCATCAGCCTGCACTGCCACAACGACCGTGGTACCGGCATTGCCGCCACCGAACTGGGCCTGATGGCCGGTGCCGATCGCGCCGAAGGCTGCCTGTTCGGCAACGGCGAGCGTACCGGTAACGTCGACCTGGTGACCCTGGCGTTAAACCTCTACACCCAGGGCATCGACCCGCTGCTGGACTTCTCCGACATCGACGGCGTGCGCAAGGTGGTCGAAGAGTGCAACCAGCTGCCGGTGCACCCGCGCCACCCGTACGTGGGCGACCTGGTCCACACCGCGTTCTCCGGCTCGCACCAGGATGCCATCCGCAAGGGCTTCGCCAAGCAGCAGGAAGGCGAGCTGTGGGAAGTGCCTTACTTGCCGATCGACCCGGCCGACATCGGCCGCAGCTACGAGGCGGTAATCCGCGTCAACAGCCAGTCGGGCAAAGGCGGCATCACCTACCTGCTCGAGCAGGAATACGGCATCAGCCTGCCGCGCCGCATGCAGATCGAGTTCAGCCAGGTAGTACAGGGTGAAACCGACCGCCTGGGCCTGGAAATGACTGCCCAGCAGATCTACAGCCTGCTGCACAAGGAATACCTCCAGGCCAACGCCCCGTACGCGCTGGTCAGCCACCGCCTGCAGGAAGAGAACGGCCACAGCGCCGTGGAAGTGGAAGTTGCCGGTGAAGGCGAAACCACCTTGCACTGGCGCGGCAAGGGCAACGGCGCGCTGGAAGCACTGGTGGCCGGCCTGCCGATTGCCGTGGAGATCATGGACTACAACGAGCATGCCATTGGCGCCGGTACCAATGCCAAGGCCGCGGCCTATATCGAACTGCGTGTGGCCGGTGGCCGCCCGGTGCATGGTGTGGGTATCGATGAAAACATCACCACGGCCAGCTTCAAGGCACTGTTCAGCGCGCTGAACCGCTCGCTGAGCCTGCAGGAAGCCAAGGCGGCCTGAGCCGTACCGCAATGAATGAGAAAGCCCGCATCGTTTGATGCGGGCTTTTTTGTTGGCCTGTGCCGGCCTCTTCGCGGGCTTGCCCGCTCCCACAGGTACTGCACAGCTCCCGAGAGCGGCGCAATCCTGTGGGAGCGGGCAAGCCCGCGAAAGGGCCGGTACAGGCGCTGCAAGATCTCCAGGCAAAAAAAAGGGGCGCCGACCAAGCGCCCCACAAGCCGTAAAGCACACAACAAATTCAGTTGGCGTCCAGCAGCGCCATCGCTTCCGCACTGCACGCTTCGATCCGCGCCCAGTCGCCGTTCTTGATCCAGCTGCTGTCGAGCATCCAGGTACCACCCACGCACATCACATTGGGCAGCGCCATGTAGTTGCGCACGTTGGCCGGGTTCACCCCGCCCGTAGGGCAGAAACGAATATCGCCGAACGGGCCGCCAAAGGCCTTGATCGCCGCTACCCCGCCGCTGATCTCCGCCGGGAACAGCTTGAAGCGGCGGTAGCCCAGGGCGTAGCCCATCATGATTTCGGACGGCGTGCTGATGCCTGGCAGCAGCGGGATCTCGCTGTCCACACCAGCTTCGAGAATGTCTTGGGTAATGCCTGGCGTAACGACGAATTGCGCACCCGCAGCTTCAACCGCGGCGAACATGCCACGATCGAGCACGGTGCCGGCACCGACACAAAGCTCCGGGCGCTGCTCGCGCAACACCTGGATGGCCTTCAGGCCATATTGCGAGCGCAAGGTCACTTCCAGGGTACGGATACCGCCGGCGGCCAGGGCGTCAGCCAGCGGCAGGATGTCTTCCTCACGGGCGATGGTGATCACCGGCAGGATGCGCGCCTCTTTGCAAATGGCGTCGATCCGTGCGGCTTTGTCGGCCATCGAGAGCTTGGGCTGTGGGCGTTCGAGGGTGGTCATGACTGTGGATCCTTGGCTCATGGGCACCAGTAGATGTCCAGGGGGGCGTGAAGAAAAGCGCGTATCGGCATTTCGGAAAGGTCGGTGCCAGCCAGCGCGGCGCGCAGGGTAGCGAGTTTGCCCTGCCCTTGTAGGGACAGCGCGGTAAAGGCGGAACTGGCCAGCAGCGAGCGGGTCATCGAAAGGCGCTGGCGCGGTACGCTCGGTGCCAGCAAAGGCAGGCAGCGGCGTGGGTTGGCCAGGTCGAGGCCTGCCTCCAGGTTGGGGCTGGCAGGGAACAGCGAAGCGGTATGGCCATCATCCCCCATGCCCAGCACCAGTACGTCGATCGGCGGCAGCTCGGCCAGGGCCTGATCGGCCTTGCCCGCGGCGGCATCGAGGTTCTCCGCCTGCTGGTAAAGGCCAACGAAGCGGGCCTTGGCCGCCGCGCCCTTGAACAGGTGGCGGGCCAGCAGGCCGGCGTTGCTGTCGGCGTGCTCCACCGGCACCCAGCGCTCATCGGCCAGGCTGACGGTGACCTTGGCCCAGTCGAGGTTTTCGCTGGCCAGCTGCTCGAGGAACGGCACCGGGCTGCGGCCACCGGACAGCACCACGCAGGCCTGGCCCTTGGCGGCAATGGCCGCACGCAGGCGCTCGGCCACGTCATGGGCCTGGGTTGCGGCCAGAGCTTTGGCATCCGCCAGCTCGTGTACCTTCACAGCCGCTGGCAGTTTCAGTTCAGATATCCCCATACCACGCCCTCCCATCGCGTGTGATCAGTGCAATCGAGCTCATCGGCCCCCAAGAGCCTGCCGCGTATGGCTTGGGCGCATCGCCCGCGTTACGCCAGCCGGCGATCAGCTGGTCGCACCACTTCCACGCATACTCGATTTCGTCCTTGCGCACGAACAGGTTCTGGTTACCGCGCATCACTTCGAGCAACAGCCGCTCGTATGCATCCGGAATCCGTGCACTGCGCCAGGTATCGGAGAAATTCAGCTGCAACGGGCCGCTGCGCAGTTGCATGCCTTTGTCCAGGCCCTGCTCCTTGGTCATCACCCGTAAAGAGATGCCTTCGTCCGGTTGCAGGCGGATGATCAGCTTGTTACCGATCTGCAATCGCTGTTCCGGGGCGAAGATGTAGTGCGGCGTTTCCTTGAAGTGGATGACGATCTGCGACAGCTTCTGCGGCATGCGCTTGCCGGTACGCAGGTAGAACGGCACCCCCGACCAGCGCCAGTTGCGGATGTCGGCACGCAGGGCGACGAAGGTTTCGGTGTCGCTCTGGGCGTTGGCGTTGTCTTCTTCCAGGTAACCAGGCACCGGCTTGCCATCGCTGTAGCCGGCGATGTACTGGCCGCGCACCACACGGGTGCTCAGCCCTTCACCGGTGATCGGTGCCAGGGCCTTGAGTACCTTGACCTTCTCGTCACGGATGGCATCGGCCGACAGTTCGCTGGGCGGGTCCATGGCGATCAGGCACAGCAGCTGCAGCAGGTGGTTCTGGATCATGTCGCGCAGCTGGCCGGCCTTGTCGAAGTAGCCCCAGCGGCCTTCGATACCGACCTTCTCGGCGACGGTGATCTCCACATGGGAGATGGAATTCTGGTTCCACTGGGTTTCGAACAGGCTGTTGGCGAAACGCAGGGCGATCAGGTTCTGCACCGTTTCCTTGCCCAGGTAGTGGTCGATGCGGTAGACCCGGCTCTCTGGGAAGAACCGCGCCACGGCATCATTGACCCGGCGCGACGACTCCAGGTCGTGGCCAATGGGCTTCTCCAGCACCACCCGGGTGCGTTCGGCCAGCCCGGCCTTGTCGAGGTTTTCGCAGATGGCCCCGTACACCGCCGCAGCGGTGGCGAAGTAGGCGATCAGCGGCAGCTCGCCCGGCAACTGCTCGGCCAGGGCCTGGTAGCCCTCGGGCTGGAGGAAGTCCAGGTGCTGGTAGCTCAGCCTGGCGAGGAAACGGCCCAGCGCGGCGGGCTCGATATCGGCCTCGGGCACATGCCGGCGCAGGTGCGCTTCGATACTGTCCAGGTGGCCCTGCGCACTACCGGCCTCGCGGGCCAGCGCCAGCAGGCGGGTTTCCGGGTGCAACAGGTTGGCCCGGTCGAGCTGGTAGAGCGCAGGAAACAGCTTGCGCAATGCCAGGTCGCCGAGGGCGCCAAACAGGGCAAAGGTGCAAGGTTCGACACTGATCGCAGCCATGATGTTGGTTCTTTCCTAAAGTTGGTCTAGGAATACCGCTTTCACATACGGTTTTCAAGGGATAATGTAGTAAAAACCACAACATTACACACAAGTGTTACAGACAAGTGGTACGTCAACCGCGCCGACAGTACGATAGACGACCGTGCAAAAAGCCTGCTGCTCCAACAGCCGGCTGTCTTCCCGACCCAAGGACACACCCATGGACCGCGTGCGAAACCTCCTGGAACAGATCCAGGGCCGCCTCGACGAGCTGAACAAGGCCGAACGCAAAGTCGCCGAAGTCATCCTGCTCAATCCGCAACAAGCCACCCGTTTCAGCATCGCTGCGCTGGCCCAGGCGGCCAAGGTCAGCGAACCGACCGTCAACCGCTTCTGCCGCTCGTTCGGCGTCAGCGGCTACCCCGAGCTCAAGCTGCAGCTGGCGCAGAGCCTGGCCAGCGGCGCCGCCTACGTCAGCCGCGCGGTGGAGGCTGACGATGACCCGGCAGCCTACACCCAGAAGATCTTCGCCAGTGCCATCGCCTCGCTCGACAGCGCCTGCCAGCAGCTCGACCCGCAACAGGTCAGCCGTGCCGTGGACATGATGATCCAGGCCCGGCAGATCCACTTCTTCGGCCTGGGCGCCTCGGCCCCGGTGGCGCTGGACGCCCAGCACAAGTTCTTCCGCTTCAACCTGGCAGTATCGGCCCACGCCGACGTGCTGATGCAGCGCATGCTGGCCTCGGTGGCGCACACCGGCGACCTGTTCGTCATCATCTCCTACACCGGGCGCACCCGTGAACTGGTCGAGGTGGCCCGCCTGGCCCGGGAAAACGGCGCCTCGGTACTGGGCCTGACCGCTGCCGGTTCGCCACTGGCCAATGCCTGCAGCCTGAGCCTGCACATTCCGCTGCCGGAAGACACCGACATCTACATGCCGATGACCTCGCGGATCATCCAGCTGACCGTGCTCGATGTGCTGGCCACCGGCATGACCCTGCGTCGCGGCGTGGACTTCCAGCCGCACCTGCGCAAGATCAAGGAAAGCCTCAACGCCAGCCGCTACCCGATCGAGGACGACGAGCTCAACTGAGCCGGTGCGCCTGCAGGCGCAGGTGGGCACGCTGCCCCGGCGCCAGGCTCAGGCCCTCGCCACTGCCGCTGGCGGCCTCGACACAGACGAAGCGCTGGCATTCACGCCCGGTCACGCCCATCAGCGGGCGGTTGCCCGGGTGCCACACCACCGTGTCGTCGCTGTCACCGGTATCGATGCACAGCTCGCGCTGCCAGGCCGGGTCCTGCAATTGCACCCGCGGCGTGCCGGGGTAGACCTTCTGGCAACCGCCCTTGAGCTTCAGCGCGCCATCTTCACGGCAGGCCTGGCGGTTCAGACGGTCGTAGCCTTCGATATCCTCCAGCCCGGACAGCGCTATCTCGGACACGTCACTGATGCGCCAGTAGGCCAGCAGGGCATGGCTCAGCTGACAGGGTTCGCTGTCCTGGTGCTCGGTGCTCAGGCTCAGCTCCATGCGGCTACCCAACCGGGCATGCAGGTCGACCTGCCAGTCGCACAGGTCCAGCCGCCATTTCAGGGTTACGCCCTCCTCGTCCTCACGGCTGTCCACCAGCTTCCAGTCGAGCAGGCGCGCCCAGCCATGGGCGGGCCACAAGTCCTCGCTGGGGTGGCGTCCATACCATGGCCAGCACACCGGCACGCCACCGCGGATCGCCCCCACCTGCGGCCACTGCTCGGCGCACCACAGCCAGGGCCGTTCACCCACTGGTTGAAAATGCAGCAGTTGCGCACCCTGGCGGCTGAACACCGCCTGGCAACGGGGATGGTCGATGATCAGCACATCGCGCTGCTGGTAACGCTCCCACTCGAATGTCGGCCGGGGCCGCTGCGAGGTGAAGAAGCGATGGAGCGGATGTTCGGGCATGGTTCAGAGCTCTTGTTGTTTGAGATAGCGCTGTCTCGGCCTATCCCCGACAACCACTGAAGACCAGTGGTTGCCGGGTACCGAAGTGGATTGGCGTAAATTTACAACAATTGCTCTCAGAATGACGACTGAATCTTCAACCCTGCGACCAGCGCGTTGTCCACCTCATCCACGCCGCCGGGGCTCTTGATGTACTGCAGGTTGGGCCGCACGGTCAGCCAGTTGGTGACGTGGAAGCCGTAGTAGAGCTCGGCGTTGTACTCGGTACGCTGCAGCGGCACGAAGCCTGGGTTGTCGTAATCGCTGATGCCGCTCTGGGCGTTGAGCAGTTCGGCGCGTTTCTTCACATCGTCATTCACATGAATGCGCGCCACGCCGAAGCCGATATCGTCCTTGGGCCGGGCGTCGAATGCGCCTTTGTAGACCAAGCCCAGTTGCTGATAGTTGTCGACGACGTTGGTGGCCTTGTCGTGCACGGTGAAGTTGGCGAACAGGCTCAGGCCACGGTTTACATCGCCGCCATGGGCAGTGACCTGCTGCTGTGCCACCACCCACCAGCCATGCTTGCTGGAGTGCGACTTGAAGGCCTCGCCCGTCAGCGCCTGCGGGTTGCCGTTGACGTCATCGAACACATCGTCGGCCTTGGCCGTGCTGTAGTAATAACCCAGGCGGTACTCGCCCGGCAGGCCATTGACCTTGGGTGACCACACCGCTTCCACCGGCAGGATCGCGCCTTTGGTGCCGCTGCCACTGAGCTTGAAGCCGTTGCCGGTTTCCAGGTTGGAAGGGTTCTGCTCGAAGGCACCGACCTGAACGAAGAATTCCGGGGTGATGTTGTATTTCACCCGCAGCGCCCACTGGCTGACCGGCCAGTTGTACCAGATGCCGCCAACCCAGTTGCCCACCTGCGAGCCGCAGAAGGCCAGGTTCTGGAAGTCGCAGGGGAAACTGTTGAAGTCCTCGCCCTCGCCGAAGCGGCCAAATTTGACGTCCAGTGCGCCGTCGAAGTACTTCTGCTTGACCCACATCTGGGTCAGGCGCCAGGTCTGGCCGCGGCCCCACACCTCCTGCACCGAGCTGAACTGCCCGGCGCGCGGGTCGCTGATGCGGTCGTTGGACAGGTTGCGGCCGCTGCGCTCGGTGATCGCCAGCTTGAACTCGGCGTCGTGCCAGCCAAAGATTTTCTGCAGGTCCAGGTGCGCGCCGAGGGCGAACTGGTCGCTGTAGCGCGCAGTCTTGTCGTCGTTGTATCCACCGTGCAGGTTACCGGCAACCTCGCCGACGTAATCGAGGGTGAAGTCATAGCCCTTTTCCAGCAACTCGGTGCGGGTGCCGCCCCAGTCGCCGGTCATCCACTTCGATTCGCTGGAGAAAGCTTCGGCAGCCTGAACGCTGCTGCCAACAGCCATCGCCAGTGGCGCGAGCAAGGCCAGCGAGCCCAATGTCCTGATGCGTTTGCGCTGTTCCATCCCTTTGCGTCCTCTTTTTCTTATTTGATGGTGTAGACGAGTTATCGGCCCTTGAAGTGCGCCACGTTGTCTTTCATGGTTGCAGCAGTGGTGGCCAGGTGCAGGCGCTCGCCGCTGGCGGCGTCGAACAGCAGCACCCGGGCTGGGTCGAATTGCAGGTTCAGGTTATCGCCGACCCGGCACGCCACATCCGGCGCCAGGCGGCAGCAGACCTTGGTCTGGTTGAGGGTGACGAATACCAGCAGGTCTGGCCCGGTGGGCTCGGTCACCTGCACCTCGGCGCGAATGCCGGGCAGGCCATTGCCCTCGGCTGCGCCCAGGGCAATCTGCTCGGGGCGGATGCCGAGGATGACCTCGCGGCCATCCATCTCGTCCGCGGCCATTCCCAAGGGCAGCTCGCAACGCGCCTGGCCGCTGTCGAGCACGGCCAGCAGGCGCCCGTCCTGTTGCGTGAGGCGCACCGGGATGAAATTCATCGGCGGCGAGCCGATGAAGCTGGCGACGAACTGGTTGGCCGGATCGTTGTAGATTTGCTGCGGGGTGCCGAACTGCTGGATGATGCCGTCCTTCATCACCGCCACCTTGTCGCCCAGGGTCATGGCCTCGATCTGGTCATGGGTGACGTACACGGTGGTGGTCTTCAGGCGCTGGTGCATCAGCTTCATTTCGGTGCGCATCTCGACGCGCAACTTGGCATCGAGGTTGGACAGCGGTTCATCGAACAGGTAGATCTTCGGCCGCCGTGCCAGCGCCCGGCCCATGGCCACGCGCTGTTGCTGGCCACCGGACAGCTGCGCCGGCTTGCGTGCCAGCAAGTGCTCGATCTGCAACAGCTTGGCCACCCTCGCCACTTCCTCGTCGATTGCAGCTTGCGGCAGCTTGCGGATCTTCAGGCCGAACTCGATGTTCTCGCGCACGCTCATGGTCGGGTACAGCGCGTAGGACTGAAACACCATGGCGATGTCGCGGTCCTTGGGGCTCATGCCGCTGACGTCCTGCTGGTCGATGAGTATCGCGCCGCCGGTGATCTGCTCCAGCCCGGCGATGCAGTTCATCAAGGTCGACTTGCCGCAGCCCGAGGGGCCGACCAGGATCAGGAACTCGCCATCCTTGATCGACAGCTGGATGTCCTTGAGGGTGTCCGGCAAACCGCTGCCGTAGGTCTTGTTCACATTGCGAAGTTCGAGCGTTGCCATGACTTACCCCTTTACCGCGCCAGCAGTCAGCCCGCGGACGAAATATTTGCCTGCCACCACGTAGACCAGCAGGGTTGGCAGGCCGGCGATCATCGCCGCCGCCATGTCGACGTTGTATTCCTTGGCCCCGGTGCTGGTATTGACCAGGTTGTTCAGGGCCACGGTAATCGGTTGCGAATCGCCGCTGGAGAACACCACGCCGAACAGGAAGTCGTTCCAGATCTGGGTGAACTGCCAGATCAGGCAGACCATGATGATCGGCGTGGACATCGGCAGGATGATGCGGCGGAAGATGATGAAGAACCCGGCACCGTCCAGGCGCGCGGCCTTGACCAGCGCATCGGGGATGCTTACGTAGAAGTTGCGGAAGAACAGCGTGGTGAAGGCCAGGCCGTAGACCACGTGTACCAGCACCAGGCCGGTCGTGGTGCTGGCCAGGCCGAGCTTGCCGAGGGTGAACGAGGCCGGCAGCAGTACAGTCTGGAACGGCAGGAAGCAGCCGAACAGCAGCAGGCCGAAGAACAGCTGCGAACCGCGGAAGCGCCACATCGACAGCACATAGCCGTTCAGCGCGCCGATGGCGGTGGAGATCAGCACCGCTGGCACGGTGATCATGATCGAATTCCAGAAGTAACCGCTGACCGTGCTCCAGGCCTTGACCCAACCGATGCCGGTAAATACTGCCGGCCAGCTCAGCAGGTTGCCGGTGCTGATATCTTCCGGGGTCTTGAAGCTGGTCAGCAGCATCACCACCAGCGGTACCAGGTACAGCAGCACCGCCAGCAACAGCACCGCGTGGATGGCGATGCGGCTCGGGCTAAGCACCGCTTTGTCGAGAGGGCTATGCATGGCGTTTGCTCCGCAGCTCCGAGTACAGGTAAGGCACGAGGATCGCCAGGATCGCCCCGAGCATCAGGATGGCGCTGGCCGAGCCCATGCCCATCTGGCCGCGGCTGAAGGTGAACGAATACATGAACATCGCCGGCAGGTCGGACGAGTAGCCTGGGCCGCCGGCAGTCATGGCCGCCACCAGGTCGAAGCTCTTGATGGCAATGTGCGCGAGGATCATCAGCGAGCTGAAGAACACCGGGCGCAGGCTGGGCAGTACCACGCGCCAGTAGATGCGCGGCAGGCTGGCGCCGTCGATCTGCGCGGCGCGGATGATCGACGGGTCGACGCCACGCAGGCCGGCGAGGAACATTGCCATGATGAAGCCCGAGGCCTGCCACACGGCGGCGATCACCAGGCAGTACACCACCCGGTCGGGATCGATCAGCCAGTCCAGGCGAAAGCCCTCCCAGCCCCAGTCACGCAGCAGCTTGTCCAGGCCCATGCCGGGGTTGAGCAGCCACTTCCAGGCGGTGCCGGTGACGATCATCGACAGCGCCATGGGGTACAGGTAGATGGTGCGGATGAAACCTTCGCGACGAATGCGCTGGTCCAGCAAGACCGCCAGCACTACGCCGATGACCAGGCTGATGGCGATGAACAGGCCGCCGAACAGCATCAGGTTCTTGCTTGCCACCCACCAGCGGTCGTTGTCGAACAGCCGGGCGTACTGCGCCAGGCCGGCCCATTTGTAGGTCGGCAGGAAGGTCGAGGTGGTGAAGGACAGGACGAAGGTCCAGAGGATGTAGCCGTAGAAGCCCACCAGGACGATGAACATGCTCGGCGCCAGCACCAGCTTGGGCAGCCAGCGCTGTAGCGCGTCCAGGGGTGAGGCCCGCAGTTGGGCGGTTGCTGTGGTCATGATTTGGTACCCAAAGCCCAGGCAGTGTGGGGCACTGCCTTTTGTGTTGTCGGTACTGGCCCTATCGCCGGCAAGCCAGCTCCCACAGGTAACCCACAATTTTCAAAGGCAATGAAAATCCTGTGGGAGCCGGCTTGCCGGCGATAGGGCCGTCAGCGTTTTACTGGGCAGCCTGGATCGCCGCCGCCAGCTTCTTCGCCGCATCGGCCGGGTCGGCCTTGGGGTCGTTGATGTAGTTGGTCACCACATCGAAGAACGCGCCCTGCACGGCCAGCGTGGTGGCCATGTTGTGCGCCATGCTCGGCTGCAGGCCGCCATTTTTGGCATCGGCCAGGAAGTCTTTGGCGGAGGTTTGCGCGCAGGCGTCGAAGCCATACTTGCCCATGTCGGCCAGCATGTCGTTGCGCACCGGGATCGACCCCTTGTTGCTGCTGAAGACCTTCTGGAAGTCCTCGCCCAGCACCTTGCGGGCAATATCCTGCTGGCCGGCAGACGTGCCGGCGTCGTTCTGCTTGAACACCACCAGCGAGTCGATGTTGTACAGGAACGCCTTGTCGGTGCCGGGGAATGGCACGCACTGATAGTCCTTGCCGGCGGTTTTCTTCGCCAGGGTCCATTCGCTCTTGGCCCAGTCGCCCATGATCTGCATGCCGGCCTTGCCGTTGATGACCTTGGCCGCTTCCAGGTTCCAGTCCTGGCCTTTGCCATCCGGGTCCATGTAGGTGGCGACCTTTTTCAGTTCGGTCAGCGCCTTGACCATCTGCGGGCCGGTCAGGGCCGCGCTGTCGAGGTCGACCATGGCCTTCTTGTAGCCATCGGCCCCCATCACCGCCAGCACCACGCTTTCGAACACGGTGCTGTCCTGCCACGGTTGGCCGCCATGGGCGAGCGGGATGAAGCCGGCGGCCTTGAGCTTGTCGGCGGCGGCGTAGAATTCGTCGAGGGTGGCTGGCGCCTTGTCGATGCCAGCCTTCTTGAAGACGTCGGGGTTGATCCACAGCCAGTTGATGCGGTGGATGTTCACTGGCACGGCGACATAGTCACCGTCGTACTTCACGGTGTCCGCGACCTTCTTGTCGAGCAGGGAGTCCCACTTTTCGTCCTTGGCCACGCCCTTGAGCACATCGGCGTCGAGCAGGCCGGTGGCCGCCCAGTCCTGGATGTCCGGGCCCTTGATCTGCGCGACACCCGGCGGGTTGCCGGCCACGGCGCGGCTCTTGAGCACGGTCATGGCGGTGGCACCACCACCACCGGCGACGGCGCCGTCTTTCCAGGTGAAGCCATCTTTTTCGACCTGGGCCTTGAGCACATCGACCGCCGCTTTTTCACCACCGGAGGTCCACCAGTGCACGACCTCGACACTGCCTTTGGCATCGGCAGCCAAGGCACTCAGCGGGAACAAGGAGGCCAGTGAGATTGCGGCAGCGAGACGGAGCGTGGAATTCATCGAAGCACCTTTCTTGTTGTTATGCCGTGCAAGTCGATCGCTTGCGTTGCATGAAGTCTAAACAGCGTGCTCGCCTCGCCAGGTAACGAAGCGATGCGTGAATGTCATCGTTTGGTTACATTGCCGGCCAGGTTACTGGCCAGGCTGGGTGCCAGTGGCAAGCCCGGCAGCAGCAGCGCCTGGTAGGCATGGTAGAGGTCGGGCTTGCCTGGCCAGATGGTCGCGGCCGGCTGGTTGTGCGCATCGAGTTCGTGGTGCCAGCTGCCAGCGCCGTGGTCGATGAAATGGTTGGCGATGAAGTCCCAGCAACGGCGGTACCACTGCTCGTAGTGCGCCTCGCCCGTGCGCTGCAACAGGGCCGCGGCGGCGGCGCAGGCTTCGGCATGCACCCAGTGCAGGCGTGCGCGCACCACCGGGCGATCGTCCCAGTCCAGGGTGTAGATGAAACCGGGCGCGCCATCGACGTTCCAGGCTTGCTGGCAGGCTGTATCGAACAACGCGCGGGCACAGTCTGGCAGCCACTGCGGGGCATGCAGGCGGGCCCGTTCCAGGCTGGCTTCCAGATGCAGCAGCAACCGCGCCCACTCCAGGGCATGCCCGGGCGTGGAACCATAAGGCCGGAAGTGGTCGGCCGGGTGCGCCTGGTTGTAGTGCGGCAGTGGCTGCCAGAGGGCGTCGAAATGCTCGATGACCCGGTAGCCGTTGGCGGCGGCATGGGTATGGATGATGCGTTCGGCGATGCGCAAGGCGCGTTGCAACCACAGGCTGTCGCCAGTGACGTCTGCCAGGGCCAGGAAGGCCTCGACCGCATGCATGTTGCTGTTGGCGCCACGGTACTGCTCGGGCAACTGCCAGGCACGGGAGAAGGCTTCCCGCAGGGCACCCTCCTCTTCGCTCCAGAAATGCGCTTCGAGCACCTGCACCGCGTCTGCCAGCAGGGCTGGTGCACCGCCAGCACCTGCCATCACCGCCGAGCTGGCGGCCAGGGCGACAAAGGCATGCAGGTAAGCCGCCTTGCCGCTGTCGTCATGGCCACCGGGGTGGGCGAACCAGCCGCCGTAGGTGGCATCCTGCAGCGCGCCACGCAGGGCGGCCACACCGTGTTCGGCATAGGCCAGGTAGCCGGGCACGCCCTGCAGGTGGGCCAGGGCGAAACAGTGGGTCATGCGGGCGGTGATCAGGGTTTCGGCGCGGGCACCGGGGGCAAGCAGGCCTGCGGCGTCGAGGCTGCCGAAGCCATCGGGCAGTTTCGAAGCCGTGGCGAAGGCCAGCAGGCGCTGCCCTTCGGCCATGCGCCAGGCGGTGTGGGCCGGGGCGTCGAGCCAGCGGGTGGAAGCCAGGTTGGAGGTGCTCATGGGCCAGCTTGATCCTTGCCAGTCGTCTGCGAATTCTAGCCAGCGGGGTTGGGTGGGTTGTCACGAAGGACAGTGGGTTTGTCACCGAGTAGTTACATTTGTGTGACCCGCAATGGCCCTATCGCCGGCAAGCCAGCTCCCACCTCGACCGCATCGACCTGAAGCCATGCGCAGTCCCTGTAGGAGCCTGGCTTGCCAGCGATGAGGCACTGACAGGCAACACAAGACAGTTGCTTCAACAAGGCCCGCAAAAATCTCAAGGCTTGCGCTGTACCTGTGGGAGCTGGCTTGCCGGCGATAGGGCCGGTACAGGCAATACAACCCTTCAGTCCATGCCCCGCGGCAGATACAAGGTCACCCGCAACCCGCCCTCACGCAGGTTCAGCAAACTCACCTCCCCCCCATGGCTATGGGCAATGTTTCGCGCAATCCCCAACCCCAGCCCGTACCCCTGCTGCTGCCCGGCCAGACGGAAGTGCGGCTCGAACACCTGTTCCAGTTGCTGCTGCGGCACCCCCGGCCCCTGGTCATCCACCTGCAGCACGAACCCCTCGGCACTGTCGATGATGCGCAACCGTGCCCGCTCGCCGTACTTGATGGCGTTGTCGATCAGGTTGCCGATGCAGCGCCGCAGCGCCAGCGGCTTGCCCGGGTACGGCGCCAGCGCCCGGCCTTCGAGCGTGATGCGGCCATCGCCCAGGTAAGGCTCGGCCAGGATTTCCAGCACCTGGTTGAGATCGACCGGCTCGATGTTCTCGTGGATGTCGGTGTCCTTCACGCACTGCAACGCGCCTTTGACCAGCAGCTCCAGCTCGTCCAGGTCCTGGCTGAACTTGGCCTGCAGGCGCTCGTCCTCCAGCAGCTCGACGCGCAGGCGCAAGCGGGTGATTGGCGTGCGCAGGTCGTGGGAAATGGCACTGAACAGCTGGCTGCGCTCGGTCAGGTAGCGGCTGATGCGTTCGCGCATACTGTTGAACGCACGCCCCACCTCGACCACCTCGCTGCCACCACCTTCGGCCACCGGCGCCACATCGGCGCCCAGCGACATCTCCCGCGCAGCCCGCGCCAGGCGCTTGAGCGGCCAGCTTTGCCAGTGCACCAGCAAGCCGATGAACAACAGCAGCAAGGCCGTGGTCAGCACGATGAAGCCGATCTGCTGACGCGGCAGGCGCTCGGCCTCCAGGCTGGTGTAGGGCTCGGGCAGCAGCGAGGCGATGTACAGCCACTCACCCTCGCCCAGGCGGATCTGGGTGACCAGCACCGGCGGGTTGAGTGGCTCCAGGGTCAGCGAGTAATGCGCCCAGGAGCGTGGCAGTTCGTCGAGCTTCAGGCCGCTGTTGAAGATACGCAGGTCGTCCGGCCCGACGAACTCCACGGAAATTTCCATCTGCGAACCCAGGCGCTCATGCAGCACTTGCTGGAACACATCGATCACTGCCTGCTTGCGCGGGGTAACGGGCAGTAGCGGCATGTCCAGCGGCTTGGCGTTGAGCGACACGAAAAAGCGCGTGCCGCCCATGCTGCGCAGCTGGTCGAGGACCATCGGCCGGTAGGCCACCGGCAACGAACGGAAGTAGCTGACACTGGCACTCATCGAATGAGCCAGGCTGCTGGCGCTGGCACGCAGGCCCTGCAACTGGCTGGCGCGCAATTGGGCAACCCAGATGATGCTCGACAACCCCTGGGCCAGCAGCACTACCAGCAAGGTCAGCAGCAGCATGCGCCCCAGTAGCGAGCGCGGCAGCAGTCGCCAGCGCCGCTCAGGGCGCATTACAGACATGGGCAGCCAACAGGTAGCCGCTGCCGCGTACGGTGCGGATCAGCCGGGGGGGTTTGTCGGTATCGCGCAGGCGCTGGCGCAGGCGACTGACAGCCATGTCGACGATGCGGTCAAGCGGCATCGGCTCGCGGCCACGGGTGGCGTTGCCGATGGTGTCGCGGTCGAGGATCTGCTGTGGGTGGTCGAGGAACAGCTTGAGCAGGGCGAAGTCGGCGCCGGAGAGAATCACCTCCTCACCGTCGCGATGGAACAGGCGGTGGCTGACCGTGTCCAGGCGCCAGTCGTCGAAGGCCAGCACCGCACTGCTCGGCGCCGCCTGGCCAAACTCGGCGCGACGCAGCAGGGCCTTGATCCGCGCTTGCAGTTCGCGGGGGCTGAACGGCTTGCCCAGGTAGTCGTCGGCGCCCAGCTCCAGGCCGATGACCCGGTCGGTTTCGTCGGAGCTGGCGGTGAGCATGATGATCGGTACCCGTGCCTGGCGCGGGTGCTGGCGTACCCAGCGGCACAGGCTGAAGCCGTCTTCGTCGGGCAGCATGACATCAAGGATGACCAGGTCGCAGGGGGTGGACTCCAGCGCGCGGCGAAAGCCCTTGCCGTCGGCTTCGGCATGCACCTGGAAGCCGGAGCGGCTCAGGTAGGTTTGCAGCAGTTCGCGGATTTCCTGGTCGTCGTCGACCATCAGGATCGATTTGCCGGCAGTGCTCAAGGTGGTCCGTCCTTTTGTTAGTTACAGGTCTTTGTTGCCTGTTTCTTATTGGGGCCGCTTTGCGGCCCTTCGCGGGCTTGCCCGCTCCCACAGGTGTGTCGCTATGCCCATGACTTGTGCGATCCCTGTGGGAGCGGGCAAGCCCGCGAAGGGCTGCAAAGCAGCCCCAGTCAGTGATCCAGCGCCTGCTGCAAGGCTACCCCAGCCCCCAGCAACCCGGAAAACTCCGCCGTCACCAGCCAAACCGGTACGCCAGCGAAATAGCCACTCATGCAGCCCTTGTCGGAAAAACTCACGGCAAACCCGCTGCGCACGAACAGCTCGGCAAAGCGCGGGATCACGCCGCCGACAATATAGACCCCACCCCGCGCGCCCAGCGTCAGAACATTGTTACCAGCGACTCGGCCGAGGAACCGGCAAAACTGCTCGATCACCGCCAGCGCCCGCGGCTCGCCGCCGAGCGCGGCATCGGTGATCTGTGCCGGGGTCTTGTGTCGGGGTGTGTCGCCGTCCAGCGCGCAGATTGCCTGGTACAGGCGCAGCAGGCCACCGCCACTGAGCACGGTTTCGGCGCTGACATGGCCGATCTGCCCGTGAATCTGTTGGTGAATCGCCGCTTCGCGGGCATTGCCCACCGGCAGGTCGACGTGCCCGCCCTCGCCCGGCAGGGCATGCCAGTGCTGTTCGCCCAGGCGCAATAGCGCACCCACGCCCAGCCCGGTACCCGGGCCGATGACCAGGGCCGGCCGCGACAGGTCCGCCTGGCCTGGGCACACTTCGCGGAACTCGCCGGGGCGCAGGCGGGTCATGCCCAGCGCCATGGCGGTAAAATCGTTGATCAGCAGCAGCCGCTCGACCTGCAATGTCTGGCAGAAGGCCACGCGGCTGAGGCGCCAGTGGTTGTTGGTGAAGCGGAACTCATCGCCATCGACCGGCCCAGCCACCGCCAGGCAGGCAGCAGTCACGCCGCCGCGGGTAATGCCCAAGCCTTCAAGGTAAGCCTCGATGGCCTGTTCCGGGCTGGTGTAGTCCTCGGTGGCGAAGACCTTCACTTCGTGCAGCTGGTTGTCACGCCACAACGCAAAACGGGCATTGGTGCCGCCGATGTCGCCAACCAGCAGGTCCTTCATTTGAGGTTCTCCAGGGCCGAGGTGAACGCACTGGCGCCCTGCTCTGCCGGGCTGAACGCCATGCGCATGAAGCCGAACAGCTCGCGCCCGCAGCCCAGGTCGTTGCCCTGTGGCGCTGGCGGCAGGTCGCGGCTGGCCAGTTCTTCGGCCGACACCATTACCCGCAGCGTGCCTTCGACACCATCGACCCGCACCATATCACCATCACGCACCCGTGCCAGCGGGCCGCCGTCATAAGCCTCTGGGCAAACGTGAATGGCCGCCGGGATCTTGCCCGAGGCACCGGACATCCGCCCGTCGGTCACCAGCGCCACCTTGAAGCCACGGTCCTGCAGCACGCCGAGGAACGGTGTGAGCTTGTGCAGCTCGGGCATGCCGTTGCAGCGCGGGCCCTGGAAGCGCACCACGGCGACGAAGTCACGCTCCAGCTCGCCGGCCTTGAACGCATCGGCCAGCGACTGCTGGTCGTGGAACACCCGCGCCGGGGCCTCGACCACCTGGTGCTCGGGGGCGACAGCGGACACCTTCATCACACCGCGGCCAAGGTTGCCCTCCATCACCCGCAGGCCGCCTTCGGCCGAGAACGGCCGCGCCACCGGGCGCAGGATGCTTTCGTCCAGGCTGTGCTGCGGCCCTTCGCGCCACACCAGCTTGCCGTTGTCGAGGAACGGCTCCTGGGTGTAGCGGCGCAGGCCATGGCCGGCCACGGTGTTGACGTCTTCGTGCAGCAGCCCGGCATCGAGCAGCTCGCGGATCAGGAAGGCCATGCCGCCCGCGGCCTGGAAGTGGTTGATGTCGGCCTTGCCGTTGGGGTAGACGTGGGACAGGGTCGGTACCACCTCGGACAGGTCGGCCATGTCCTGCCAGGTCAGCTGGATACCCGCGGCCTGGGCAATCGCCGGGATGTGCAGGGTATGGTTGGTCGAACCACCGGTGGCGTGCAGGGCGACGATGGAGTTGACCAGCGCCTTCTCGTCGACGATTTCACCCAGCGGCATGAAGCTGCCGCTGGCCTTGGTCATGCGCGTGACCTGCTGCGCGGCCTCGGCGGTGAGCGCGTCGCGCAGCGGTGTGTACGGGTTGACGAACGAGGCGCCCGGCAGGTGCAGGCCCATCACTTCCATCACCAGCTGGTTGGTGTTGGCAGTGCCGTAGAAGGTACAGGTGCCAGGGCTGTGGTAGGACTTCATCTCCGACTCCAGCAGCTCTTCGCGGCTGGCCTTGCCTTCGGCGTAGCGCTGGCGCACGTCGGCCTTCTGCTTGTTGGAAATGCCGGAGACCATCGGCCCGCCCGGAACGAAGATGGTCGGCAGGTGGCCGAAGCGCAGCGCCCCCATCATCAGGCCGGGGACGATCTTGTCGCAGATGCCCAGCATCAGCGCGGCGTCGAACATGTTGTGCGACAGGGCCACGGCGGTGGACATGGCGATCACTTCGCGGCTGGCGATGGCCAGCTCCATGCCCGGCTCGCCCTGAGTCACGCCATCGCACATGGCCGGCACGCCACCGGCGAACTGGCCGACCGAGCCGACCTCGCGCAGGGCTTGCTTGATCTGCTCGGGGAAGTGCTGGTACGGCTGGTGCGCCGAAAGCATGTCGTTGTAGGCCGAGACGATGGCCACGTTGGCCGCGTTCATCAGGCGCAGGGTCTGCTTGTCGTCGCTGCCGCAACCGGCCACGCCATGGGCGAAGTTGGCGCATTGCAGGCTGGCACGCATGGGGCCATCACTGGCCGCGCCGCGAATCAGTTGCAGGTAGCGTTCGCGGGTGGCACGGCTACGTTCGACCAGCCGCTGGGTGACCTCAAGGATGCGCGGATGCATGTACTGGACTCCAGGCTAATTGTAAGGGCGGTTTACCGGGCATTTCCCCTCCAAACGATTGCGGCCTAGGCTCAAGGTAGAGGAGCCCGCTGCATCGGTGGAGGCACGTCGCCCAACCACTCGTTGTATGTTTAAACAAAATACTGCCACTAAAAAGGCTTGTTTTCTATCGGCAGGTGAATAATCTTGTAATTCAAACAACAAAACCGTTTCAGTGAAGCTCCTTTGTGCCACAGGTTTCACTCGGACTGCCAGAGGTACTGCCATGACCCTACGCATCGCCATCAATGGATTCGGCCGCATCGGGCGCAACGTCCTGCGCGCACTGTATACCCAAGGCTACCGCCAGGACCTGCAGGTCGTCGCCATCAACGACCTGGGCGACAGCGCCATGAATGCCCACCTGCTCAAGTACGACAGCGTGCACGGCACCTTCGACGCCAGCGTCGAGGCCGACCACGAAAGCCTCACGGTCAATGGTGACCGTATCGCGGTCAGTGCCATCCGCAACCCGGCCGAACTGCCCTGGAAGGCCGAGGCGATCGACGTGGTGTTCGAATGCACCGGGCTGTTCACCGAGCGCGCCAAGGCCGCCGCACACCTGGCTGCGGGGGCTGGCAAGGTGATTGTCTCGGCACCGGCCAAAGGCGCCGATGCCACCGTGGTGTACGGGGTCAACCATGACATCCTGCGGGCCTCGCACCAGATCATTTCCAATGCCTCCTGCACCACCAACTGCCTGGCACCGATTGCCCAGGTGCTGCACCGCGAGTTCGGCATCGAACAGGGCCTGATGACCACCATCCATGCCTACACCAACGACCAGGTGCTGACCGATGTGTACCACGGCGACCCGTACCGAGCGCGCTCGGCGACCCAGTCGATGATCCCGAGCAAGACCGGCGCTGCCGAGGCCGTGGGCCTGGTGCTGCCGGAGCTGGCCGGCAAGCTTACCGGCATGGCGGTACGGGTGCCGGTGATCAACGTGTCGCTGGTGGACCTCACCGTCAACCTCAAGCGCGAGGCCACGGCCGAGCAGGTCAACCAGCTGTTCCTCGAGGCCAGCAAGCATTCCAGGGTATTGGGCTACAACGCCTTGCCACTGGTTTCCTGCGATTTCAACCACAACCCGCTGTCGTCGATCTTCGATGCCAACCATACTCGGGCCAACGGGCGCATGCTCAAGGTGCTGGCCTGGTATGACAACGAGTGGGGGTTCTCCAACCGCATGCTGGATAACTGCCTGGCGTTGTGCCGCGCCCGCTGAGCTTCGGCACGCTCCCTGTAGGATCGGCCTTGTGTCGCGATGGGCTGCGCAGCAGCCCCCTGCAATCTGTGCCACGGCCAAAATCCTGGGGCTGCTGCGCAGCCCATCGCGACACAAGGCCGCTCCTACACGGGGACTGCGCAAGGCTGGGACTCACAATCTTTACCTTTTCCTAACATTTCCAGGCTTGACCTTCGATATGGATGATAAGCATTATCATTAACCTTTCGTCGGCCAGGTCCCCCAGTGAGTCAGTCCCGGTTCAACTCTGTCTTCCTCGTCCAGCGCCTTACACTGCTGCGCACCTTGCAGCGCATGGTGGGCAACCCCAATACGGCCGAGGACCTGCTGCAGGAAACCTACCTGCGGGTGTCCCGCGCCCTCGGTGAGCGGCCCATCGAACACATCGAACCGTTCGTGTTCCAGACCGCACGCAACCTGGCCCTCGACCACCTGCGCGCGCGCCGGGTGCAATCGCGCATGCTGGTCGACGACGTGCCCGACGAGGTCCTGCACAGCGTGGCCGCGCCGGCCACCAGCAGCGAGGATGCGGCCCATGCCGAGCAGTTGCTCAAGCACCTGAGCATCAGCCTCAACCAATTGAGCGAACGCCAGCAGCGCATCTTCATCCTCAGCCGCCTGCATGGGGCCACCTACCTGGAAATCGCCGAACAACTGAATGTTTCGCCCAGCACGGTACAGAAGGAACTGAAACTGATCATGGCGATCTGCATGGGTGTCGCCGACCGTCTCAAGTGAGGCCACGCAAAGCCCTTGCCACGCCCCGCCTCAGCCTTGATCATTCGCAAAAAACCATTCAAGGATTCACCGTGACCGACAGCCTCCCTCGCCCGTCACCCGCCGGGCCCAGCGCCCGTGCTCGTGCCATGGACGAGGCGCTGGACTGGCTGGTGCGCCTGCAATGCGCCGACGCCGAGGACACCCAGGCCTTCGAAGCCTGGCTGAGCGCAGCGCCGGAAAATGCCGAGGCCTATGTCGAGGCAGAAGCCCTGTGGAACGGCGCACCGCTGCACCAGGTGGCCGTGCAGATGCATCAGCAACAGCGCCGCTCGTGGCGCGGGCGCCTGCGCAGCCACTGGAAACCCCTGGCCACGGCGGCGCTGCTGCTGGTCGGGCTGTTCACCCTCGGCAACCTGCCCATGCGCCTGCAGGCCGACCACCTGACGGTGGTGGGCGAGCGCCAGCGCCTGCAGCTGGAAGACGGCGCGAAAGTGCTGCTCAACACCAATTCGGCATTTGCCAGCGAGCAGCGTGAAGGCCGCCAGATCGCCCGCCTGCTACAAGGCGAGGCCTATTTCCAGGTCCCCGAGGGCGCGCTGCTGCCACTGGAAGTGCAGGCCGGGCCGTTGCGCGCGCAGGTTCGCGACACCGACTTTGCCGTGCGCTACCTCGACGGCGAGGCACAGGTGCGGGTGCAGCGCGGCGATGTCGACCTGCAGGGGGCCCGCGACCAGCGCATCCGCCTGAGGGCCGGCGACAGCATCAGCGTCGGCCCCCAGGGGTTCAGCCAGCGCCAGCGCCCCGACATGCACAAGGACCTGGCCTGGGTCGACGGCCGCCTGGTGTTCGAGAACTGCCCGCTGAGCCAGGTGCTGGCCGAGGTGCAACGCTACTACCCGGGCTGGATCATCAACCGCAATGCACAGCTGGAAGACATGGCGGTCACCGGCAACTACCGCCTCGACCAGCCGCTGGAAACCCTGCGCGCGCTGGCCCACATCACCTCGGCACAGCTGCATGAGTTCCCGGCGCTGGTCATCCTGAACTGATCTTTTGCCTGTCTCGGCCTCATCGCCGGCAAGCCAGCTCCCACCCCGACCGCATTGGCCTCAAGCAATGCGATTTCCCTGTGGGAGCTGGCTTGCCGGCGATGAGGCCCGTGCAGGCAGCACATGATCATGGCCCCCTGAATTTATTTTTACGCAGTCGCGCTACCCCGCCCGTCTCGTTATAGCCAATGCAACTGATTCTCGTTTGAAAACGAGGACAGCCATCACCTATAACAGTCCGCGCGTCAGGGAGCGCTTCCGATGTCCACAGGTCCTACCCGCCCCTCCACTCTTCCTCGCCATGGAGGGCAACTGCCCCTCCTGAGCCTTTCCCTACTGGGCCTAGCCCTGCTCGCCAGCGGCGCCATCAGCCTGCCGGCACTGGCCGCCGAGCCGGCACAGGCCAGCAGCCCGCGCATGGGCGACTACCGCTTCAGCATCGGCCAGCAGCCGCTGGTTTCGGCCATCAATGCTTTCAGCCAGGTCACCGGCTGGCAGGTCGGCTTCAGCGCCGAACTGGCCGACGGCGTGGCATCGCCAGGGGTGCAGGGTTCGCTACCGCCGGAAGCCGCACTCAAGCGCCTGCTGCACGGCACCGGCCTGGGCTTTCGCAAGATCAGCAATGGCAATGTGGTACTCGAACGCCAGGCCAGCGCCAATGTGATTGCCCTGCAGCAGGTGACCGTCAGCGCCACCCGCAGCGCCCAGGACGTCAGCCAGGTGCCGAGCACCGTCAGCGTGCAGACCCGCGAGCAATTGGACCGGCAGAACGTCAACAACATCCAGGACCTGGTGCGCTACGAACCGGGCGTGTCGGTAGCCGGCACCGGCCAGCGCAGCGGCCTGAACGGCTACAACATCCGTGGCATCGACGGCGAGCGCATCCTCACCCAGGTCGATGGCGTGTCGATCCCCGACAGCTTCTTCTTCGGCCCCTTCGCCCAGACCCAGCGCAACTACGTGGACCCGGAGATCGTCAAGCGTGTGGAAATCCTCCGCGGCCCGGCTTCGGTGCTGTACGGCAGCAACGCCATCGGCGGCGCGGTGAGCTACTTCACCCTCGACCCGGACGACATCATCAAGCCCGGCAAGGACGCAGGCGCCCGCCTGAAGACCGGCTACAGCTCGGCCGACGAAAGCTGGCTGACCTCCGCCACCGTCGCCGGCCGCCAGGGCGACTTCGACGGCCTGTTGCACCTGAGCCAGCGCAACGGCCACGAAACCGAGACCCACGGCGGCCACAGCGGTGACGGCCTGGCCCGTACCGAAGCCAACCCGATGGACGTGCGCACCACAAACGTGCTGGCCAAGCTGGGCTGGAACTACGCCGACGACGCGCGCCTGGGCTTCACCTACGAACGCTACAAGGATGACCGCGACCAGAACATCCTCAGTGCGGTAGGCGGGCCGTTCATTCCTGGCCTTGGTGCCTCGGGTTACTACAAGGCGCGCACTGGCAACGACACCATCACCCGCGAACGTTTTGGCATCAACCATGAGTTCGGCCTGGATTCGCTGGTGGCCGACCATGTGAAGTGGAGCCTGAACTACCAGATCGCCAAGACCGACCAGCACACCGAGGAAGTCTATGTGCCGCCTGGCCGTCAGGTGCTGCGTACCCGCGACACCCTCTACAAGGACCGCCAGTGGGTATTCGACGCCCAGTTGGACAAGGCCTTCAGCCTCGGCGCCACCGACCACCTGCTGACCTACGGCACCACCCTCAAGCACGAGAAGGTCACCGGTTCGCGCAGTGGCACCGGCACCTGCCTGGCCGTTGGCTCAGATTGCTCCGGCGCTGGCGCCGAGCGCCCGGCAGACGGCCAGGCCCTGGTCAGCGACTTCCCGGACCCGACCGTGAACACCTACAGCCTGTTCGTGCAGGATGAAATCCGCTGGAACAACTGGACCTTCATGCCTGGCGCTCGTTACGACTACACGCGCATGGAGCCCAGGTTCACCAAGGAGTTCCTGCGTGGCCTGGAGTCCACCGGTACCGCGCCTACCTCTCAGGACGACTCGGACAAGAAGTGGCACCGCGTCTCACCCAAATTCGGCCTGACCTACGCTTTCAACGACAACTACACCTGGTATGGCCAGTACGCCGAAGGTTTCCGCACCCCGACTGCCAAATCCATGTACGGCAAGTTTCAGAACATCGAGCAGGGCTACCGGGTAGAAGGCAACCCGGGGCTGGAGCCTGAAAAGAGCAAAAGCTATGAAACCGGCCTGCGTGGCAACTTCGACGCTGGCAACTTCGATGTGGCGGTGTTCTACAACAAGTACCGCGACTTCATAGACGAGGACGCCGTGAAAAGCGCCAACCTGGAGCAGACATTCAAGGCCAACAACATCAAGCACGCCACCATCAAGGGTGCCGAGGTCAAGGGCCGCCTGAACCTCGACCACTTCGGTGCGCCGCAGGGCCTGTTTACCCAGGGCTCGATCGCCTACACCTATGGCCGCAACGATGACACCGGCGAGCCACTGAACAGCGTCAACCCGCTCAAGGGCGTGTTCGGCCTGGGTTACGAACAACAGCACTACGGCGGCCTGCTGAGCTGGACACTGGTCAAGCGCAAGACCCGCGTCGACGACAGCACCTTCTACTCGCCCGACGGCTCGAGTTCCAAGTTCCGTACCCCCGGCTATGGGGTGCTGGACCTGACCGGTTACTACAAGGTCACCGACGACGTGACCATCAACGCCGGCCTGTACAACCTCACCGACAAGAAGTACTGGCAGTGGGATTCGGTACGCAGCTACGACGGCCAGGGTGAAGCGGCCGTGACCCAGCCGGCCAACATCGACCGCCTGACCATGCCGGGGCGCAACTTCGGCATCAATGTGGTTTGGGATATCTGACCCCTTGCGCCTGTACCGGCCTCTTCGCGGGCTCGCCCGCTCCCACGGATACTGCGCAAGCCTTGGGCCTGCGATGGACCTGTGGGAGCGGGCATGCCCGCGAAGAGGCCAGTACAGGCAACACGAAATCCCGATTTTTTTACTGTCCCACCCCCGCTGTTTCGTCTTGTCTCTAGACGCCCCTTTTCCAAGGACTGCCCCATGACCGACCGCCCAGCCCTGCGCTCTCAGCGCCTCAACCAGATCACCCATGCCCCCCACGCCGAACTGGATGCCCTGGTCAAAGCCCACGCGCCCTTCGACAGCCGCGAAAGCTTCGCCCGCTTCGTGGTCGCCCAGTACCTGTTCCAGGCCGAGCTGCAGGCCCTGTACAACGACCCGCAACTGATCGCCATCGTCCCCGACCTGGCGGAGCGCTGCCGCGCCGAACAGGCCCGCCTGGACCTCGCCGACCTCGACACCGAAGTACCGCCAGCCGTGCCGGGGGCCCTGCGCAACCCGAGCCTGGGCGAGGCAATGGGCTGGATCTTCGTCTCCGAAGGCTCCAAACTGGGCGCTGCGTTTCTGATCAAGCGTGCCGTGGCCCTGGAACTGTCCGACAGCTTCGGTGCCCGACACCTGGGCGAACCGGCCGGTGGCCGTGCCGAAGGCTGGAAGCAGTTCACCCGCATTCTTGATGGCCTGGCCCTGTCGGCCGAAGAGGAAGCCGCTGCCGAACGCGGCGCAGTTGCTGCCTTCGAGCGCTTCACCGAGCTGCTCAAGCACGCCTATGCCGCGGATGCCGCGCTGGTTTGACACGCCGTAGCCGGCCACCCTACCGGTGGCCGAACCGTTTTATGCAGTGAGACCATGACCCGACCCGCCCGCTCGAAACTCGCCCGCCTGCTGTATGCGCTCCTGGCTTACGTGAGCCTGGGCGTGGGCCTGGTCGCGATCGTCATTCCAGGCCTGCCGACCACCGAATTCATCCTGCTGGCGGCCTGGGCGGCCACGCGCAGTTCGCCGCGCCTGTCTGCCTGGCTGGAGAACCACCGGCTGTTCGGGCCGATCCTGCACAACTGGCGCAATGGCAAGGTGATCCAGCGCCGGGCCAAGGTCAGCGCGACCCTCAGCATGCTGTTGTGCGCGGGCCTGATGCTGACGTTCCTGGAACACCGCTGGCCGGTGTTCCTGGCCATTGCCGGCATGACCCTGGGCAACCTGTGGATCTGGTCCCGCCCCGAGCACGCCCCCTGCCCTGCCCCGTCACAAGCTCAGCAGCCCTGAGTACAGGGCATAGGCCGCCAGCGCGGCACCTGCCAGCACGGCGGCGAAGATCAGCTTTTCCCAGGTGGTGAACAAGGTTTTTCCCTGCTCATGCTTGGCCCTGGCGAACAGGATCACGCCCGGCGCGTACAGCAGCGCCGACAGCAACAGGTACTTGAGCCCGCCGGCGTACAACAGCCACACGGCATACACCAGGGCAACCAGCGCCACCAGCAGGTCCTTGCGGCGCAGGGCCGGCTGCCCGTCGTAGGTTTCTGCACGCACCGCCAGCAGCACGGCGTAGGCCGCCGACCACAGGTAGGGCACCAGGATCATCGACGAGGCCAGGTAGATCAGGCTGGTATAGGTACCGGCGGAAAACAGCGTGATCAGCAGGAAGCCCTGGATCATGCAGTTGGTCAGCCACAGGGCGTTGGCCGGCACATGGTTGGCGTTTTCCTTGGCCAGGAAGCGCGGCATGGTCTTGTCCCGCGCCGTGGCAAAGAGGATCTCGGCACACAGCAACGCCCACGACAGCAGCGCGCCAAGCAGCGAAACCGCCAGGCCGATACTGATCAGCAAGGCGCCCCAGGGCCCGACGATATGCTCCAGCACCGAGGCCAGTGACGGGTTCTGCAGCCCGGCCAGTTCCGGCTGGGTCATCACCCCCAGCGACAGCACGTTGACCAGCACCAGCAGCGCCAGTACCCCCAGGAAACCGATCACCGTGGCCTTGCCCACATCCGAGCGGCGCTGGGCACGCCCGGAATACACGCTGGCGCCCTCGATGCCGATGAACACGAACACGGTTACCAGCATCATGTTGCGCACCTGCTCCAGCACGCTGCCGAACTGCGGGTTGCTCAGGCCCCAGATGTCACGGGTGAAGATGTCGGCGCGGAAGGCAAACGCGGCGATCACCACGAAAATCAGCAACGGCACCACCTTGGCCACGGTGGTCACCTGGTTGATGAACGCCGCTTCCTTGATGCCGCGCAGCACCAGGAAGTGCACCGCCCACAGCAGCAGCGAGGCGCAGCCGATGGCGATTGGCGTGTTGCCCTCGCCGAACACCGGGAAGTAGAAGCCCAGGGTGCTGAACAGCAGCACGAAGTAGCCGACGTTGCCCAGCCAGGCACTGATCCAGTAACCCCATGCCGAGGAAAAGCCCATGTACTCGCCAAAGCCGGCCTTGGCGTAGGCGTACACCCCCGAGTCCAGCTCCGGCTTGCGGTTGGCCAAGGTCTGGAACACGAAGGCGAGGGCCAGCATGCCGACCGCGGTGATACCCCAGCCGATCAGCACCGCCCCCACATCGGCACGCGCCGCCATGTTCTGCGGCAGCGAGAAGATCCCGCCACCAATCATCGAGCCGACCACCAACGCGATCAGCGCACCCAGGCGCAGCTTCTGTCCCGGTTCGCTCATGAGCCTTCCTTTTTTTTGCGCGCTGTCATGGGCTTGAAACAGCCATGCGGGCCATATAAATGTTGTTACTTATAATGATCCTGATCAATGAAGCTATAGCACTAATAACTGCTTTGTCTATGCCACCCTTTGAGTAAAAACTAGCAGCTCCCGAGCAACTAGAAAAGAATCCGATAAAACTCGAAATTCTTGTGAAAAATTTGCGAAAGCGGCAAAAGCGGCTAGCTTCAAGCATCGCAGGCTGAACAGAGCGTTTGCTCTAGAAGGACATGGAGGTGCCAGCGTGCAAGGCCTGCAGCAGAAGTTGTCGGCACTCTCCAGGAGCTTCGTGAAGGAATTTTCCTACTTCACGTCGCCATGAACTGACCCAAGTCAGCGAATGGCAGCGGCGTCGGATTTACTCTGTCGTCAACTTTCTCCTGGCAGGAGTTGTTAAATGTCTGATACATCCGGAAAACTAAAGCTCGGCGCGTTAGTTGCACTTGTCGTCGGTTCGATGATTGGTGGCGGGATCTTCTCGCTGCCGCAAAACATGGCTGCCAGTGCAGGGGTTGGCGCTGTGCTGATCGGCTGGGCAATCACCGCGGTCGGCATGCTGACCCTGGCGTTCGTGTTCCAGACCCTGGCCAACCGCAAGCCTGACCTGGATGGCGGGGTGTATGCCTACGCCAAGGCCGGTTTCGGCGACTACATGGGCTTCTCCTCGGCCTGGGGCTACTGGATCAGTGCCTGGCTGGGCAACGTCGGCTACTTCGTGCTGCTGTTCAGCACCCTGGGCTACTTCTTCCCGATCTTCGGCGAAGGCAACACCCCAGCAGCCATCATCGGCGCGTCGGTGCTGCTGTGGGCCGTGCATTTCCTGGTGCTGCGCGGCATCAAGGAAGCGGCGTTCATCAACCTGGTCACCACCGTGGCCAAGGTGGTGCCACTGCTGCTGTTCGCCCTGATCTGCCTGTTCGCCTTCAAGCTCGACATCTTCACCGCCGACATCTGGGCCTTGGGCACACCAGAGCTTGGCAGCGTGATGAACCAGGTGCGCAACATGATGCTGGTCACCGTGTGGGTGTTCATCGGCATCGAGGGTGCGAGCATCTTCTCGTCGCGGGCGGAAAAACGCTCTGACGTGGGCAAGGCCACGGTCATCGGCTTCGTCACCGTGCTGCTGTTCCTGGTGCTGGTCAACGTGCTGTCGCTGGGCATCATGACCCAACCGGAACTGGCCAAGCTGCAGAACCCGTCGATGGCTGCCGTGCTGGAGCATGTGGTCGGCCACTGGGGCGCGGTACTGATCAGCGTCGGCCTGATCATCTCGCTGCTCGGGGCCCTGCTGTCGTGGGTGCTGCTGTGCGCCGAGATCATGTTCGCCGCCGCCAAGGACCACACCATGCCGGAGTTCCTGCGCCGCGAGAACGCCAACCAGGTACCGGCCAACGCCCTATGGCTGACCAACGCCATGGTGCAGATCTTCCTGGTGATCACGCTGTTCTCCAACAGCACCTACCTGTCGCTGATCTACCTGGCCACCTCGATGATCCTGGTGCCCTACCTGTGGTCGGCAGCCTATGCCGTGCTGCTGGCAGTGCGTAGCGAAACCTACGAGCAGGCCCTGGCCGAACGGCAGAAGGACCTTGTGATCGGTGGTATCGCCCTGTTGTACGCCGTCTGGCTGCTGTACGCCGGTGGCGTGAAATACCTGCTGCTCTCGGCCCTGCTCTACGCACCTGGCGCAATCCTGTTCGCCAAGGCCAAGCGTGAGGTCGGCCAACCTGTCTTCACCAACGTGGAAAAACTGATCTTCGCAGCCGTGGTCATCGGCGCCCTGGTGGCAGCCTTTGGCCTGTACGACGGCTTCCTGACTCTTTGACCCACGTCTTCGTTCAACTGGAGGAATGAAATCATGTCCGCTGAAAAACAGAAGTACGGTGTCCACTCCGAAGCCGGCAAACTGCGCAAGGTCATGGTTTGCTCGCCGGGCCTGGCGCACAAGCGCCTGACGCCGAGCAACTGTGACGAGCTGCTGTTCGACGACGTGATCTGGGTCGACCAGGCCAAGCGTGACCATTTCGACTTTGTCACCAAGATGCGCGAACGTGGCGTGGATGTGCTGGAGATGCACAACCTGCTGACCGACATCGTCCAGCAACCCGAGGCACTGAAGTGGATCCTCGATCGCAAGATCACCCCCGATACCGTCGGCGTGGGCCTGACCAATGAAGTGCGCAGCTGGCTCGAAGGCCTCGAGCCACGCCACCTGGCCGAGTTCCTGATCGGCGGCGTCGCCGGGCAGGACCTGCCGCAGAGCGAAGGTGCCGAGGTGGTCAAGATGTACAACGACTACCTGGGCCACTCCAGCTTCATCCTGCCACCGCTGCCCAACACCCAGTTCACCCGCGACACCACCTGCTGGATCTACGGCGGCGTCACGCTCAACCCGATGTACTGGCCGGCGCGACGCCAGGAAACCCTGCTGACTACCGCCATCTACAAGTTCCACCCACAGTTCACCAACGCCGACTTCCAGGTGTGGTATGGCGACCCGGACAAGGAACATGGCCAGTCCACCCTCGAGGGCGGCGATGTCATGCCGATCGGCAAGGGCATCGTGCTGATCGGCATGGGCGAGCGTACCTCGCGCCAGGCTATCGGCCAGCTCGCGCAGAACCTGTTCGCCAAGGGCGCCGTCAAGGAAGTGATCGTCGCAGGCCTGCCGAAATCGCGCGCCGCCATGCACCTGGATACCGTGTTCAGCTTCTGCGACCGCGACCTGGTCACGGTCTTCCCGGAAGTGGTGAAAGAGATCGTGCCGTTCATCATCCGTCCGGACGAAAGCAAGCCTTACGGCATGGACGTGCGCCGCATCAACAAGTCGTTCATCGAAGTGGTGGGCGAGCAGCTTGGGGTCAAGCTGCGCGTGGTGGAGACCGGTGGCAACAGCTTTGCCGCCGAGCGCGAACAGTGGGATGACGGCAACAACGTGGTGGCCATCGAGCCGGGCGTGGTCATTGGCTACGACCGCAACACCTACACCAATACCCTGCTGCGCAAGGCCGGGATCGAAGTCATCACCATCAGCGCCGGCGAACTGGGCCGGGGCCGTGGCGGCGGCCACTGCATGACCTGCCCGATCGTGCGCGACCCGATCGACTACTAACGACCATTACCCCCGGCCGCCCTCACAAAGCGGCGGCCGGTGTGCTCACCAAACTCAAGGAGAAAAGTCATGGCGTTCAATATTCACAACCGCAACCTGCTCAGCCTGGAACACCACAGCACCCGCGAGCTGCGCTACCTGCTGGACCTGTCCCGCGACCTCAAGCGCGCCAAGTACACCGGCACCGAGCAGCAGCACCTGAAAGGCAACAACATCGCGCTGATCTTCGAAAAAACCTCTACCCGTACCCGCTGCGCCTTCGAAGTGGCTGCCTATGACCAGGGCGCCAATGTCACCTACATCGACCCGACCTCCTCGCAGATCGGCCACAAGGAAAGCATGAAAGACACCGCCCGCGTGCTCGGGCGCATGTACGACGCCATCGAGTACCGTGGCTTCAAGCAGGAAATCGTCGAAGAGCTGGCCAAGTTCGCCGGCGTTCCGGTGTTCAACGGCCTGACCGACGAATACCACCCCACCCAGATGATCGCCGACGTGCTGACCATGCGTGAGCACAGCGACAAGCCGCTGCACGACATCAGCTACGCCTACCTGGGCGACGCCCGCAACAACATGGGCAACTCGCTGCTGCTGATTGGCGCCAAGCTCGGCATGGACGTGCGCATCGCCGCGCCCAAGGCGCTGTGGCCGCATGATGACCTGGTCGAGCGTTGCCGCAAGTACGCCGAGGAAAGCGGTGCGCGCATCACCCTCACCGAAGACCCGGTTGCCGCGGTCAAGGGTGTGGACTTCGTGCACACCGACGTGTGGGTATCGATGGGTGAGCCGATCGAAGCCTGGGGTGAGCGCATCAAGCTGCTCAAGCCGTATCAGGTGAATGCACAGCTGATGAAGTCCACCGGCAACCCGCGGACCAAGTTCATGCACTGCCTGCCGGCGTTCCACAACTCCGAAACCAAGGTAGGCAAGCAGATCGCCGAACAGTACCCGGACCTGGCCAACGGTATCGAAGTGACCGACGACGTCTTCGAGTCGCCGGCCTGCATCGCCTTCGAGCAGGCGGAAAACCGCATGCACACGATCAAGGCGATCCTGGTGTCGACACTGGCTGACCTGTAAGCCATACCCGCCTACCGGAGGATTGCTCTGTACTTGTGGGAGCGGGCATGCCCGCGAATGCGTCAGCCGCACCAATGATGGTGTCTGGCCTGGCCTCTTCGCGGGCACGCCCGCTCCCACAGGGAACCCGGCAGCCTCCGTGCAGCGGCAGCTCATTCTTTTCGTTAAAGGACATTCCCCATGCGTATCGTTGTTGCATTGGGCGGCAACGCCCTGCTGCGTCGCGGCGAGCCCATGACCGCTGACAACCAGCGCGCCAATATCCGCACCGCCACCGAACAGATCGCCAAGATCCACCCAGGCAACGAGCTGGTCATCGCCCACGGCAACGGCCCGCAAGTTGGCCTGCTGTCGCTGCAGGGCCTGTCCTACAAGCCCGACGAGGCCTACCCGCTGGATGTGCTGGGTGCCGAGACCGAGGGCATGATCGGCTACATGATCGAACAGGAACTGGGCAACCTGCTGGCCTTCGAAGTGCCGTTCGCCACCCTGCTGACCCAGGTCGAAGTGGACGCCAACGACCCCGCCTTCAAGGACCCGACCAAGTTCATCGGCCCGGTCTATGGCAAGGAAGAGGCCGAGCGCCTGGCCAAGGAAAAGGGTTGGGTGGTCAAGGCCGACGGCGACAAGTACCGCCGCGTGGTGGCCAGCCCGAAACCCAAACGCATCTTCGAGATCCGCCCGATCAAGTGGCTGCTGGAAAAGAGCAGCATCGTGATCTGCGCCGGCGGCGGCGGCATCCCCACCATGTACGATGAGAACCGCAAGCTCAAGGGCATCGAGGCGGTGATCGACAAGGACCTGTGCTCGGCCCTGCTGGCAGAGCAGCTGGACGCCGACCTTCTGATAATCGCCACCGACGTCGATGCGGCGTATGTTGACTGGGGCAAGCCCACGCAAAAGGCCATTGCCCAGGCCCACCCCGACGAACTCGAACGCCTTGGCTTCGCCGCCGGCTCCATGGGGCCGAAGGTGCAGGCGGCCTGCGACTTTGCCCGCAACACCGGCAAAGTGGCAGTGATCAGTTCGCTGGAGAACATCGAAGACATCGTCAAAGGCACCGCCGGCACGCGGGTTTCCACCGCGAAGCCGGGGATCAGCTACCGTTGAATGCAGTGGGCGGGCGCCAGCGCCCGCCATTTTCGACCTTCCAAAGGAGCTTGCCATGGCCCAGTACCAGCCCGGTCATGTACACATCGAGCGCACCGCGCTGAACCAGAATGACCACAGCTATGACCTGAACATCGAATACGAGGCAGTGTCGGACCCCAAGGAAGGCAGAGGCATCCAGTTCAAGATGCATGGCAGCATCGAAGGCAAGCCAGTGGAAGAAAAGTTCTTCCTGGCCAAGGACCAGGTGTTGCCCAGCTTCCTCATGCAACTGAGCCGAAGGGCGCAGTCGTACCTGAAGCCACCGAAGAAATTCGAGAGCCTGAGTTCGCCGCACAAGCTTTATGACCATATGTTCGCGGACATTCGCGAAAAGCTGGATGTGAAGTCGGGCGATCCGATCAAGCCTGAACATCTGGAGTGATTTCGATAATCGGGGGGCTGCTTTGCAGCCCATCGCCGCGGTTCGTCGCCACGACAAGCCAGCTCCCACAGGTACTGCGCAGGCCTTGAGGCCGATGAGACCGAGGTGGGAGCTGGCTTGCCGGCGATGGGCCGCAAAGCGGCCCCGGCGATGTTGAGGCATACTACCGCCCTCCCCAGCCACAACCGCACCGTCCCCATGCGCATCCACGTCAGCTTCATCGACCGCGTCGGCATCACCCAGGAAGTCCTCGCCCTGCTCGGTGCCCGCAACCTCAACCTGGACGCCGTGGAGATGGTCCCGCCGAACGTCTACATCGACGCCCCTACCCTCAGCCCCGCCGTGCTCGAAGAACTGCACGACGCGCTGTTCGAGGTACATGGCGTGCAATCGGTGGATGTGGTCGACATCCTCCCTGGCCAACGCCGGCACCTGCAGCTCGATGCCCTGCTGGCGGCGATGAGCGACCCGGTGCTGGCCGTGGACAGTGCCGGCAAGGTGCTGCTGGCCAACCCGGCACTGATCGAGCTGTGCGGCCGCGAATCGGCCGGGCGCTCGGTGGGTGAACTGTTCGGCGACCCGGCGCTGCTGCAGGCCCTGCTGGACAACAACTTCCACCTGCCCATGCGCGAGATGCAGCTCAACGGCCAGAGCCTGCTGCTGGACGCCATGCCGATCACCAACACCGGTGGCCTGCTGACGCTGTACCCACCCACGCGCATGGGCGAACGCCTGTCGGCCATGCACCACGACCATGCCGAAGGCTTCGATGCCCTGCTCGGCGAGTCACCGGCCATCCGCACCCTCAAGGCCCGCGCCCTGCGCGTGGCGGCGCTTGATGCACCGCTGCTGGTGCATGGCGAAACCGGCACCGGCAAAGAGCTGGTAGCCCGCGCCTGCCACGCCATCAGCAGCCGCCATGCGGCGCCATTCCTGGCCCTGAACTGCGCCGCGCTGCCCGAGAGCCTGGCCGAGAGCGAACTGTTCGGCTACGCCCCCGGCGCCTTCACCGGCGCGCAACGGGGCGGCAAGCCCGGGCTGATGGAGCTGGCCAACCAGGGCACGGTATTTCTCGATGAAATCGGCGAGATGTCGCCATACCTGCAGGCCAAGCTGCTGCGTTTTCTCAGCGATGGCAGCTTCCGCCGGGTGGGTGGCGACCGCGAAGTGAAGGTGGATGTACGCATCATCAGCGCCACCCACCGCGACCTGGAGCGCATGGTCGCCGAAGGCAGCTTCCGCGAAGACCTGTTCTACCGCCTGAACGTGCTCAACCTGCAAGTGCCACCGCTGCGCGACCGTGGCCAGGACATCCTGATGCTGGCGCATTTCTTCATGCAGCAGGCCTGCACGCAGATCCAGCGCCCACCCTGCCGGCTGACCCCGGCCACCCATTCGGCACTGCTGGCCAACCCTTGGCCGGGCAATGTGCGCCAGCTGCAGAACGTGATATTCCGCGCCGCAGCCATCTGCGAGGGCAACCTGGTGGATATCGGTGACCTGGACATCGCCGGCACCTCGGTGGCCCGTGGCCAGGACGGCGAAGTGGCCAGCCTGGAACAGGCCGTGGGCGATTTCGAGCGCGAGCTGCTGCAACGCCTGTACGCCAGCTACCCATCGACGCGGCAACTGGCCGGGCGCTTGCAAACTTCACATACCGCCATTGCGCAGCGCCTGCGCAAATATGGAATACCGGGCAAAGCCTGATACCTGCCAGATAGCGTCAACCGGGGCTGCTACGCAGCCCATCGCAGGCAAGCCAGCTCCCACAGGTACGGCGTTGCTCTCGAGGTTGTCTCGGTAATTGTGGGAGCTGGCTTGCCTGCGATGGGCCGCAAAGCGGCCCCTGATAGTTATTGTAATAATCCGGTTGTTATTCAGGCTTTTCCTACGCCAGTGAAAGATACTCTCCCACGGATGCCTCGTAGAATGGTGACAGTGTATTCCCACCTGTCACCCCACTTGTCCGCCCCATAGCGGGAAGTGGTCCGCTACTGGATATAACGAGAGCACCTGATGTTTGAACTCGATTTTTACGGGACGCTTGTAGCCGCCTCTTTGGTACTGTTATTGGGGCGCGGCCTGGTCGCGCGTATTGGTTTCCTGCGCACTTACAATATTCCTGAACCTGTCGCTGGCGGCCTGGTAGTGGCCTTGGCGCTCTTGGCGTTGCGCAGTTTCGATATCCACGTGCAATTCGATACTTCACTGCAAACCCCTCTGATGCTGGCATTCTTCGCCACCATTGGTTTGAGTGCAGACTTCGCCAGCCTGAAAAAAGGTGGCCGCGTGGTTACCGTGTTCCTGCTGGTGGTAACCGGCTTGCTGCTGGTCCAGAACGCCATGGGTATCGGCCTGGCAACGGCACTGGGCCTCGACCCGCTGATGGGCCTGCTGGCCGGCTCTATTACCTTGTCCGGCGGTCACGGTACAGGCGCCGCGTGGGGGGCCACTTTTACCGAAAAGTTTGGCCTGGCCTCAGCCTCCGAGCTGGCAATGGCATCAGCTACCTTCGGCCTGGTACTGGGCGGCCTGATTGGTGGCCCGGTCGCCAGGTTGCTGATCAAGCGGGTATCGACGCCTGGTATCGAAGAAGCAGCACCACAACTGCCCAAGGGTTTCGAACAACCGGACAAAGAGCGCCTGATTACACCGTTTTCATTTATCGAAACACTGGCGCTGATCGCTGTCAGTTTGCTCGCAGGCTCGTTACTTAACGGTTTGCTGAAAGGCACTGCATTTGAACTGCCAACGTTCGTTTGCGTACTGTTCGTGGGCGTGGTGTTGCGAAACGGCCTTTCGGCGCTCGGCTTTTATCAAGTCTTCGAGCGGGAAGTCTCGGTATTGGGCAATGTGAGCTTGTCGTTATTCCTGGCTATTGCCTTGATGTCGCTCAAACTGTGGGACCTTTCAGCACTGGCATTACCGTTCTTTGCATTGCTCGCCGCACAGACATTGGTCATGGCACTGTTCGCGATATTCGTCACGTTCCGGGTCATGGGCCGCAACTATGATGCAGCAGTACTGGCTGCCGGGCACTGTGGTTTCGGCCTGGGCGCAACGCCGACGGCAATCGCCAACATGCAAGCGGTGACCCAGCGCTACGGAGCCTCGCGCATTGCTTTCCTGGTGGTGCCGATGGTGGGGGCGTTCTTCATCGACATCATCAATGTCATCGTCATCAAGCTATATCTGGCGCTGCCCTGGTTTGCCTAGATCGAAGTCAGGCCGTGTTCCAGGGCGTATTTCACCAGTGCCGCAGGCGTATCGATGTTGAGCTTGCGCCTGATGCTCAGCCGGTAGGTTTCAACTGTTCGGACACTGATATCCAGCTCTCGGGCCATTTTCTTGTTGTTGTGCCCCTTGGCGATCATTGACAGCACTTGCAGTTCACGGGGTGTCAGCTCGTGCTCGTCCCGGTTGCTCCCGGCGAGCTTGCGAGTGATTTCCGAGCTGTAGAAGCGTCCTCCCGCGGCGATGGCCTCGATGGCCGCGATAAGCTCTGCGGAGGGCGCGTTCTTCAGCACGTAACCTAGCGCTCCGGAACTGATTGAAGTGCGCACGTACTCCTGGTTGTCGTACATGCTCAGCATGAGGATCCTGATATCCGGGTAGAGTTCGCGCAGCTTGCGCGTGAGCTCCAACCCATTCATGTCCTGAAGCCCTACATCGACCAGGAGGATGTCCACTTCGGTACTCGCTACCAACTCGATTGCCTGGGCCGCTGACTCGGCCTGGCCGACCACCTCGAAATGCGGGATCGCGCACAGCAGAGCCTTGACGCCATCACGCACAAGGACGTGGTCGTCGACCAGGGCGATTCTGACCGGATGGGTTACGCTCATGGGGGCCTCGAGGGTTGGAGTGGCAAAGCTGCTCAGCTGATCGTAACCGGTATCTGCACTTGTAGTTCGGTACGGCCGTAAGAGGATGCGATGTTGACGCTACCCGAGTGGTGCTCCACTCGTTCGCGAATGTTCCTCAGGCCGATACCGTGGCATTCGTCTGCTGCACGGGTGTCGAACCCTACCCCGTTGTCCTCGACACGCAACACGATCATGCCCTGCTGTTGCGTGACGGAAACGATCGCTGCAGTAGCCTTGGCATGACGCTCCACGTTCGCCAGGGCCTCTTGAATGATGCGGAACAGCGTCAACCTGAGGCTGGTATCGATGTCCGCCGCATCCATTCCACATTCATACTGAGTGTGAATCGAAGTACGTTGCTCGAACTCACTGACATGTTGCTCGATGGCCGGTGACAACCCCAACGTGTCCAGAAGCGAGGGGCGCAGATCATGGGAAATACGGCGTATCTCACCGATCGCCGCGCCAAGCCTGCAAGTACCTTTGCGCAGGTTTTCCAGGCCCTCGCTTCGGCCGTTGGCCAGTTCGATGGCGGCCAGCTCATACTGGAACTTGATCGACACCAGCTCCTGGCTGATCCCGTCATGCAGTTCACGCGAAACCCGCGAGCGCTCCTCCTCCTGCAGGTTCACGATCCGCTGGTTGAGCGTGGAAAGCTTACGGTCCGCCAGGCGATGTTCACTGACGTTCAGCATCAGGCCACCGGTAAAAATCACCAGTACGGCAATCAACGAGAACGAGGCGATCGCCAGAACCGTGGTCAGTACCCCGGTAGCGACTTCTTGCCGAGACTTGCGGGTCGCCACCTCCACATCGTCGATGTATATGCCTGTGCCAAGCATCCAGCCCCAACGGTCCAGCATCACGACATATGACAGTTTCCCGGTAATCTGCCCGGAAGAAGGCTTCTGCCAGTCGTACAGCTGGTATCCATCGCCCTCCCTGGCGCTCTTGAGTAGCGCCTGGATGACCGGTAGCCCGTTCTTGTCGGTCAGCGTAATGAGTTGCTTGCCAACCAGCTCGGACTGCCTCGGGTGCATCAGGTTCTTGCCCTGCTGGTCGTACACGAAGAAGTAGCCGTCGAGGCCGAAGTTGGCTTGGGACAGGATCTCCAGTGCACGCTGCCGAGTTGCTTCATCATCGGTGCTGCCTTCATACAACGGCGCGATGAGGCTCATCGCCAGGCCCAGGTAGTTTTTCAACTCGGCCTTCTTTGCTGCCATGATGCTGCTTTCGACCAGGCGTGCCTGTTCCTCCTCCAGCTTGCGGCTCTGGGCAAACACGAGGACACAGATGAACAGGACCGAAAGGATGAGTGGAAGCACACTGAGGGTGACGATCTTGTGCTTGAGTTGCATGGTCATTTCCAATGCAGGAGCGGGCCGGCAACAGCACTATGCCTGCTGCCGGCCTTACAATGCGAGAGCACCACGATGAACGTTGCGCCTGCCGGGGCTTGTCAGCGCTCAGCAGCAACGAACAGGGCGTCCCTTCCCACCACCGTAACGTGCCTCCTGTCGCTCCCGGAAAAACGCCTCGTAGGACATCAGCGGCTTTTCCGGGTGCTTGAGCTGCATGTGCTCCACATAGGCGTCGTAGTCTGGCATGCCGACCAGCATCCGGGCGGCTTGCCCCAGGTACTTACCCATCTTGCTCAGGTCATTGAACATTCCGGGCGCCCCCTCAGGCGTCCGGCTGTGGCTGGAACGGTGATTCCTTGTCGGTGCGCTCGGGCATTACCCAGGCACGGCGCCCAACCTTCACGGCAAAACAAAGAATGCTCAGGACCACCAACAGGAACAGTGCTGTCAGCGTCGCGTTGGTATAGGCATTGAACACAACGTGCTGCATTTGCATCAGATCCTTCGCAGGCGCCAGTACCTGGCCTGCGGCGGCAGCATCACTGTACTTCTTGGCAAGCGCCAGGAAGCCCATCGAGGGGTCCTTGTCCAGCAGCTTGATAAGACCGGCCGTAGTGGTGCAGATCAGCAGCCAGACGGCTGGAATCAAGGTAACCCAGACGTATCGCTGACGCTTCATGCGGATAAGCACCACACAGCCGAGCATGAGCGCGATCCCGGCCAGCATCTGGTTGGAGATGCCGAACAGCGGCCACAGGGTATTGATGCCACCCAGCGGGTCGATCACCCCTTGGTACAGCAGCCAGCCCCACATGGCCACGCAACCTGCGGTAGCGATCAGGTTCGCTGTCCAGGAGTCGGTCTTCTTCAGTGCCGGCACGAAATTGCCGAGCAGGTCCTGCAGCATGAAGCGTCCCGCACGGGTGCCGGCATCGACGGCAGTGAGGATGAACAGTGCCTCGAAGAGAATTGCAAAGTGGTACCAGAACGCCATGGTGTTCTCGCCTGGCAGCGCCTGGTGGAGGATCTGGGCAATCCCCACGGCCAAGGTCGGCGCTCCTCCGGCGCGAGCCAGAATGGTGTGCTCGCCAATGTCGGCGGCAGTCTGTTGCAGGATCTCCGGCGTTATGGTGAAGCCCCAGCTGCTCACGGTAGCCGCCACGGTCGCGACATCGCCACCCACCACGGCGGCCGGGCTGTTCATGGCGAAGTAGATTCCAGGTTCGATGACCGATGCCGCGACAATGGCCATGATCGCGACAAAGGACTCCATCAGCATCGCGCCGTAGCCGATGTAACGGGCATGACTTTCATTGGCCAACAGCTTGGGTGTGGTACCCGAGCTGATCAACGCGTGGAAGCCAGACACCGCGCCGCAAGCCACGGTGATGAACAGGAAGGGGAACAGGGCGCCCTTCCAGACCGGGCCCGTGCCATCGATGAAGTGGGTAACGGCTGGCATTTTCAGGTCGGGGGCGATGACCAGGATGCCGATTGCCAAGGCGACGATGGTCCCGATCTTGAGGAAGGTCGAAAGGTAGTCCCGTGGCGCCAGGATCAGCCAGACGGGCAGTACCGCGGCAACGAAGCCATAGCCGATGAGCATCCAGGTAATCTGCAACCCGGTGAAGGTGAACGCAGGCCCCCAGACTGGGTCGGCGGCGACCAGGCCACCGCACCAGATGGACGCCAGCAGCAAGACCACGCCGATCACGGAGATCTCACCGATACGCCCTGGGCGCAGGTAGCGCATGTAGACACCCATGAACACTGCAATCGGCAACGTGGCCATTACCGTGAACATGCCCCAGGGGCTCTCCGCCAGCGCCTTGACCACGATCAGCGACAACACCGCGAGGATGATGATCATGATCAGGAAGGCACCGAACAAGGCGATGGTACCGGGGATGGAGCCCATCTCTTCGCGTACCAGTTCGCCCAGGGAGCGACCATTGCGACGGGTGGAGATGAACAGCACCATGAAGTCCTGGACAGCACCCGCCAGGACCACACCGGCGATCAGCCAGAGCGTGCCGGGCAGGTAGCCCATTTGTGCGGCGAGCACCGGGCCAACCAGAGGGCCGGCGCCGGCAATGGCAGCAAAGTGGTGCCCGAAGAGAATGTGCTTGTTGGTCGGTACGTAGTCCAGGCCGTCGTTGTTGAGCACGGCGGGCGTGGCGCGTGCGGCGTCCAGTTGCATCACCTTGTTGGCGATGAACAGGCTGTAGTAACGATAGGCAATGAGGTAGATGGCAACTGCTGCGGTCACGATCCAGAGGGCGTTGATGGCTTCGCCCCTGCGTAGGGCAAGCGTGCCCAGCGCAAATGCACCAAGCAAGGCAACGGCAAACCAGGCAATTCGGGTAGCCAGTGTGGTCATCGAATTTTCTCCTGTCGCGGGTGGTAAACCTGCGACGGCTTTTGTTGTTGTATGTGTCCGGATAAGGACGGCGACACTTTCGCCATCCCTGGTCCACAAGAAAATTCGCAGTACTACGGGCGCGATCTACGTAGAACTACGTAGACCGCGCATCGCAAAAAGGACTGCCTGAAGGGCTGGCGGCTGTAACTCGCGCCCTGCAGGCAGGCTCGTATCGATTTCGATACGCCGTATTCAAATCGATACACATCCATTCGGATACGGCTGTGCAAGGGTTTGATCCCCAAACCCTTTTCCATCCCCCACCCGCTGTAGCGTTTTCATTCCACAAGAATGACAAAATGATTACGTAAAATAATTAACATATTGATTTATAACGATTTTTAACGATTGGCCGCATTTTTGCTAAGGGAATCCCAACCCCAAGAGCGCGGAGCCACTGCGCCTAACGCCCTGCTTCCCGAGGATTCCCCATGAGCGAGTTGCGTTTCACTGAAGATCACGAATGGCTGCGCGTCGAAGCCGATGGCAGCGTCACCGTGGGCATCACCGCCTACGCCCAGAACGCCCTTGGCGATGTGGTTTTCGTGCAACTGCCAGAGTTGCAGCAGTATGAGAAAGGCAGCGAAGCGTCCACCGTCGAGTCGGTCAAGGCCGCCAGTGGTGTGTACATGCCCCTGACCGGCGAAGTGGTCCAGATCAACGACCAACTCGAAGACAGCCCGGAACTGGTCAACGAAGACCCGATGGGCGAAGGCTGGTTCTTCCGTTTCATTCCCGCCGACGCCAGCGCCGTGGCCGCCCTGCTCGACCAGGACGCCTACGACCGCCTGATCAAAGCCAACGACGACGCCTGAGGAACCCCACCATGACCATCAACCTCGGCACCGCCAACGAATTCATCGCCCGCCACATCGGCCCGCGCGCCGCTGACGAGCAGGCCATGCTGGCCGCCCTCGGCTTCGACTCGCTGGAAGCCATGACCGCCGCGGTCATTCCCGACAGCATCAAAGGCACCAGCGTGCTCGGCTCGCACGACGGCCAGAGCGAAGCCGACGCGCTTGCCGCGCTCAAGGCCATCGCCGGCAAGAACCAGCTGTTCAAGAGCTACATCGGCCAGGGCTACTACAACACCCACACTCCGGCGCCGATCCTGCGCAACCTGCTGGAAAACCCGGCCTGGTACACCGCCTATACCCCGTACCAGCCAGAAATTTCCCAGGGCCGCCTGGAAGCGCTGCTGAACTTCCAGACCCTGATCAGCGACCTGACCGGCCTGCCGATCGCCAACGCCTCCCTGCTCGACGAAGCCACCGCTGCGGCCGAGGCCATGACCTTCTGCAAGCGCCTGTCGAAGAACAAGGCCAGCCACGCCTTCTTCGCCTCCGTGCACTGCCACCCGCAAACCCTCGACGTGCTGCGCACCCGTGCCGAGCCGCTGGGCATCGAGATCGTGGTCGGCGACGAGCGCGAGCTGGGCGATGTCAGCGCCTTCTTCGGCGCCCTGCTGCAGTACCCGGCCAGCAACGGTGAAGTGTTCGACTACCGCGAAGTGGTCGAGCGCTTCCACGCCGCCAACGCCCTGGTCGCCGTGGCCGCCGACCTGCTGGCCCTGACCCTGCTGACCCCGCCGGGCGAGTTCGGCGCCGACGTAGCCATCGGCAGCGCCCAGCGCTTCGGCGTGCCACTGGGCTTCGGTGGCCCGCACGCGGCCTACTTCTCCACCCGTGACGCGTTCAAGCGCGACATGCCGGGCCGCCTGGTCGGCGTGTCGATCGACCGCTTCGGCAAGACCGCCCTGCGCCTGGCCATGCAGACCCGCGAGCAGCACATCCGCCGCGAAAAGGCCACCAGCAACATCTGCACCGCCCAGGTGCTGCTGGCCAACATCGCCAGCATGTTCGCCGTATACCACGGCCCGGCCGGCCTCAAGCGCATCGCCGAACGTACCCATGCCCTGACCGCGATCCTGGCCGCCGGCCTGAAGACCCTGGGCGCGCAGGTAGTGGGCGCCAGCGCCTTCGACACCCTGACCCTGGCCACCGGCAGTGCCACTGCCAGCCTGCATGACAGGGCGCGCGCCCAGGGCATCAACCTGCGCCAGATCGACGCGGCCCACGTGGGCCTGTCGCTGGACGAAACCAGTAGCCAGGCCGATGTCGAGGCCCTGTGGCAGTTGATCGGTGGCGACCAGGCCCAGCCGGACTTCAACGCGCTGGCCGCCAGCACCGGCTCGCTGCTGCCTGCCGCCCTGCTGCGCCAGTCGGCCATCCTCGCGCACCCGGTATTCAACCGCTACCACAGCGAAACAGAGCTGATGCGCTACCTGCGCCGCCTTGCCGACAAGGACCTGGCGCTGGACCGCAGCATGATCCCGCTGGGCTCGTGCACCATGAAGCTGAACGCCGCCAGCGAAATGATCCCGGTCACCTGGGCCGAGTTCGGCAACCTGCACCCGTTCGCCCCGGCCGAGCAGAGCCAGGGCTACCTGCAGATGACCACCGAGCTGGAAGCCATGCTCTGCGCCGCCACAGGCTACGACGCCGTGTCGCTGCAGCCCAACGCCGGTTCCCAGGGCGAGTACGCAGGCCTGCTGGCCATCCGCGCCTACCACCGCAGCCGTGGCGAAGGCCACCGCGACATCTGCCTGATCCCGTCGTCGGCCCACGGCACCAACCCGGCAACCGCGCACATGGCCGGCATGCGCGTGGTGGTCACCGCCTGTGATGCCCGCGGCAACGTCGATGTCGAGGACCTGCGCGCCAAGGCCATCGAGCACCGCGAGCGCCTGGCCGCGATCATGATCACCTACCCGTCGACCCACGGCGTGTTCGAGGAAGCGATCGGCGAAATCTGCGCGATCATCCACGACAACGGTGGCCAGGTGTACATCGACGGCGCCAACATGAACGCCATGGTCGGCCTGTGCGCCCCGGGCAAGTTCGGCGGCGACGTATCCCACCTGAACCTGCACAAGACCTTCTGCATCCCGCACGGCGGTGGCGGCCCGGGCGTCGGCCCGATCGGCGTCAAGTCGCACCTGGCGCCGTTCCTGCCCGGCCACGCGCAGCTGGAAAACACCGAGGGCGCGGTTTGCGCTGCGCCATTCGGCAGCGCCAGCATCCTGCCGATCACCTGGATGTACATCCGCATGATGGGCGGTGCCGGCCTCAAGCGTGCCTCGCAGATGGCGATCCTCAACGCCAACTACATCGCCCGTCGCCTGGAAGAGCACTATCCTGTTCTGTATACCGGCGGCAATGGCCTGGTGGCCCACGAGTGCATCCTCGACCTGCGCCCGCTCAAGGACACCAGCGGTATCAGCGTCGACGACGTGGCCAAGCGCCTGATCGACTTCGGCTTCCACGCCCCGACCATGTCCTTCCCGGTGGCGGGCACGCTGATGATCGAACCGACCGAAAGCGAGTCCAAGGAAGAACTGGACCGTTTCTGCGACGCGATGATCCAGATCCGCGAAGAAATTCGCGCGGTCGAGAACGGTAGCCTGGACAAGGACGACAACCCGCTGAAGAACGCCCCGCACACTGCGGCCGAGCTGGTTGGCGAATGGGCCCATGGCTACAGCCGCGAGCAGGCGGTGTACCCGCTGCCGAGCCTGGTGGAAGGCAAGTACTGGCCGCCGGTCGGCCGGGTCGACAACGTGTTCGGCGACCGCAACCTGGTGTGCGCCTGCCCGTCGATCGAGAGCTATCAGGACGCCTGATAGCCCTCGGGCCCGCCACCTGACTCGAGGTGTGGTCCACTGTGGGAGCGGGCGTGCCCGCGAATGCGATGTTGGCTTCAACGACGCATTCGCGGGCACGCCCGCTCCCACAGGGTTCACCGTTTGCCCAATATTCCTGGCTGGAGGTCCACCATGTCTTTGAGCGTCTTCGACCTGTTCAAGATCGGCATCGGCCCCTCCAGCTCGCACACGGTCGGCCCGATGCTCGCCGCCGCGCGCTTCGCCGAAGGGCTGCGCCGTGATGGCCTGCTCGCCAGCACGGTCAGCGTCAAGGCCGAGCTGTATGGCTCGCTCGGCGCCACCGGCAAGGGCCACGGCAGCGACAAGGCCGTGCTGCTGGGCCTTGAAGGCGAACACCCCGATGTCATCGACACCGACACCATCCCTGCCCGCCTGCAGGCCATCCGCGACAGCGGTCGGCTGAACCTGCTCGGCGAGCACAGCATCGCGTTCATCGAAAAGCAGCACCTGGCGATGATCCGCAAGCCGCTGGACTACCACCCCAACGGCATGATCTTCCGCGCCTTCGACGAGGCCGGCCTGCAAATCCGCAGCCGCGAGTACTACTCGGTGGGCGGCGGTTTCGTGGTCGACCAGGACGCTGCCGGCCACGACCGCATCGTCGAGGACAGCACACCGCTGACCTACCCGTTCAAGACCGCCAAGGAGCTGCTCGGCCATTGCATCGGGCAAAACCTGTCGATCAGCCAGGTAATGCTGGCCAACGAGGCGGCCTGGCGCCCCGAGGCGGAAACCCGTGCCGGGCTGCTGCGCATCTGGCAGGTGATGCAGGATTGCGTCGAAGCCGGTTGCCAGCATGAAGGCATCCTGCCGGGCGGGCTCAAGGTCAAGCGCCGGGCACCGGCGTTGTACCGCCAGCTGAGCCGCAACCCGGAAGCCAGCCTGCGCGATGCCCTGTCGGTACTCGACTGGGTCAACCTCTATGCCCTGGCGGTGAACGAGGAAAACGCCTACGGCGGGCGTGTGGTCACCGCGCCGACCAACGGCGCGGCGGGCATTGTCCCGGCGGTGCTGCATTACTACATGCGCTTCGTACCGGGAGCCAACGAGGACGGGGTGGTGCGGTTTCTGCTCACCGCCGCGGCCATCGGCATCCTGTACAAGGAAAACGCCTCCATCTCCGGCGCCGAAGTAGGCTGCCAGGGCGAGGTTGGCGTGGCCTGCTCGATGGCCGCCGGGGCGCTATGCGAGGTGATGGGCGGCACCGTGCAGCAGGTGGAGAACGCTGCCGAAATCGGCATGGAACACAACCTGGGCCTGACCTGCGACCCGATTGGCGGGCTGGTCCAGGTGCCTTGCATCGAGCGCAACGCCATGGGCTCGGTGAAGGCGATCAACGCGGTGCGCATGGCCTTGCGCGGCGACGGGCAGCACTACGTGTCGCTCGACAAGGTCATCCGCACCATGCGCCAGACCGGCGCCGACATGAAAAGCAAATACAAAGAGACCGCCCGTGGCGGCCTGGCCGTCAACATCATCGAATGTTGACCCGACAACAACAGCAAGGAGTCACCGATGTCCGAAACACTGCTCAAGACCCCACTGCACGCCCTGCACCTGGAACTGGGTGCGCGCATGGTGCCGTTCGCCGGCTATGACATGCCGGTGCAGTACCCGTTGGGCGTGCTCAAGGAACACCTGCACACCCGCGAGCAGGCCGGCCTGTTCGATGTCTCGCACATGGGCCAGATCACCCTGCGCGGCAGCGATGCCGCCAAGGCCCTGGAAAGCCTGGTGCCGGTAGATATCATCGACCTGCCGGTGGGCATGCAGCGCTATGCCATGTTCACCAATGAGCAAGGCGGCATCCTCGACGACCTGATGGTCGCCAACCTGGGCGACGACACGCTGTTCCTGGTGGTCAACGCCGCCTGCAAGGACCAGGACCTGGCCCACCTGCAAGCGCACATCGGTAGCCGTTGCGAGGTGCAGCCGCTGTTCGAGCAGCGCGCTCTGCTGGCCCTGCAAGGCCCGGCGGCGGTCAAGGTGCTGGAGCGCCTGGCCCCGGAAGTGGCCGGCATGACCTTCATGCAGTTCCGCCCGGTGAAACTGCTGGGTGAAGACTGCTTCGTCAGCCGCTCGGGCTACACCGGCGAAGACGGCTACGAAATCTCGGTACCGGTACATGCCGCCGAAGCCCTGGCCCGCCGCCTGCTGGCCGAGCCCGAAGTACAGCCGATCGGCCTGGGTGCGCGTGACTCGCTGCGCCTGGAAGCCGGCCTGTGCCTGTATGGCCACGACATGAACACCGAAACCACGCCGGTGGAAGCCAGCCTGTTATGGGCCATTTCCAAGGTTCGCCGTGCCGATGGCGCGCGTGCCGCCGGTTTCCCGGGTGCCGAGGCCATCTTCGCTCATCAGCGCGATGGTGTGGAGCGCAAACGTGTGGGCCTGTTGCCGCAGGAGCGTACCCCAGTACGTGAAGGCGCGGATATTGTCGATGCAAACGATAAACCTGTAGGCAAAGTGTGCAGCGGCGGCTTTGGCCCGACACTCGGTGCACCTGTAGCAATGGGTTATATCGATAGTGAACATAGCGCTATCGACACCCCACTGTTTGCCGTGGTGCGCGGCAAGAAGGTTGCCTTGAAAGTCAGCAAAATGCCTTTCGTGGCACAACGTTACTACCGGGGCTGAAGCCGCTTTGTGAAGGTTGCGGGCAGGTTCGACATATTCGTTTTCGAACCTGTCCAATAACTTTTGAACATGGCGCCAGGCCAGGCGCCATGCCGTTTCCGACAAATCGGTCGGTTATCGGCAAACGGCCGATTTTCCATACGACCAAGGGCTTGTTTTTCGCTCGGGAGTTGGCGTAGAGTCACTGCACTGTGTTTGCATGGGTCGCAACAGTTCGTGACCTGGGCCAGTAGCCGCAATCTGCTACAACCCGTTCGACGTCTCTTACTTTCCTGCAACCCAGCCCAGTAATCTTTTGCTTCCTTTATTGCAAAAGAAACTGTCATCAAAATTCAAGCTTCATAGGAAATAAGACAATGGCTGAGCGTCAGAACGGTACCGTCAAGTGGTTCAATGACGAAAAAGGTTACGGCTTCATCACCCCAGAAAGCGGTCCGGATCTGTTCGTGCACTTCCGCGCTATCGAAGGTAACGGCTTCAAGAGCCTGAAAGAAGGCCAGAAGGTCACCTTCGAAGCAGTCCAGGGCCAGAAAGGCATGCAGGCTGACAAAGTTCAGGTCGCCGGCTAAGCCGAACCCGACTTCGAGAAAAGCCCCTGCCAAGTGCAGGGGCTTTTTTTTGCCCGTAGAATAGCGGCTTCGTCTTCTGGAGCCGTTTTGCATGTCCAAGCCTCTGCTCACACCCCAGGGTGATTTTCCGCCGGTCGGCCTGGGCCGGCGCCTGGCGGCGATGTTCTACGACTTCCTGCTGTGCACGGCGCTGCTGATCGTGACCGCCGGTGCCTACAAGATGATCCAGATGGCGATCATCGGCGAAGCCCGCATGCGTGAGCTGACCGAGGCTGGCGCACTGGACGGCGACCCGCTGTTGTCCACCGTGTTGCTGTTCGTCCTGTTCGGTTTCTTTGCCAAGTTCTGGACCCATGGCGGGCAGACCCTGGGCATGCAGGTGTGGGGCGTGCGGGTGCAGAACGCCGATGGCACGGCCATCAGCCTGTGGCAGGCGCTGCTGCGCTTCGTGGTGTCGATTGCCTCGTGGCTGTGCCTGGGGCTGGGGTTTTTCTGGGTGTTGATCGACAAGCGCCAGAGGGGCTGGCATGACATCTATTCGGAAAGCCAGCTGGTGCGGGTGCCGAAGCAGAAGAAATGAACTGAGACTTGTATTGCCTGCTCCGGCCTCTTCGCGGGCTTGCCCGCTCCCACAGGAACCTCACCATCCTCAGGACCTGTGATGAACCTGTGGGAGCGGGCAAGCCCGCGAAGAAGGCAACACAAATACCAGCAAAAAGCCGACCCTGAGGTCGGCTTTTTTGTACAGCTCAGGCCATCAACCTGCCCGGCGCAACAACCACACACCGGCCAGCGCGCAGATGCCTGCCGGGATCACCACCGCCAGCAGCGGCGGGAAGCCGAACACCTGGCTCGAAGGCCCCAGCAGGTCCTGGGCGATGCGGAACACGAAGCCCACCAGTACACCGGTGAACACGCGCTGGCCAAGGGTTACCGAACGCAGCGGGCCGAAGATGAAGGAAATGGCCATCAGCACCAGCGCCGCGGTCACCATCGGCTGCAACACCTTGGTCCAGAACGCCAGCCAGTAACGGGCATTGTTCAGGCCCTGGTCGGACAGGTAGTGGATGTAGTCCCACAGCCCGGTGATGGACAGCGACTCCGGCGCCAGGATCACGGTATTGAGCAGCTGCGGCGTGAGCGAAACGTCCCAGCGCTCCTGCGGCGCGGTCACCACTTCGGTGTGATCGCCACGGAAGAAGGTGGTGCGCACGTCGCTGAGCATCCAGTGGTCGTCCTGGTACTGTGCACGGCGGGCAAAGCTCGAGGTGACGATCTTGCGCTCGCTGTCGAAGCGGTAACGGGTCACACCCAGCAGCAGGCCGTTAGGCTGCACGGCGTTGATGTGCACGTACTCCTCGCCCTGGCGGTGCCACATGCCGCGCTTGGAGCTTTGCGCATCACCACCACCCTGGGCCAGGGAACGGTCGGCCTGGGCCTTGTTCTCGGTCACCGGCGCCACGTACTCGCCGATCAGCAGGCCGACCAGCATCAGTACCAGCATCGGCTTCATCACCGCCCAGACGATGCGCCCGATGGAAACCCCGGCAGCACGCATGATGGTCAGTTCGCTGCTGCTGGCCAGGCTGCCCAGGCCGATCAGGCAGCCGATCAAGGCAGCCATCGGCAGCATTTCGTACAGGCGCCGCGGTGCGGTCAGCAGGACGAAGTTGCCCGCCTCCATCACCGTGTAGGTGTCACTCAGGTCGCTCATCTCGTCGATGAAGGCAAACAGCGAAGCCAGGCCGAGGATGATCCCCAGCACGGCGAGGATGGCCAGCAGCACGCTCTGGCCGATGTAGCGGTCGAGCTTACCCATGGGCCACCTCCGCACGACGGGCGGCGCGCTTGAGACGCAGCGGCTCCCAGTACATCAGGCCCAGGCCGATCAGCAGGAACAGGCCGTGGACCCACCACATGCCCAGGGCGATCGGCAGTTTGCCCTTCTCGAGGGCGCCACGTACGGAAATCAGCATTGTCAGGTAGGCCATGTACAGAAGAATTGCCGGCAGCAGCTTGAGGAAGCGGCCCTGGCGCGGGTTGACCCGGGACAGCGGCACCGCCAGCATGGTGACGATGAACACCAGGATCGGCAGCGACAGCCGCCATTGCAGCTCGGCGCGCTCACGCAGGCCTTTCTTGCCGATCAGCTCGGAAGTGGGGATGGCTTCGCGATCGGTCACTTCCTCGGCGACTTCCGGCTTGGGCAGCAGCACGCCGTAGGTGTCGTACTTGATTGCACGGTAATCGGCCTGGCCCGGGTTGCCGTCGTAACGGTAACCGTTTTCCAGCACCAGATAGCGGTTGCCGTCGGCCTGGATTTCCTGGTGGCCTTTTTCGGCAACCAGCACCGATGGGGCGCGGTCCTTGGTCTTGTCCTGGTTGAAGCGCTTCTCGGAAATGAACACCCCGGCCAGGTTGATGCGGTCGTCCGACAGCTCTTCGGTGTAGGTCACCCGCGAGCCGTCGCGCAGGGTCTGGAAGCGGCCCGGCACCAGGGTGTCGAACTCGGTCAGGGCATCCTGCTGGCTGATGATCTGTTGCACCTGGGCAACACCCAGCGGCGCCAGGCTCAGGCTAAGCCAGGCCACCAGCAGGGCGACCAGGGCGGCCGGTGCCATGGTCAGGCCCAGCAGGCGCTGCTGGCTCATGCCGGTGGCCGACAGCACGGTCATCTCGCTTTCCAGATACAGGCGCCCGTACGCCAGGAGAATGCCGAGGAACAGCCCCAGAGGCAGGATCAGCTGCAGGAAGCCCGGCAGACGGAAGCCCATGATCAGGAACAGCACGCTCGGGTCGAGCACACCCTGGGCAGCCTGGGCCAGGTACTTGATGAAGCGCCCACTCATGATGATCACCAGCAGCACGGCGCTGACGGCGCTCAAGGTCACCAGGACCTCGCGGGACAGATAACGAAAGACGATCAAACCAGACACTCCTGGGTTGTCAGGGCGGACTGCCAATCAATGGCGCCAGACAATGACTTAGTACAGCCAAGACCAATGCCGGTTCGCCAAAGGCGAACCTCCATGTAAAGTGCGCGCATTATCCTGTGATTGACCGCCCCTGTCACTTCGCCGCGCATGAAGGCGCATAACGGGGTTGTCAGCACGCTCGCCGCAGGCTCAAACTGGCAGCTTTTCCGCTGGCGCGCGACGACGCGGCCAGGCCCGTCCAGAGCGCTGGAACACACAGCGCCGACTGTATCGATCATTCGGGGATCCTGACATGGAACTGGTTGTAAAAAGCGTAGCTGCTGCATCCGTAAAAACCGCCACCCTGGTCCTCCCGGTAGGTGAAAACCGCAAGCTCGGCGCCGTGGCCAAGGCCGTCGACCAGGCCAGCGAGGGCGCCATCAGTGCCGTGCTCAAGCGTGGCGACCTGGCCGGCAAGCCGGGCCAGACCCTGCTCCTGCAGAACCTCGCGGGCCTGAAGGCCGAGCGCGTGCTGCTGGTGGGCAGCGGCAAGGACGAAGCCCTGGGCGACCGCGCCTGGCGCAAACTGGTCGCCAGCGTCGCCGGCGTGCTCAAGGGCCTGAACGGCGCTGACGCAGTGCTGGCCCTGGACGACATCGCGGTCAGCAACCGCGATGCCCACTATGGCAAGTACCGCCTGCTGGCCGAAACCCTGCTCGACGGCGAATACGTGTTCGATCGCTTCAAGAGCCAGAAGGCCGAGCCGCGCGCCCTGAAGAAGGTCACCCTGCTGGCCGACAAGGCCGGCCAGGCCGAGGTCGAGCGTGCCGTCAAGCATGCCAGCGCCATCGCCACCGGCATGGCTTTCACCCGCGACCTGGGCAACCTGCCGCCCAACCTGTGCCACCCAAGCTTCCTGGCCGAACAGGCCAAGGACCTGGGCAAGGCGCACAAGGCGCTGAAAGTCGAAGTGCTGGACGAGAAGAAGATCAAGGACCTGGGCATGGGCGCGTTCTACGCCGTCGGCCAGGGCAGCGACCAGCCACCACGCCTGATCGTGCTCAACTACCAGGGCGGCAAGAAGGCGGACAAGCCGTTCGTGCTGGTGGGCAAGGGCATTACCTTCGACACCGGTGGCATCAGCCTCAAGCCTGGTGCCGGCATGGACGAAATGAAGTACGACATGTGCGGTGCCGCCAGCGTGCTCGGCACCCTGCGTGCGGTGCTCGAGCTGCAGCTGCCGATCAACCTGGTGTGCCTGCTGGCCTGCGCCGAGAACATGCCGAGCGGCGGCGCCACCCGCCCGGGTGACATCGTCACCACCATGAGCGGGCAGACCGTGGAAATCCTCAACACTGACGCCGAAGGCCGCCTGGTGCTGTGCGACACCCTGACCTACGCCGAGCGCTTCAAGCCGCAGGCAGTCATCGACATCGCCACCCTGACCGGTGCCTGCATCGTCGCCCTGGGCAGCCACACCACCGGCCTGATGGGCAACAACGACGACCTGGTCGGCCAGTTGCTCGACGCCGGCAAGCGCGCCGACGACCGTGCCTGGCAGCTGCCGCTGTTCGATGAGTACCAGGAGCAGCTGGACAGCCCGTTCGCCGACATGGGCAACATCGGCGGGCCGAAGGCCGGCACCATCACCGCCGGCTGCTTCCTGTCGCGCTTTGCCAAGGCCTACGACTGGGCGCACATGGACATCGCCGGCACCGCCTGGGTCAGCGGTGGCAAGGACAAGGGCGCCACTGGCCGCCCTGTGCCCCTGCTGACCCAGTACCTGCTGGACCGCGCTGGCGCCTGACGCCATGAAGCCGGTGGTGCCCCGCGCGCCACCGGCCGGCGATACCACCATGAGCAAAGTCGATTTCTACATCCTGCCCACCGACTCGCTTTCGGCGCGGCTCGATTTCGCCTGCAAGCTGTGCGAAAAGGCCTGGCGCCTTGGCCACCGGGTCTACCTGCATTGCCAGGACGCCGAGCAGCGCAGCGAGCTGGACCAACGCCTGTGGCGTTTCAAGGGCGAGGCCTTCGTGCCCCACGACCTCGCGGAGGTACATGCCGATGCCAGCGTGGCATTGGGCCTGGCCGCCGACAGTGCAGGCGACCACCACGACCTGTTGATCAACCTGGGTGCCGGCGTACCGGCCTTCGTCGGCCAGTTCGAACGGGTGGCCGAAATAGTCGTTGAAGAGCCAGGCATCCGCCAATCGGCCCGTGAACGATTCCGTTTCTACCGTGAACAGGGCTATGCTCTGCAAGACCACCGCTTACAGCGACTTTGACGACGATGGACAAGCCCTCCCCCCTGCCCGATTCCGCCCATCTGCTCGATGACCTCGAGTCGATACGCCAGTTGCTTGGCGACGCCGACCTGCAACCGCCGCTACTGACCGAGACGGTGGAGCAGATCCCGTTGCTGCTGGAAGAAGCGCCCGGCAATCATGTGCCTGCGGCCGAACCAATAGCTGCCGAACCCGAAGATGACCCGCAGACTCGTCGCCAGGACACTCTGCTGCACCTGGAAAGCGAACTGCGTGCGGCGGCGCAGATGATCATGCAGGACGTGATCAACGACTTCACCCCGCACATCGAGAACGAGATCAAGCGCCGGCTGGATGCGCGGATCGAGCGGTTGATCAAGCGTTCCGAGTAAAACCGAACATCCGGGTCGCCTGCTTCGCGGGCACGCCCGCTCCCACAGGGCCCCACAGCCCACAAGACCTGTGGTGCACCTGTGGGAGCGGGCGAGCCCGCGAAGCAGGCGCCACTGTTCCGACAGTTGTCAGCAGCTTGTCGCCTGCGGCCCCCAGCTTGGTTATACTTCCCGGCTTTCCCGAATAAATGCACAGGGTCCCGCCGCGCATGGATAAGACCTACCAGCCGCACGCCATCGAAACTTCCTGGTACAACACCTGGGAGTCCGAGAACTATTTCGCCCCACAAGGTGCAGGCGAGTCCTACACCATCATGATCCCGCCGCCGAACGTGACCGGCAGCCTGCACATGGGCCACGGGTTCAACAACGCGATCATGGACGCCCTGATCCGTTTCCGCCGCATGCAAGGCCGCGACACCCTGTGGCAGCCAGGCACCGACCACGCCGGTATCGCCACCCAGATGCTGGTCGAGCGCCAGCTCGAGGCCAAGGGCCAGAACCGGCATGACCTGGGCCGCGAAAAGTTCCTGGAAAAGGTCTGGGAATGGAAGGACCAGTCCGGTGGCAACATCAGCCGTCAGATCCGCCGTCTGGGCTCGTCGGTCGACTGGAGCCGCGAGCGCTTCACCATGGACGACGGCCTGTCCGAAGCGGTCAAGGAAGCCTTCGTGCGCCTGCATGAAGATGGCCTGATCTACCGCGGCAAGCGCCTGGTCAACTGGGACACCAAGCTGCACACGGCCATCTCCGACCTCGAAGTGGAAAACCACGACGAGAAGGGCCACCTGTGGAACCTGCGCTACCCACTGGCCGACGGCGCCAAGACCGCCGAAGGCAAGGACTACCTGGTAGTCGCCACCACCCGTCCGGAAACCCTGCTGGGTGACGCCGCCGTGGCGGTCAACCCGAACGACGAGCGCTACCAGGCACTGATCGGCAAGTTCGTCGAACTGCCGCTGGTCGGCCGCCGCATCCCGATCATCGCCGACGACTACTGCGACCCCGAGTTCGGTACCGGCTGCGTGAAGATCACCCCGGCCCACGACTTCAACGACTACGAAGTCGGCAAGCGCCACAACCTGCCGCTGCTGAACATCTTCGACAAGAACGCCTTCGTGCTGGCCAGCGCGCAGGCCTTCAACCTCGACGGCAGCGTCAACGAGCAGGTGGACACCCGCCTGCCGGCCCAGTATGCCAACCTCGACCGCTTCGTCGCGCGCAAGCAGATCGTCGCCGACCTGGATGCCCAGGGCTTGCTGGTCAGCATCGATGACCACGCGCTGAAAGTGCCGAAAGGCGACCGTTCGGGCACCGTCATCGAGCCGTGGCTGACCGACCAGTGGTACGTTTCCACCAAGCCGCTGGCAGAACCTGCCATCGCCGCCGTGGAAGATGGCCGCATCCAGTTCGTGCCCAAGCAGTACGAGAACATGTACTTCTCCTGGATGCGTGATATCCAGGACTGGTGCATCAGCCGCCAGCTGTGGTGGGGCCACCGCATCCCGGCATGGTACGACGAGGCCGGCCAGGTCTATGTCGGCCGCAACGAGGAAGAAGTGCGCGCCAAGCACAACCTGGGCGCCGACGTGGTCCTGCGCCAGGACGACGACGTACTCGACACCTGGTTCAGTTCGGGCCTGTGGACCTTCTCTACCCTGGGCTGGCCGGAACAGACCGAGTTCCTCAAGAAGTTCCACTCCACCGACGTGCTGGTGACCGGCTTCGACATCATCTTCTTCTGGGTTGCGCGCATGATCATGCTGACCATGCACCTGATCAAGAACGAGGATGGCACCCCGCAGGTACCGTTCAAGACCGTGTACGTGCACGGCCTGGTACGTGACGGCCAGGGCCAGAAGATGTCCAAGTCCAAGGGCAACGTGCTGGACCCGCTGGACATCGTCGACGGCATCACCCTCGACGCCCTGCTGGAAAAACGCACCAGCGGCATGATGCAGCCCAAGCTTGCCGAGAAGATCGCCAAGCAGACCAAGGCCGAGTTCCCCGAAGGTATCGCCAGCTACGGCACCGACGCCCTGCGCTTCACCTTCTGCTCGCTGGCCTCCACCGGCCGCGACATCAAGTTCGACATGGGCCGCGTCGAAGGCTACCGCAACTTCTGCAACAAGATCTGGAACGCCGCCCGCTACGTGCTGGACAAGGGCGAGGACTGCGGCCAGAACGGCGAGGCCTACGAGCTGTCGTTGGCCGACCGCTGGATCATCTCGCAGCTGCAGCGTACCGAAGCCGAAGTGACCCGCCAGCTGGAGCAGTTCCGCTTCGACCTGGCCAGCCAGGCGCTGTACGAGTTCATCTGGAACCAGTACTGCGACTGGTACCTGGAGCTGTCCAAGCCAGTGCTGTGGGACGAGAACGCCCCGGTCGAGCGCGCCCGTGGCACTCGCCGCACCCTGGTGCGCGTGCTGGAAGTGGCGCTGCGCCTGGCACACCCGTTCATGCCGTTCATCACCGAAGAAATCTGGCAGCGCATCGCACCGCTGGCCGGCATCGAAGGCAAGACCATCATGCTGCAGCCATGGCCGGTGGCCAATGAAAGCCGCATCGATGCTGCCGCCGAAGGCGACATCGAGTGGCTCAAGGAGCTGATGGTCGGCCTGCGCAACATCCGCGCCGAAATGAACATCGGCCCGGGCAAGCCGCTGCCGCTGTTCCTGAAGAACGCCAACGCCGACGACCAGCGTCGCCTGCAGGAAAACGAAGCCCTGCTGAAGAAGCTGGCCAAGGTCGAGTCGTTCACCGTACTGGGCGATGCCGACGAAGCGCCGCTGTCGGCCACCGCCCTGGTCGGTGACCTGCAAGTGCTGGTGCCAATGGCCGGCCTGATCGACAAGGATGCCGAGCTGGCGCGCCTGAACAAGGAAATCCAGCGCCTGCAGGGTGAAGTGGCACGCGTGGGTGGCAAGCTGTCCAACGCCGCCTTCGTCGACAAGGCACCGCCTGCCGTGATCGAGAAGGAGCGCGCCAAGCTGGCCGAGTCCGAACAGGCCCTGGCCAACTTCACCGAGCAGCATGCGCGGATTGCAGCGCTTTAATCACTAGAGAAAAAGCTAGGGCCGCTTTGCGGCCCTTTCGCGACACAAGGCCGCTCCTACAGGGACGGCGCCGGTCTGAAGGGCGCCGCTATCCTGTAGGAGCGGCCTTGTGTCGCGAAAGGGCTGCAAAGCAGCCCCAGGCTCTATCAGCCACCGCTCGTATAGGGCTGGACACTGCCATGACCCCGAACAAACCCACCCTGCACCCGCGCAACCGCCACCAGGGCCGCTACGACTTCCCCAGCCTGATCAAGGCCCACCCTGACCTGGCGCGCTTCACCATCACCAACCCCCACGGCAAACCCAGCATCGACTTCGCCAACCCCGAGGCCGTGCGGGTGTTCAACCGTGCCCTGCTGAAGGCCCAGTACGGCATCCAGCACTGGGATATCCCCGCCGACTACCTGTGCCCGCCGATTCCCGGCCGCGCCGACTACATCCACGTGGCCGCCGACCTGCTGGCCGACGACAATGCCGGCGAGATCCCCAAGGGCGCCCAGGTGCGTGCGCTGGACATCGGCGTGGGGGCCAACTGCATCTACCCACTGCTGGGCCACAGCGACTACCGCTGGCGCTTCCTCGGCTCGGACATCGACCCCGTGGCCCTGGCTTCGGCCAAGGCCATCGTCCAGGCCAACGGCCTGGGCAAGGCCATCACCCTGCGCCAGCAGACCAACCGTGCACACATCCTCAGCGGCCTGCTGCAGGAGGGCGAACGCTTCGACCTCACCCTGTGCAACCCGCCCTTCCATTCCTCACGCGACGAAGCCACCCGCGGCAGCCAGCGCAAGTGGAAGAACCTCGGTAAGCAGGACCCCAAGCGCAAGCTGCCGGTGCTCAACTTCGGCGGCCAGAACAACGAACTGTGGTGCGAAGGCGGCGAAATCCGCTTTGTCAGCCAACTGGTCAGCGAAAGCGTGCAGTACGCCGAGCGGGTACTGTGGTTCACCAGCCTGGTGTCCAAGGCCAGCAACCTGCCGGGGATCGAGGCTGCGCTCAGGAAAGCGGGCGCCAAGGCCGTGCGCATCAGTGAAATGGGCCAAGGGCAGAAGCAAAGTCGCATGGTCGCCTGGAGCTTCCACGACGACGCCGCGCGCCAGGCCTGGCACGCCGGGCGTAAAACCCAGGCATGAAAAAACCGCGCCCGGGCAAGCCGGGCGCGGTTTCGTCAAAGCTTCAACAATTACTTGTTGATGGCGTCGGTCAGCACTTTGGCTGGAACGAACTTGACGACTTTCTTGGCAGCGATTTCGATGGCAGCGCCAGTCGAAGGGTTGCGGCCGGTACGGGCAGGACGCTCAGCGACTTTCAGCTTGCCGATGCCTGGCAGAGTGATTTCAGCGCCGTTTTCCAGCTGGTCGGCAACGATCTGGCCCAGTTGCTCCAGAGCGTTCTTGGCGGTGGCTTTTGGCGCGGCGATCGATTCGGCGATGTCGGCAATCAGTTGGTCTTTGGTCAATGCCATGGTGGTGTTCCTTCCCTATCAAATTCGATGGTTATGCAGCGGACTACGACGTTATCGGGCCAGCCCCTGAAAGTGGAGGGCCGCGCCAATCGCGTATGTAGATACGCAAATCGACGTTTGGTTCGACACGACGACAGCACGCTGCCAGCAATGCGCCACACAAGGGGCGCAAGACCGCGCAAAGCTACCACAGGAACGGATAAATATCCGCTGCGCGCTTCGATTTAATGCAGGTTTTTCGGGGGTTTTAGCCTAAAACGCACAAATTTGAACAAAAAACGAACAACCGGCATTTCTGCCAACATCCGGCCACTGCACCACCTTGTGTCTAGGGTAAACTGGACGACTTTTGCAGCTCGCCGAGAATTCCATGCCAATCCGTCATTGCATCGTTCACCTGATCGACAAAAAGCCCGATGGCAGCCCCGCCGTGCTGCATGCCCGCGATTGCGAACTGGCTGCCTCCGACGCCATCGAAAACCTGCTTGCCGACCTCAATGACAGCTACAACGCCAAGCAAGGCAAGGCCTGGGGCTTTTTCCACGGTGAGTCCGGCGCCTACCCGCTGAGCGGCTGGCTGAAGCAGTACCTGGACGAAGAAAAGGACTTTACCGCCTTCAGCCGCGTGGCCGTGGAGCACCTGCAGAAGCTGATGGAAGAATCCAACCTGTCCACCGGCGGCCACATCCTGTTTGCCCATTACCAGCAAGGCATGACCGAATACCTGGCGATCGCCCTGCTGCACCACAGCGAAGGCGTGGCGGTGAACGCCGAGCTCGACGTGATGCCTTCGCGCCACCTCGACCTTGGCCAGCTGCACCTGGCGGCGCGCATCAACCTGTCGGAGTGGAAGAACAACCAGAACTCCAAACAGTACATTTCGTTCATCAAGGGCAAGAACGGCAAGAAGGTCTCGGACTACTTCCGCGATTTCATCGGCTGCCAGGAAGGCGTCGACGGCCCGGGCGAAACCCGCACCCTGCTCAAGGCCTTCAGTGACTTCGTCGAGAGCGAAGACCTGCCGGAAGAGTCTGCCCGCGAAAAAACCCAGACCCTGGTCGAGTACGCCACTACCCAGACCAAGCTGGGCGAGCCGGTCACGCTGGAAGAGCTGTCCAGCCTGATCGACGAGGACCGGCCCAAGGCGTTCTACGACCACATCCGCAACAAGGACTACGGCCTGTCGCCGGAAATCCCCGCAGACAAGCGCACCCTCAACCAGTTCCGCCGTTTTACCGGCCGTGCCGAGGGGTTGTCGATCAGCTTCGAAGCGCACCTGCTGGGGGACAAGGTCGAGTATGACGAAGAGGCAGGGACCTTGATCATCAAGGGTCTTCCGACCACCTTGGTGGATCAGTTGAAGCGGCGCAAGGACTGATGGCCCCGCGGCTGCTGGGCAGCCCATCGCCGGCAAGCCAGCTCCCACAGGTACTGCACAGGCCTGAGGTCCATGCAGTCGAAGTGGGAGCTGGCTTGCCGGCGATGGGGCGCGAAGCGGCCCTAATTAGCAGCCACTACTGCGCCATAGGAGGCCACCAACGCCTCCTTCGCCGACTTGCGCAGCCGCTTCACCAGCCGCTCCTGGCGTAACGCCTCGCCCTTGTCCGGCCATTGCTCCACATACACCAGCGCCTGGGCCGGGCTGGTCTTGAAGTAGCGCGCGCCCTGCCCTTTCTGATGCGCCAGAAAGCGCCGCTGCGGGTCATCGCTGATACCGCAATACAGCGATCCATTGGCAGCCCTTACCAAGTAGACATACCAGGGTTTGCTCGCGGCAATTTCGACGGGCTCACTCACCCTGGGCCTGCTGGAATGCTCGCAATCCTGTGAACGCCTGCTGGCGCACCTTGTTCTGCACCAGCGGCGACCAGCCCAGCAGCATGCCAGGCACACCCAGCGCCTGCCGCGACCAACTCCACAAGTCGAATTGGTCATCGTGCTGGCAGATCAGCCCGTCACGAATCACGAAACGCGCCTGGATATCGTTGACCACGATGCGGCCGGTCTGGCTGAACAGGTAGGTGGCCACCCAATGTGCGGCGCCCGTGCGTTCATCGGCGCGGACGTTGTCGAAGGTCAGGGTGAAGTCCTTGGCCCGGCTGGTGAGCATTCGCCACATGTCGCCTGCATCCTTGCCACGCAAGGTGCCGAAGACCGGGTCGCTGAAGACGATATCGTCGCTGTAGCAGGCGACCATGGCCTCGGCGTCCAGGCGCTGGAAGGCCTGGTAGAAGCGGGTGATCAGGTCGCGGTTGGCGTCGCTCATGGGGGCTGGTCCGTCCTGGGGGATGATAGCAGCACGATAATCTGCCCCGGTTGCTTATGCCAGTACCGGCCTCTTCGCGGGCGCGCCCGCTCCCACAAGATCCATGCATGCTTTGATCCTGTGGCTCTCCTGTGGGAGCGGGCGTGCCCGCGAAGAGGCCAGCACTGCCAATATCAGCTTCAGACTTTCTCGCTGCTCACCTGCACATGCAAAGCCCGCCCGGCGCCCAGGCCGAAGACGATGGCCCCCACCCCCAGCACGGCAAAGATCCACCCCACTGCCGCCCAGCCCCCGGTCAGGTCATGCACCAGCCCCACCGCAAACGGCCCCATCGACGCCAGGGTATAACCCACCCCCTGCGCCATGCTCGACAGGTTCGCCGCCACATGGGCATCCTTCGAGCGCAGCACGATCAAGGTCAGCGCCAGGGCAAAGGTACCGCCCTGCCCTAGGCCCAGCACAACCGCCCAACCCCACAGCCCGGAAAGCGGCGCATACAGGCAACCGAACAGACCGGCCAGGGTAATCAGCATGACCAGCACGATCGCCAGGCGCTGGTCCTTGCCGCGAGTGGCCAGCCAGGGCGCACTGAGCGAACTGACCAGCTGCACGATCACCGACCCCGACAGCACCAGCCCCGCCTCGGTCGGGCTCAGGCCGCGACCGATCAGGATCGATGGCAACCAGCCAAAGACGATGTAGGCCAGTGACGACTGCAGGCCCATGTACAGGGTCACCTGCCAGGCCAGCGGATCACGCCACAGCCCACGCACGCGATAGGCCACCTTGTGCAGGCCATGACCCTGGCGGGCCTGCGGCAGCCATACCAGCATGGCCAGCAGTGCCGGCAGCATCCAGAAGCCAAGCCCCAGCGCCCAGCTGCCGTCGAAATGCTGGGCCAGGGGCACCGTGGCGCCAGCCGCCATGGCGGCGCCCAGGCACAACGCCATGGTGTACACGCCGGTCAGCGTGCCAGCGTGCTGCGGGAAATCGCGCTTGACGATGCCCGGCAGCAGCACGCCAATGATGCCGATGCTGGCCCCCGCCATGAGGCTGCCGAGGAACACCCCGGCAGCCCCCAGGCTACTGCGCACAACAATGCCGAGCGCCAGGGTGGCGAGGATGCCGAGGATCACCCGCTCGCTGCCAAAGCGCCGCGCCAGCATCGGCGCCAAGGGGGCGAACAGGCCCAGGCACAGCACTGGCAAGGTGGTCAGCAAACCGGCCTGCGAGGCGCTCAGCCCCAGGCCTTCGGACACCTGGCCCAGCACCGGCGCCATGCTCGACAATGCCGGGCGCAGGTTCAAAGCCACCAGCACCAGGCCGAGCAACAACAGCCAAGGCCGCTGTACCTGTACCGGCTGCTGTTGGACCTGTTCGTCGTCAGCCTCGGCGTCGATCAGCAACTCATCGAGGTCCCGCTCGCTCGGTGGGGTGTTACGGGTGATGGAATCAGCCATGGCCTTCTCGGAGTCAGGATTCGATAAGGGTACGGCTCAGGCGCTTGGCCTGCTCCGCATCGCGTTGCTCGATGGCGGCAAGGATCTGCCCATGCAGGTCGAACGTGGCCTGGCAGCGCGGCACGGTCGCCATGTTGTGCTGCAGCGCGGCAGCCACCACCCCGGAAAAGTACCGGTACAGCTCACTCAAGGCCGGGTTGTGGGCGGCATCGACCAGCCGCTGGTGAAACACCAGGTCGCAGGCCACATAAGCATCGATATCACCGTGAAAATGCCCGGCACTGTTGGCCAGGGCATCACGCAACGCCTGCAGGTCGGCGTCGGTTCGGCGCAGCGCGGCCAGGCCGATGGCCTCGGCTTCGAGGATGTGCCGGGTTTCACGGGCCTGCTCGGGCGTGCAGCGTGACATCGCCTGCACCGCCTGCAGCGGGTCCTGGGCCGTGCGCAGGTAGCTGCCGTCGCCCTGGCGGATCTCCACCAGGCCACTGAACGCCAGCACACGCATGGCCTCGCGTACGGTGTTGCGGCTTATGCCCAGCTGCAGGGCCAGTTCCGGCTCGGTCGGCAAACGCTGGCCAACTTGCCAGTCGCCCAGCACGATGCGTTCGCGCATGCGCTCGACGGCCAGTTCGACCAGGGAGCGCTTGGTCAATTCGGTACTCATGCAACTCAACCAATCATCCGATGAATTGGCGCAGCATACCGGTGGGCAAAGTGTTTGTCATTGAAGAGAGCAGCGATTAGAAACCTGACGCGATTTTTTGTGGGAGCGGCCTTGTGTCGCGATAGGGCCGCAAAGCGGCCCCTGGATTTCAGCGCAGATGCAAAAACTGCTGGGGCCGCTTTGCGGCCCTTTCGCGACACAAGGCCGCTCCTACAAGGACCGCGCAGGGCAGTGGATGGCGTCAGGTCAACGCATCGAGCAGCGCCTGGTTCATCTCTGGCGTACCGATGGTGATGCGCAGGAACTGGGCAATGCGCGGCTGCTTGAAGTGGCGCACGATCACGCCCTGCTCGCGCAGGCGTGCAGCCAGCTCACCGGCATCTTGTTGCGGATGGCGGGCGAAGATGAAGTTGGCCGCCGACGGCAGCACTTCGAAGCCCTTGGCCTGCAGCTGCCCGACCAACACCTCGCGGCTGTCGATCACCTTGCGGCAGGTTTCCTCGAAGTACTCGCGGTCCTCGAACGCCACCGCCGCGCCGACGATCGCGGCACGGTCCAGCGGGTAGGAGTTGAAGCTGTTCTTGATCCGCTCCAGCGCCTCGATCAAGTCCGGGTGCCCCACCGCCAGGCCAACCCGCAGCCCGGCCAGCGAACGCGACTTCGACAGGGTCTGGGTGACCAGCAGGTTGTCGTAGCGGTCCACCAGGCTGATCGCCGTTTCGCCACCGAAGTCGATGTAGGCTTCATCGACCACCACCACCGAATCACGGTTGGCCTGCAGCAACTGCTCCACCGCTTGCAGCGGCATCAGGCAACCGGTCGGCGCGTTGGGGTTGGGGAAGATGATGCCGGCATTGGGCTTGTTGTAGTCCTCGATGCGGATCTGGAACTGCTCGTCCAGCGCCACCTGCTCGAAGGCGATACCGTACAGGCCGCAGTAGACCGGGTAGAAGCTGTAGCTGATGTCAGGGAACAGCAGCGGTGCGTCGTGCTGGAACAGGCCGTGGAAGATGTGCGCCAGCACCTCGTCCGAGCCGTTGCCGACGAACACTTGTGCCGGCGTCACGCCGTAGTACTCGGCCACCGCCTGCTTCAGCCGGTCACCGTTCGGGTCCGGGTACAGGCGCAGGTTGTCGTTCAGCTCGCCGCGCATGGCCTCCAGCGCCTTGGGCGAAGGGCCGTAGGGGTTTTCGTTGGTGTTCAGCTTGACCAGGCGGGCCAGCTTGGGCTGCTCGCCCGGCACGTAAGGCACCAGGTCCTTGACGAAGGGGCTCCAGAATCGACTCATGCTCAGTTCCCCTTCTCTTGGGTCAGGATGCGGTATTCGGCGCTGCGGGCGTGGGCGGTCAGCGACTCGCCACGGGCCAGGACCGAGGCGGTGTGGCCCAGCTCGGACGCGCCCTGCTCGGAGCAGAAAATGATCGACGAACGCTTCTGGAAGTCATACACCCCCAGCGGCGACGAGAAACGCGCGGTGCCGGAGGTCGGCAGTACGTGGTTGGGCCCTGCGCAGTAGTCGCCCAGCGCTTCGCTGGTGTGGCGACCCATGAAGATCGCGCCAGCGTGGCGGATGTGCGGCAGCCAGGCCTGCGGGTCGGCCACCGACAGTTCCAGGTGCTCGGGTGCGATGCGGTTGGCCACTTCCATGGCCTGCTGCATGTCACGCACCTGAATCAGCGCACCACGGCCATTGATCGACTTCTCGATGATCTCGGCACGTTCCATGGTCGGCAGCAGCTTGTCGATGCTGGCGGCAACGCGGTCGAGGAAGGCGGCGTCCGGGCTGACCAGGATGGCCTGGGCATCTTCGTCGTGCTCGGCCTGGGAGAACAGGTCCATGGCGATCCAGTCCGGGTCGGTCTGGCCGTCGCATACCACGAGGATTTCCGACGGGCCGGCGATCATGTCGATACCCACCTGGCCAAACACGTGGCGCTTGGCGGTGGCGACGTAGATGTTGCCCGGGCCGACGATCTTGTCCACCTGCGGCACGCTTTCGGTACCGTAGGCCAGGGCAGCGACAGCCTGGGCGCCACCGACGGTGAACACACGGTCGACACCGGCGATGCAGGCAGCCGCCAGCACCAGCTCGTTGACCTCGCCACGCGGGGTCGGCACCACCATCACCACTTCGGCCACACCGGCGACCTTGGCCGGGATGGCGTTCATCAGCACCGACGACGGGTACGACGCCTTGCCACCCGGCACATACAGGCCGGCGCGGTCCAGCGGGGTGACCTTCTGGCCAAGCACGGTGCCGTCGGCCTCGGTGTACTGCCAGGAATCCTGCTTCTGCCGCTCGTGGTACATGCGCACACGGTTGGCAGCCTTTTCCAGGGCTTCGCGCTGGACCGGGGTAATGCGGGTCAGGGCCAGTTCCAGGCGCTCGCGATCGAGGATCAGGTCATCGATGGACTTGGCATCGACACCATCGAAACGCTGGGTGAATTCCACCAATGCCGCATCGCCACGCTCGCGCACGGCCTTGATGATGTCGAGCACGCGCTGGTTGACCGCGTCATCGGACACACTTTCCCAGCTCAGCAGATGATCCAGATGTCGGGCGAAATCCGGATCAGCAGCGTTGAGACGGGCAATTGCAGTGGACACGGTCATGGCGAGGGCCTCGATTATTGGCGAATGCTCAGGCGCCCTAGGCTACCAGTCCATCCGCGCGGGCACCCGAGAAAAATGGCTATGACGCGGATAGACGGGCGCGGCAGCGAAGGCCGCGCGCAGTCGGTAGAGAGTCAGCCGCGGTGTCGCGATTCGACCGCTCCGCGCAGCGTGTCGATCAGGCTCTGGATACGGGCGTGCTGCATTTTCATGGAGGCCTTGTTGACCACCAGGCGCGAGCTGATCGTGGCGATCAGCTCCTGGGGCTCCAGGCCGTTGGCACGCAGGGTGTTGCCGGTGTCGACCACGTCGATGATCTTGTCGGCCAGGTTGATCAGCGGAGCCAGTTCCATCGAGCCGTACAGCTTGATGATGTCGACCTGGCGGCCCTGTTCGGCGTAGTAGCGCTTGGCTACGTTGACGAACTTGGTAGCCACGCGCAGACGGCCCTTGGGCTCGGGTGCGCCGACCACGCCAGCGGTCATCAGTTTGCAACGGGCAATCTGCAGGTCCAGGGGCTCGTAAAGGCCCTGGCCGCCGTACTCCATCAGCACATCCTTGCCGGCCACACCCAGGTCGGCGGCACCATGCTCGACATAGGTCGGCACGTCGGTGGCACGCACGATCAGCAGGCGCACATCGTCCTGCGTGGTGGGAATGATCAGTTTGCGGCTCTTGTCCGGGTTCTCGGTCGGCACGATACCGGCCTCGGCCAGCAACGGCAGGGTATCGTCGAGAATACGGCCTTTGGAAAGCGCGATGGTCAACATTGGAACGTCGGTCCTTAAGCGGCTACTGCCGGCCGGGCGTCGAGCCCGACCGCATTTGATTCATTGTGGGAGCGGGCTTGCCCGCAAAGCAACCACCGCGGTGCATGGCACCGGCTCTGCCGGTATTCGCGGGCAAGCCCGCTCCCACACGGTATGCCGAAGGGCTACTAGCCCGGTACGCGACGGATTTTCGCGCCCAGCATCTGCAGTTTTTCTTCGATGCACTCGTAACCACGGTCGATGTGGTAGATGCGATCGATCAGGGTATCGCCTTCGGCTACCAGCGCCGACAGCACCAGGCTGGCGGAAGCACGCAGGTCGGTGGCCATTACCGGGGCCCCCTTCAGCGCCTTGACGCCAGTGACGATGGCAGTGTTGCCTTCGACCTGGATCTGCGCGCCCATGCGGTGCATTTCGTAGACGTGCATGAAGCGGTTTTCGAAGATCGTCTCGATCACTGCACCGGTGCCTTCGGCAATGGCGTTGAGCGAGATGAACTGCGCCTGCATGTCGGTCGGGAACGCCGGGTACGGGGCGGTACGCAGGTTGACGGCTTTCGGCCGTTTGCCGTGCATGTCCAGCTCGATCCAGTCTTCGCCAGTGTTGATGTCGGCACCGGCTTCCTTGAGTTTTTCCAGTACGGCTTCAAGGATGGTCGGATCGGTGTCCTTGACCTTGACGCGGCCGCCAGTCACGGCAGCGGCAACCAGGTAGGTACCGGTCTCGATACGGTCCGGCATCACGCGGTAGTTGGCCGAGTGCAGGCGCTCGACGCCATCGATGACGATGGTGTCGGTACCAGCGCCCTGAACCTTGCCGCCCATGGCGTTGATGAAGTTGGCCAGGTCGACCACTTCCGGCTCGCGCGCGGCGTTCTGCAGCACGCTGCGGCCCTTGGCCAGGGCAGCGGCCATCATGATGTTCTCGGTACCGGTCACGCTCACGGTGTCGAAGAAGAAGTGCGCACCGCGCAGGCCACCCTCAGGCGCCTTGGCCTTGATGTAGCCGGCTTCGACTTCGATCTTCGCGCCCATGGCCTCGAGGCCACGGATGTGCAGGTCGACCGGGCGCGAGCCAATGGCGCAACCGCCAGGCAGGGCCACTTCGGCCTCGCCGAAACGGGCGACCATCGGGCCCAGCACCAGGATCGAGGCACGCATGGTCTTGACCAGCTCGTAAGGTGCAACCAGGGTCTTGATGGTGCGAGGGTCGATCTCGACCGCCAGCTTTTCGTCGATCACCGGCTCGATGCCCATGCGGCCGAACAGCTCGATCATGGTGGTGATGTCGTGCAGGTGCGGCAGGTTGCCCACGGTGACCGGGCCGTCGGCCAGCAGGGTCGCCGCCAGAATCGGCAGGGCTGCGTTCTTCGCGCCCGAAATGCGGATCTCGCCATCAAGGCGAGCGCCGCCAGTAATAATCAGTTTGTCCATTGGAATCTCGCCGCCACGTTGGCTCAGGTGCGCTCAGCCCAGGCTGCGCTGCTGAAAAATTTCATGGTTACCGCATGGATGCTGCCATTGGCGATCCACGGATTCAGGTGAGCATAGATCGCCTGCTGGCGTTTGACCGGGCTCAGGCCAGCCAACTCGTCGCTGATCACGTTCAACTGGAAGTTGCAGCCTTCGCCTTCAACTTCGACCCGGGAACCCGGCAATTTCTCTTCAAGGAAGCTTTTAACTTCTACGGCCTGCATGCTCAACCTCAATCGGCGCCCGATGCGCACGGGTCGGCCATCATACAAAAAAGCCCCTCGCCTGCGAAGCCCAACGAGGGCTTCGCTGACCGAGGGGCCATCATCCGTGCCAGGCCATCAGGTTGCCAGCACTTCATCGAGGTCATAAACCTCGGCAATTTCCCGCATGTCGTCGGGCATGCTGCGCACCTGGCAACCCTTGCCGGCGGCCTGGGCATCACGCATGAATGCCAGCAGCAACGACAGGCCGACACTGGTGGAGCGCTGCACTGCCGAGCAATCGAGCACCAACTGCGCCTCGCGGCAGGCCGCGATCAGCGCCTTGCCCTGCTTGCGCAGGGCCGGCCCGCTGCGGTAGTCCAGCACGCCGGCCAGGCGCAGCACGCCCGGCTCGGCCATGCTTACACCGGCCTCACTCATTTGACGGTCTTCTCTGGCGAGTTGTCGGCAGCCTGCTTGGCCTTGGCCACTTCGCCGGCCCAGCCGTCGATGGTCTTGTCCAGGTCGTTGCCATTGCGCTGCATGGCGTCGGCGAACTGGTCGCGGAACAGCTTGCCGATGTTGATGCCGTTGACGATCACGTTACGCACCTTCCACTCGCCGCCGATGTTTTCCAGGGTGTACTGCACCGGATACACGGCACCGTTGTTGCCGGTGACCTTCATGCCAACGCTGGCGCGCTTGCCGTCATCAGCCTTGGCCGGGTCGACGGTGATGCCCTGGTTGTTGTACTCGAGCAGGGCATTGCCATAGAACTGCATCAGGCTGCGCTTGAAGTTTTCCTGGAAGCGCTGCATCTGCTCGGGGGTAGCCTTGCGCGAGTACTTGACGGTCATGATGCTTCTGGAAATACCGTCAGCGTCCACCACCGGGCCGAGGATGCGGTTCAGCGCATCGTAGAAGGCGTTGGGGTTGGACTTGTACTGTTCCTTGTTGGCCTTGAGGTCGCCCAGCAGTTCAGTGGTGGTGCCCTGAACCACATCGTGAGGCGTCTGCGCAGCCATGGTCAGCAGGGGGAAGGCCGCCAGCAGGACCAGCAGGCCACGTCGCAGGATGGAAATCATGGAAACTCCTTAATTAGCCGGTTGCGCTTCTTTCGGTTCCTTGCCAACGGAGTTGAGCAGGAACTTGCCAATCAGATCTTCCAGCACCAGCGCCGACTGGGTGTCGTGGATGGTCCCGCCGTCCTTGAGCACCTGGTCCTCACCGCCCACGCTGATGCCGATGTACTTCTCGCCAAGCAACCCGGCGGTCAGGATCGAAGCAGTGGAGTCGGTCGGCAGGTTGTCCACCGACTTGTCCAGCTGCAGAGTCACCCGACCGGTGTACGAATCACGGTCCAGATCGATGGCGGTAACCTTGCCGATGGTCACACCGGCCATGGTCACTTTAGCTCTGACCGTCAAACCGGCGATATTGTCGAAGTAGGCATAAACTTTATAGGTATCGCTGCTCGGGCTGGCCGACAGCCCGCTGACACGCAGGGCGAGCAGCAGCAGCGCCAGGATCCCGGCCAGGAGGAACAGGCCGACACCGATTTCCAGGGTGCGGTTTTGCATCAGAAATCTCCAAACATCAAGGCGGTCAGAATAAAGTCCAGACCCAGCACTGCCAACGAGGCATAGACCACGGTCTTGGTGGTGGCACGGCTGATCCCTTCTGAGGTGGGCTCACAGTCGTACCCCTGGAATACGGCGATCCAGGTCGTGACGAAGGCAAATACCAGGCTCTTGATCAGCCCGTTGAGCACGTCGTCGGTGAACGAAACACTGTTCTGCATGTTGGCCCAGAACGAGCCCTCGTAGACGCCCAGCCAGTCCACCGCCACCCACGAGCCACCCCAGATGCCGACCACGCTGAAGATCAGCGCCAGCAACGGCAGCGAGATGAAACCGGCCCACAGGCGCGGCGCGACGATGTACTTGAGCGGGTCGACGCCGATCATTTCAAGGCTCGACAACTGCTCGGTGGACTTCATGTTGCCGATTTCTGCGGTCAGCGCCGAACCGGCACGGCCGGCGAACAGCAATGCCGTCACCACCGGGCCGAGCTCACGCAGCAGGGTCAGGGCAACCATCTGCCCCACTGCCTGCTCCGAGCCGTACTTGGTCAGGATGCTGAAGCCCTGCAGCGCCAGCACCATGCCGATGAACACGCCGGACACGACGATGATCGCCAACGACAGCACGCCCACCGAATACAGCTGCTTGACCAGCAGCTGGAAGCCGCCACCGATGCCGCCACGGCCGATCAGCGCATGGAACAGGAACAGACAGGAGCGCCCCAGCACCGCCAGCACGTCGATGGCCGAGCGCCCCAGCAGGCGGACACGTTCTAGTAAGGATTTTCTGCGCATCAACGCGCTCCCAGCAGGTCGGCGCGGTAGTCAGGCGCAGGGAAATGGAAAGGCACCGGGCCGTCCGGATCGCCCTTCATGAACTGGCGAATGCGCGGGTTGTCCGAGCCCATCAGCTCGTCAGGCGTCCCCTGGCCCAGCACCTGGCCATCACCTACCACATAGATGTAGTCGGCGATGCTGGCGGTTTCCGCCAGGTCATGGGAAACGACGATGCTGGTGATACCCAGGGCGTCGTTGAGCAGGCGGATCAGACGCACCAATACACCCATGGCGATCGGGTCCTGGCCGACGAACGGTTCATCGTACATGAGGATCTGCGGGTCCAGGGCAATCGCCCGAGCCAACGCCACACGGCGTTTCATGCCACCGGACAGCTCGTCGGGCATCAGGTCGATGGCACCGCGCAGCCCCACGGCCTGCAGCTTCATCAGCACGATATCGCGGATCATCTCGTCCGACAGCTGGGTGTGCACGCGCAGCGGGAACGCGACGTTCTCGAACACATCGAGATCGGTGAACAGCGCGCCGCTCTGGAACAGCACCCCCATTTGCTTGCGGGCGTCGAACAGGTCGCTGCGCGACAGCGTCGGCAGGTTTTGCCCGGCAACCCAGACCTCACCGCTGGAGGGGCGCAACTGCGCGCCCATCAGGCGGAGCAACGTGGTCTTGCCGCAACCCGATGGCCCCATGATACCGGTGACCTTGCCGCGCGGGATGCGAATGTCGACGTTGCTGAAAATGCTGCGCGAACCGCGTTTGAAGGTAACCCCCTTCAACTCGACCGCGTAGGCGCTATCCACACTCATCTAGACTCCTTGCTAGTGCAGCCTCGTCCTAATGGACGTCGGCCTCCATCTGGAAGGCACAAGCGCCCCTGGCAGGCCGAATAGCGGCGAACTATAGCACCGCTGACAGCGCCGCCCCAAGGTCGGCTAACGAGTCGTTCAGCCCTGCGACAGGCTAGCGAGACATTCACCGCGGCAATCGAAAGCGTGAGGGTTTCTTTCATTGCAGCTATAATCGCCGCCTTTTCATCAGGCATTGCTTTTTCGACATGAGCCAATCCAGCGAGCTGATCCAATCCGCCCAACGCACCCTGCGCCTGGAACTCGAGGCCGTAGAGGCCCTGCTGGCGCGCATCGACGACAATTTCGTCAAGGCCTGCGAACTGATCCTGGCCAGCAAGGGCCGGGTCGTCGTGGTCGGCATGGGCAAGTCCGGGCACATCGGCAACAAGATCGCCGCCACCCTGGCCAGCACCGGCACACCGGCGTTTTTCGTGCACCCGGCCGAAGCCAGCCATGGCGACATGGGCATGATCACCCGCGATGATGTCATCCTTGCCCTGTCGAATTCCGGTAGCACCGCCGAAATCGTCACCCTGCTGCCGCTGATCAAGCGCCTGGGCATCAAGCTGATCAGCCTGACCGGCAACCCGGACTCGCCCCTGGCCCAGGCTGCCGAGGTCAACCTCGACGCCCGCGTCGAGCAAGAGGCCTGCCCGCTGAACCTGGCCCCCACCTCCTCCACCACCGCATCGCTGGTGCTGGGCGACGCGCTGGCCATTGCCCTGCTCGAAGCCCGCGGCTTCACCGCCGAGGACTTTGCCTTCTCGCACCCGGGTGGTGCACTGGGCCGCCGCCTGCTGCTCAAGGTGGAGAACGTGATGCACGCCGGCGACGAACTGCCCCAGGTGCCCCGCGGTACCCTGCTCAAGGACGCACTCCTTGAAATGTCCCGCAAAGGCTTGGGCATGACCGTGATCGTCGAAGCCGATGGCAAGCTGGCAGGGATCTTCACCGACGGCGACCTGCGCCGCAGCCTGGACCGCAACATCGACGTCCACACCACCCTGATCGACCAGGTAATGACCGTGCACGGCAAGACGGCCCGCGCCGAAATGCTCGCGGCCGAGGCCCTGAAGATCATGGAAGACCACAAGATCGGCGCCCTGGTGGTGGTGGACCGCGAGGACCGCCCCACCGGCGCCCTGAACATGCACGACCTGCTGCGCGCCGGCGTGATGTAAAGGAGCGATGGAATGAACCAGGACCTCATGCAACGCGGCAAGAACATCAAGCTGGCAGTGTTCGACGTGGACGGCGTGCTCACCGACGGGCGCCTGTACTTCCTCGAGGACGGCAGCGAGTTCAAGACCTTCAACACCCTCGACGGCCAGGGCATCAAGATGCTCATGGCCTCAGGCGTGACCACCGCGATCATCAGCGGGCGCAAGACCCCGGTGGTCGAGCGCCGGGCGAAGAACCTCGGCATCCCGCACCTGTACCAGGGCCGCGAGGACAAACTGGTGGTGCTGGACGGCCTGCTCGCCGAACTGGGCCTGAGCTATGCTCAAGTGGCCTACCTGGGCGACGACCTGCCCGACCTGCCGGTAATCCGCCGGGTCGCCCTGGGCATGGCGGTGGCCAACGCCGCGCCGTTCGTTCGCCAGCACGCCCATGGCGTGACCCAGGCACGTGGCGGCGAAGGCGCGGCCCGTGAATTCTGCGAACTGATCATGCAGGCCCAGGGCACCCTGGACGCTGCCAACGCCAACTACCTGTAAGGCTGCCCATGTTCAGCAAGAAAGCCCGCAACATTGCGCTGCTCGCGGTGATCGCCGCCCTGCTGGTGGCGATCGGCTACTGGAATGTCAGCCCGGAAAGCTTCCTCGACAAGCCGGTGACCCAGGTCGACGAAAGCGCCATCGACTACTATGCGGTCAACGCCCACAGTGTGCAGTTCCTGCCCGACGGCAAGCTGCAGTACGAAATGACCGCCGACAAGGTCGAACACCTCAAGGCCAGCGAAATCACCCTGCTGACCACGCCGGACCTGCACCTGTACCGCGGTACCGAATACCCGTGGCACGTGCAGAGCACCCGCGCCGAAGTCAACCCGGACGGCAGCGAAGTCGAACTGATCGACAACGTACGGGTCGCCCGCACCGACGAAAAGCAGCGCGAAATGATCATTACCAGCTCACGCATGACCGTGTTCCCGCAGAAGCAATATGCGCAGACCGAGCAAGCCGTTAGAATCGACGGCGCCGGTGGCACAACTACGGGCAAAGGAATGAAAGCGTATTTGAAAGAAGGCAAGATGGACTTGCTCTCTAACGTAAGAGGACAGTATGAGGCTCGTTAAAACCCTCCCCCTTTTGCTCAGCCTGAGCGCAGCACTGGGAAGCGCGAGCGCCCTCGCCCTGCCGAACGACCGTGACCAGCCTATCCGCATCCAGGCCGACAACGCCCACCTGGACGACAAGCAGGGCGTGGCCACCTACACCGGCGACGTGATCATCACCCAGGGTTCGATGATGATCAAAGGCAACACCGTGACCATCACCCGCTCCGCCTCCGGCGACATCGACGTGGTGACCTCGGTGGGCAACCTGGCCTACTTCGAGCAGCAGCAGAGCGCAGCCAAGCCAGACAAGATGAAAGGCTGGGCGGTGACCATCCAGTACCAGTCGCAGAAGGACATGGTGATCCTCACCGACCGCGCCAAGGTCGAGAACGAAGGCAACACCACCGAAGGCGAGAAGATCGTCTACAACACCCAGACCCAGGTGGCAACCGCCGGTCGCGGTGGCAACGTGACCTCGCCGCGTCAGCGTATCGACATGGTGATCCAGCCCAAGAAGAAGGCCGAGTAAATGGCAACCCTCAAAGCCCAGCACCTGGCCAAGAGCTACAAGGGGCGGCAAGTCGTACGTGACGTCAGCCTGTCGATCGACAGCGGCCAGATCGTCGGCCTGCTCGGCCCCAACGGCGCCGGCAAGACCACCTGCTTCTACATGATCGTCGGCCTGGTCCAGGCCGATCAGGGGCGCGTGCTGATCGACAACCTCGATGTCAGCCACCAGCCCATGCACGGTCGCGCCCGCGCCGGCATCGGCTACCTGCCGCAGGAAGCCTCGATCTTCCGCAAGCTGTCGGTGGCCGACAACATCATGGCCATCCTCGAGACCCGCAAGGAACTCGATCGCGACGGCCGGCGCAAAGAGCTGGAAAGCCTGCTGCAGGAGTTCCACATCAGCCACATTCGCGACAACCTCGGCATGAGCCTGTCCGGTGGTGAGCGCCGCCGCGTGGAAATTGCCCGCGCGCTGGCGACCGCACCCAAGTTCATCCTGCTGGACGAACCGTTTGCCGGTGTCGACCCGATTTCGGTCGGCGACATCAAGCAGATCATCCATCACCTCAAGGCCAAGGGTATCGGTGTACTGATCACCGACCACAACGTGCGTGAGACCCTGGATATCTGCGAAACCGCCTATATCGTCAACGATGGCCGGCTGATCGCCGAAGGCGACGCCGAAACCATCCTGACCAACGACCTGGTCAAAGAGGTTTACCTGGGCCACGAGTTCCGGCTCTGAGCCTGGCACGCGCCTGGAGTACTGGCAAATCGCCCTGAAACCCGGGGTAAAGTGTTACGGTGCTCTAGGCAAACGCTACAATTTAAGGCATAAAACTTGCTTGATCTGGCGCCCCGGCGCCCTCGTGTAGTGGATGGCGCATGCGCGCCGGCGAACAAGGTATTAAGCCCCAGCCATGAAACCATCGCTCGTCCTAAAAATGGGCCAGCAACTGACGATGACACCGCAGTTGCAACAGGCCATCCGCCTGCTCCAGCTCTCCACCCTGGACCTCCAACAGGAAATCCAGGAAGCGCTGGAGTCGAACCCGATGCTCGAACGTCAGGAAGACGGCGACGACTTCGACAACAGCGACCCGATGGCGGACAACGCCGAGAACAAGCCGGCCGCCGAAGTCCAGGACAACAGCTTCCAGGAAAGCACCACCAGTGCCGACACCCTGGAAGACGGCGAGTGGAGCGAGCGCATCCCCAACGAACTGCCGGTCGACACCGCCTGGGAAGACATCTACCAGACCAGTGCCAGCAGCCTGCCGAGCAACGACGACGACGAGTGGGACTTCACCACCCGCACATCGGCCGGCGAAAGCCTGCAAAGCCACCTGCTGTGGCAACTGAACCTGGCCCCGATGTCCGACACCGACCGCCTGATCGCCGTCACCCTGATCGACAGCATCAACGGCCAGGGCTACCTGGAAGACACCCTCGAGGAAATCTGCGCCGGTTTCGACCCGGAGCTGGATATCGAGCTGGACGAGGTCGAAGCGGTGCTGCACCGCATTCAGCAGTTCGAGCCAGCCGGCGTTGCCGCCCGCACCCTGGGCGAATGCCTGTTGCTGCAACTGCGCCAGCTGCCTGCCAGCACCCCGTGGATGGCCGAAGCCAAGCGCCTGGTCACCGACTTCATCGACCTGCTCGGCAGCCGTGATTACAGCCAGCTGATGCGTCGCATGAAAATCAAGGAAGACGAGCTGCGCCAGGTCATCGAGCTGGTACAAAGCCTCAACCCGCGCCCCGGCTCGCAGATCGAGTCCAGCGAGCCCGAGTACGTGGTGCCCGACGTCATCGTGCGCAAGGACAGCGACCGCTGGCTGGTGGAGCTGAACCAGGAGGCCATTCCGCGCCTGCGCGTCAACCCGCAGTACGCCGGCTTTGTGCGCCGGGCCGACACCAGCGCCGACAACACCTTCATGCGCAACCAGCTGCAGGAAGCGCGCTGGTTCATCAAGAGCCTGCAAAGCCGCAACGAAACCCTGATGAAGGTGGCCACGCAGATCGTCGAGCACCAGCGCGGCTTCCTCGACCACGGCGACGAAGCGATGAAGCCGTTGGTACTGCATGACATCGCCGAAGCGGTGGGCATGCACGAGTCGACCATTTCGCGGGTAACCACGCAGAAATACATGCACACCCCGCGTGGCATCTACGAACTGAAATACTTTTTCTCCAGCCACGTCAGCACCTCCGAAGGCGGAGAATGCTCGTCTACGGCGATCCGCGCGATCATCAAGAAACTGGTTGCGGCGGAAAATCAGAAAAAGCCATTGAGTGACAGCAAGATCGCTGGTTTACTGGAGGCACAAGGCATCCAGGTAGCCCGTCGCACCGTCGCCAAGTACCGCGAGTCCCTCGGCATCGCACCGTCGAGCGAGCGCAAGCGACTGATGTAGCCCCTGAGATGTGCCACAGCGTTTGTGGGGCAGGTGCAAGACCTGCCTCTTTATGCACGGGCAACAAAGGAGAAGCTGTATGCAAGTCAATATCAGTGGACAGCATGTAGAAGTCACCCAGCCACTGCGCGATTATGTGCTTGAAAAGCTCGCTCGCGTGGAAAGTCACTTCGACAAGATCACCAACGTGCAGGTCATCATGAAAGTCGAGAAGCTGCAGCAGAAGGTCGAGGCGACCTTGCAGATTCCCGGCGGCGAAGTGGTTGCCAACGCCGAACACGAAGACATGTATGCAGCGATCGACGCCTTGGCCGACAAGCTCGACCGCCAACTGAAAAAACACAAGGAAAAACAGCAAAGCCTGCTGCAAGGTGCAGCTGCCCGCTGATCCCCCTCATCCATGATCCGACTTGAAACCATCCTGACCCCCGGCCGTTCCCTCGTGAACGTGCCGGGCGGCAGCAAGAAGCGCGCCCTGGAAAAGGTCGCCACCGTCATCGCCGAACAAGTGCCCGAACTGGAGATGCAAGACGTCTTCGAAAAACTGGTCGCCCGGGAAAAACTCGGCTCGACCGGTTTCGGCAACGGCATCGCCATCCCGCACTGCCGGCTTGAAGGATGTTCCGCTCCGGTCAGCGCCCTGCTGCACCTGGAAGCCCCTATCGACTACGACGCCATCGATGGCGCGCCGGTGGACCTGCTGTTCGTCCTGCTGGTGCCAGAAGCCGCCACCGATGCCCATCTGGAACTGCTGCGCCAGATTGCCAGCATGCTCGATCGCAAGGAGGTCCGTGATCGCCTGCGTGCGGCCACCAGCAGCGAGGCCCTGTTCCAGGTTGTCCTGGACGTACAGAACGAGCACTGAACATGCGCCTGATCATCGTCAGCGGCCGGTCCGGCTCCGGCAAGAGCACCGCCCTCGATGTCCTGGAAGACAACGGTTTCTACTGCATTGACAACCTGCCCGCCGGGCTGCTGCCACAGCTGGCGGAAAATGCGCTGATCAATACCGAGTTGCTGCAACCCAAGGTCGCCGTGTCGATCGACGCGCGCAACCTGCCCAGCCACCTGACGCGTTTCCCCGAGTTGCTCGAAGAAGCCCGCGCCCGGCATATCCAGTGCGACGTGCTGTACCTGGATGCCGACGAAGACATGCTGCTCAAGCGCTTCTCGGAAACCCGCCGGCGCCACCCGCTGACCAACGCCAACCGCTCGCTCGCGGAAGCGATTCGGGTGGAAAGCGAATTGCTGGGGCCGATTGCGGACCTGGCCGACCTGAAGATCGATACCACCAGCCTGAACCTGTACCAGTTGCGTGATTCGATCAAGCTGCGCCTGCTCAACCAGCCCGAGCCTGGCACCGCGTTCCTGGTCGAGTCGTTCGGTTTCAAGCGCGGAATGCCGGTCGATGCCGACCTGGTGTTCGATGTGCGCTGCCTGCCCAACCCCTACTGGAAGCCCGAGCTGCGTGAGCACTCCGGCCTCGACCAACCGGTAATCGACTACCTGGCCGCACAGCCGGATGTCGAAGAGATGTTCAACGACATTTCCAGCTACCTGCTCAAGTGGCTGCCCCGCTTCGCCGCCAGCAACCGTGCCTACGTCACCATTGCCATTGGCTGCACCGGCGGTCACCACCGCTCGGTGTACATCACCGAACGCCTTGGCCAGCTGCTGCAGCAATCCCTGAAAAACGTCCAGGTCCGCCACCGCGACCTCTAGCCCAAGGATCCGCCCCACGATGCCCGCCCGTGAAATCACCATCATCAACAAGCTGGGTCTGCATGCCCGGGCGGCAGCCAAGTTCGTCGGCGTTGCCGGCCGCTTCCCCTGCCAGGTCAGGGTTGGCCGTGCGCCGGACAAGCTGGTGGATGGCAAGAGCATCATGGCGGTGATGATGCTGGCGGCCGGCAAAGGCACCCAGGTGCACCTGCATACCGAAGGCGAGCAGGACGTTGATGCCATGGATGCGCTGGTCGAGCTGATCAACAACTTCTTCGACGAAGGCGAATGAATTTCGCTGGCTCATTCGCAAGCGGTACGCGTACCCTGTGGAGCTTTAGCCGCGAAGAATCCAACGCGGTGCATGGCACCGGCTCCGCCGGTGTTCGCGGCTAAAGCCGCTCCCACAGAGTCCCGGCTAATTCAATGAGTTATGTGCCGCTCCCACAGCGAAGCCGGTGAACACCCCATCATCCGGCGCAAACCGATGCACAGCCCCAAGCTGGCCAGGCCAGGTCCAACCAGGCGAAGCCGCGCGCCGATAGCAATGCAGTGCCTGCCAGTAACAGCAAAGTCCCAAGCGCCAGGCGAAACAGGCGAAACAGGCGCACACGGCTGACAGACATCATCTGGTAGCGCATACCGGGGAGACTCACTTCAGGGTTTCGAGGTAGCGGCGCTCCACTTCTGCCCAGTCAATGACGTTGTAGAAAGCACCGATGTATTCCGGACGACGGTTCTGGTACTTCAGGTAGTAGGCATGCTCCCACACGTCCAGGCCGAGGATTGGCGTGTTGCCGTGCATCAGCGGGCTGTCCTGGTTGCCGCTGCTTTCCACTACCAGGGTTTTCTGCGGGGTCACGCTGAGCCAGGCCCAGCCACTGCCGAAGCGGGTCAGCGCAGCCCTGGTGAAGGCCTCCTTGAAGGCATCGAAGCCACCCAGTTGGGCGTCGATGGCCTGCGCCAGAGCGCCCTGCGGCTCTCCCCCACCCTGCGGCGACATGACGGTCCAGAACAGGCTGTGGTTGGCGTGCCCGCCGCCATGGTTGATCACCGCACCACGCAGGTTTTCCGGCAGTTGCCCGACCGCGCCGAGCAGTTTTTCCACCGGCCACTCAGCCCACTCGGTGCCTTCGATGGCGGCGTTGAGGCCATTGACGTAGGTCTGGTGGTGCTTGGTGTGGTGGATTTCCATGGTCTGCGCGTCGATGTGCGGTTCCAGCGCAGCGTAGGCGTAAGGCAGTGCAGGCAAGGTATGGGGCATATCAGTGAACTCCGTAGGCATGGGTTGGGCGATGACCAATGCGGCCACCGCTGGCGCTTGGGCCGTACCTCAGTGTCAGATACCACCGGCGGTAAGCTTCTCCGGGTCCAGCAGCGCTTCCAGCTGGTCACGCGACAGGTCGGTGTGCTCCAGCGCCACGTCGATGATCGGACGGCCCTGCTTGTAGGCGGTCTTGGCGATTTCGGCAGCCTTGAGGTAGCCGATGATCGGGTTCAGCGCCGTGACCAGAATCGGGTTGCGTGCCAGGGCTTCCTTGAGCTTGCTTTCGTTGACCTTGAAGCTGGCGATGGCCTTGTCGGCCAGCAGGCGGCTGACGTTGGCCATCAGCTCGATGCTCTCCAGCAGGTTGCGGGCGATCACCGGCAGCATCACGTTCAGTTCGAAGTTGCCGGACTGACCGGCGATGGCGATGGTGGCGTCATTGCCGATCACCTGGGCGGCGACCATGGCGGTGGCCTCCGGAATCACCGGGTTGACCTTGCCCGGCATGATCGAAGAGCCCGGCTGCAGGCCTTGCAGCTCGATTTCGCCCAGCCCGGCCAGCGGGCCAGAGTTCATCCAGCGCAGGTCGTTGGCGATCTTCATCAGCGCCACGGCGGCAGTCTTGAGCTGGCCGGACAGGGCCACGGCGGTGTCCTGCGAGCCGATCAGGGCGAACAGGTTCTGCCCGGGGGTGAACTCGACCTGGGTCAGGCCGCTGAGCTGGCGGGCGAAACCGGCAGCGAACTGTGGGTGAGCGTTGATGCCGGTGCCCACGGCGGTGCCACCCTGGGCCAGCGCCTGCAGGCTCGGCAGGGTCGCTTCGATGTGTGCCTTGGCGCCATTGATCTGCGCCGCCCAGCCATCCAGCACCTGGCTCATGCGCACTGGCATGGCGTCCATCAGGTGGGTGCGGCCGGTCTTCACGTACTGATGCACCTGTGCCGACTTGGCCTCGATCACCTGTACCAGGTGCGCCAGGGCTGGCAGCAGTTGCTCGTGCAGGGCCAGGGCGGCGCTGACGTGAATGGTGGTCGGGATGATGTCGTTGCTGCTCTGGCCGCAGTTGACGTGGTCGTTGGCGTTGACGGCTTCACCCAGCACGCGACTGGCCAGAGTCGCGATCACCTCGTTGGCGTTCATGTTCGAGCTGGTGCCGGAGCCGGTCTGGAACATATCCACCGGGAAATGCTGGATGAAGTCACCCGCCAGCAGTTGCTCGACTGCCGTGACGATGGCCTGACCCTGCGCGGTCGACAGCTGTTCCAGTTCGACGTTGGCCTTGGCCGCGGCAGCTTTGGCCAGCAGCAGCGCGCGAATGAACTGGGCCGGCATGCGCTGGCCGCTGATCGGGAAGTTGTCGACCGCGCGCTGGGTCTGGGCACCGTACAGGGCCTGGGCCGGCACCTGCAGTTCGCCCATGCTGTCACGCTCGATACGGGTATCACTCATCATCAAATCCTTGCATCAGTTCATCGGGAGAAATCGACGGCAGCAGGCGGCAATTGGCCAACTGCAGGGCATAGGGCTGCCAGCGCTGGTTCTGGGCCTCGCGGTCGAGGTTGCGCAGGTCCAGCAGCGGGCGCCAGGCCTGGTCCAGGCACAGGCAGCGCCAATGCCAGGGCAGCATGCGGTCGCAGGCGGTATCCAGCAGCAGGCGGAAGGAGGTCAGCGCCACCGTCCATGGCGAGGTCTCGGTGCAGCACACCAGGTAACGGCCTTCAGCCAGGTAATGCTCGATCAAGCGCGGCTCGTCGGGCTCGAGCGCACAGCGGATGCGTCGGCTGAGCCAGCGCCAGTTTTCCAGGTAGGGCAGTTCGCGGAGGACGGGTTTCATGAACATCATCGCCGGGTTACTGGATAATGATATTCATTATTAAGTGATAAACAGAATCACTTCAAGAGAAAGGTGATGAAACAAAAAACCCGGCGTGGGGCCGGGTCTTCGGTTTCATTGAGAATTCTCTATAGCCTGCACCGGCCTCTTCGCGGGCTTGCCCGCTCCCACAGGATCGCACAGGTTTCAAGCTTGTGCAGTATCTGTGGGAGCGGGCAAGCCCGCGAAGAGGCCGGTACAGGCTATGGATCAGCTACCCGCCACAGTCATCCGCTCGATCAGCACCGACCCGGTGTGAATGTTGCTGCGGGTCTCAAGATCGCTGCCAATCGCGACAATCTGCTGGAACATGTCTTTCATGTTCCCGGCAATGGTCACTTCCTGCACCGCGTGCTGAATCTCGCCATTCTCGACCCAGAACCCTGCCGCGCCACGGGAATAATCCCCCGTCACCATGTTCAGGCCATGCCCCATCAACTCGGTCACCAGCAGCCCGCGGCCCATGCGCCGGATCAGCGCCGCCTGGTCTTCGACACCATGGCTGACGAACAGGTTGTGCACGCCGCCGGCATTGGCCGTGCTTGGCAAACCCAGCTTGCGCCCGGAATAGGTACCCAGCAGGTACGACACCAGCTCACCCTTGTCGACGAACGGCTTGGCATAGGTAGCCAGGCCATCGCCGTCGAATGCGGCACTGCCCAGTGCCCGCGGAATGTGCGGGCGCTCGTCGAGGGTCAGCCAGGTAGGGAACAGGCGCTGGCCGATGGTACCCTCCAAAAACGACGACTTGCGATACAGGTTGCCGCCGGAGATGGCCGACAGGAAGCTGCCGAACAGGCCACCGGCCAGCTCGGCCGAGAACAGCACCGGCACCTCGCAGGTCGGCACCGGCCGCGCACCCAGGCGGCTGGCGGCACGCTGGGCAGCGCGCACGCCGATGCTACGCGGGTCTGCCAGCAGGTTGCCCTGGCGGTTCACGTCGTACCAGTAATCACGCTGCATCTGGCCGTCGCCTTCGGCGATCATCACGCAGCTCAGGCTGTGCCGGGTCGAGGCGTAGCCACCGATGAAACCATGGCTGTTGCCATACACGCGGCAGCCCTGGTGGGTATTGAGGGTGGTGCCGTCGGCATTGAGGATACGCGGGTCGGCGTCGAACGCCGCCGCCTCGCAGGCCAGGGCCATCTCGATGGCACTCTCCGGCTCGAGGTTCCAGTCGTGGTACAGGTCCAGGTCCGGGATCTCGCGGGCCATCAACGCTGCGTCGGCCAGGCCGGAACATTCGTCCTCGGAGGTATGCTTGGCAATCGCCAAGGCGGCGGCGACGGTTTCGCGGATCGCTTCCGGGCCACTGGCCGAGGTGCTGGCCGAGCCTTTGCGCTGGCCCACATAGAGGGTGATGCCAAAGCCCTGGTCGCGGTTGAACTCGACCGTTTCGACCTCTCGCTGGCGTACCGTGGTGGACAGGCCCTGCTCCAGCGACACCGCCACTTCGCAGGCACTGGCCCCCTGGCGGCGCGCTTCGGCGATGATCGCCTCGACCTGCTCCTGCAATGCTGGCAGGTCCTTCGGACCTACGCTCTGGACTGCACTCATGGTTCTCTCCACTCAAATTCTGCGTTCGGCGAGGGTCATTCTACGACCGGGCCGGACAAGCGGCCCCCGACTGGTTATCATGGCGGCGATTTCTAGCGGACTGCCACCATGGTTGATTCAAACGACGACGCCTTCGACGGCGAAAAAAGCAAAACCCAGATCAAGCGCGAGCTGCATGCGCTGGTCGAACTCGGCGAGCGCCTTACCACGCTCAAGGCCGATACCCTGGCTCGCCTGCCGTTGACCGACGAGCTGCGCAAGGCCCTGGCCGAAGCCAGCAAGCACACCGCTCACGGTGCCCGCAAACGCCACATGTCGTTTGTCGGCAAGCTGATGCGCGTGCAGGACCTGGATGCCATCCACGCCTTGCTCGAACAGATGGACAGCTCGACCCGCCAGTACAACGAGCGCTTCCACGGCCTGGAGCGCTGGCGCGACCGGTTGATCGACGGTAACGACGAAGACCTCGAGCGCTTCGTCAGCGAATACCCCGACACCGACCGCCAGCAACTGCGCTCGCTGGTACGCCATGCCCAGCACGAGAAGGCGCGGAACAAACCGCCTGCCGCCGCGCGCAAGGTGTTCAAGTACATCCGCGACCTCGACGAGCTGCAGCGCGGCTTGCGCTGACAGGCTGGGCCCCTGTGGGAGCGGGCAAGTCGAGGCGTCGAACCGCCGCGAACACCGGCGAAGCCGGTGCCATGCACCGCGTCGCCTGCTTCGCGGGCTCGCCCGCTCCCACACCCGAAGCCATCACGCGCCGGTACCGCCCACGGTAATCGCATCCAGCTTCAAGGTCGGCTGCCCGACCCCCACCGGCACCGACTGCCCGTCCTTGCCGCAAGTCCCTACCCCGCTGTCCAGCGCCAGGTCGTTACCGACCATCGACACCCGGCTCATCGCCTCCGGGCCATTGCCGATCAGGGTCGCCCCCTTCACCGGCGCGGTAATCTTGCCGTCTTCGATCAGGTAGGCCTCACTGGTCGAGAACACGAACTTGCCGCTGGTGATGTCCACCTGGCCACCGCCGAGGTTGGCGCAGTAGATACCCTTCTTCACCGAAGCGATGATTTCCTGCGGGTCGCTTTCGCCGGCACGCATGTAGGTGTTGGTCATGCGCGGCATCGGCAGGTGCGCGTAGGATTCGCGGCGGCCGTTGCCGGTCACCGCCATGCCCATCAGGCGCGCGTTCAGCTTGTCCTGCATGTAGCCCTTGAGCACACCGTTCTCGATCAGCGTGGTGCACTCGGTCGGGGTGCCTTCGTCATCCACGCTCAGCGAGCCACGGCGGCCTTCGAGGGTGCCGTCGTCGACGATGGTGCACAGGCTCGATGCCACTTTCTCGCCAATGCGGCCGCTGAACGCCGAACTGCCCTTGCGGTTGAAGTCACCTTCCAGGCCATGGCCGACAGCCTCGTGCAGCAGCACGCCCGACCAGCCCGACCCCAGCACCACCGGCAGGGTACCAGCCGGTGCCGGGATCGCCTCCAGGTTCACCAGGGCCTGGCGCAGTGCTTCGCGGGCATAGCCCATGACCCGCTCTTCGGTGAAGAAGCGGTAGTCGGTACGCCCGCCACCGCCCTGCCCGCCACGCTCGCGGCGGCCATTCTGCTCGACGATGACGCTGACGTTGAAGCGCACCAGCGGGCGCACGTCGGCGGCCAGGCTGCCATCGGCCGCAGCGATCAGGATGCGTTCCCAGACCCCGGCCATGCTCACACTGACCTGCTGGATACGCGGGTCCAGGGCACGGGTGGCGGCGTCGACACGCTTGAGCAGATCGACCTTTTCGGCACGGCTGAGCACATCCAGCGGGTTGTCCGCCGGATAAAGGGCAGTCACGTCCTGGCTGCGGAAGGCCTGCACCTTGCCGTTCTGCCCGGCACGGGAGATCGAACGGGCGGCACGGGCGGCCGAGGTCAGCGCTTCGAGGTTGATTGCGTTGCTGTAGGCAAAGCCGGTCTTTTCACCGGACTGGGCACGCACGCCCACGCCCTGGTCGAGGTTGAAACTGCCCTCTTTGACGATGCCGTCTTCCAGCGCCCAGGTTTCCGAGATCTGGCCCTGGAAATACAGGTCGGCGGCATCGATGCCGGGGCCGGCCAACTCACCCAGCACGCTCTGCAGGCTGTCCAGGGTCAAGCCGCCTGGGGCCAGGAGCTGCTCGCTGACGGTGGATAACATCTGGCTCATAGTCACTCCGAGGTGTGCGCAGGCCGCAACGCGCCCTGCGAGAAAAAGCGCCGGTGCGATACCACCGGCATGCGCGCCCGGATGGACGCTTGTTCGTCAATGTCGCGCTCGGCGAGCAGTACCGCTTCACCTTGCGCCTGTTCCGCGACGATGCGCCCCCAGGGGTCGACGATCGCCGCATGGCCATGGGTTTCCCGTGGCCCCGGGTGAGTGCCGCCCTGTGCCGCAGCCAGCAGATAGCACTGGGTCTCGATGGCCCGGGCGCGCACCAGCACTTCCCAGTGCGCCGCGCCCGTTACCGCAGTGAAGGCGGCCGGCGCAGTGATCAGTTCCGCACCAGCGGCGCGCAGTGCGCTGTACAGTTCGGGGAAGCGCAGGTCGTAGCACACGCTCAGCCCCAGCCGCCCCACCGGCGTATCAGCCACCACTACCTGGGCGCCGTGGGCATAGTCATCAGACTCGCGGTAACGGCCACGGTTGTCGGCAACGTCCACATCGAACAGGTGCAGCTTGTCATAGCGTGCCGCTACCTCACCGTGTTCGTCGATCAACAGCGAGCAGGCATGCGCCTTGGCTTCAGGCTGGCCGACCGGTGGCAATGGCAAGGTACCGGCGACAATCCATAACTTGAGGTCGCGGGCGGTACGTTTCAACCATGGCAGGATCGGCCCTTCGCCCAACGCTTCGGCGCGGCCGATGGCAGCGGCGTCCTTGCGGCCCATGGCGGCGAAGTTTTCCGGCAGCACGGCCAGCCGTGCACCGCCAAAGGCGGCCTGCTCCAGCAGGGCACCGGCGCGCTGCAGGTTGGCCAGCACATCGTCCTGGCTGACCATCTGGATTACAGCTGCCTTCATGGGCACTCCTAGCGGGATTTCTCGAAAGGTTTCACAAATGTGATTCTAGGCTCTTTCACCGGACCCTCGACACGGTAGTGCACGCTGGCGAAGCGCGACACGCGGTCGCCGATCAGCCGGTCGACCAGGAACAGCGCCCCACCCACGGCCGGCGCGCCGACAATCAAGGCCGCCAGCGGCAGGTTGTTGGTCACTGGCAGGCTCACCTGCAGGTTGGCATCGACCCGGTCGCGTACCAGGTCCAGGGTACCGTCCAGCTCGAAGTTGCTCGACGGGCCAGTCACGGCGATTGGCTCGCGGGTCACATAGACACCGTTACTGGCCACCAGCAAGCCTTTTACCCGGTCGTAGGCCAGGCCCTTGTCGAACAGGTCGGAGAAGTCCAGGCGCAAGCGCCGCCCGATGGAGTTGAAGTTCAACAGGCCGAACACCCGCAGCGCCTGGGCACTGCCTTCGACCTCGACGAACTGGCCGGTTCGCAGTGCTGCGTCCATGCTGCCGGAGAAGCGCTTGAGGCTCACCGAGGCCGGCGAACCCGGCCAGCGGCCATCCACATCCAGGCGGAAGTCGCGGCTGGTCACGGTCGGGGCAAAGCCCCAGGCCTTGAGCACATCCGCCAGGTTCTTGCCGTCCAGGCGCCCTTTGTACCAGCTGCCCGTGCCGCCCGGTTCGCCTTCCCAGCCGCCGCCACCATCGATACGCAGGCCTTTGAAGTCGAGGTCGATGTCGCTGGCGGTCACGCCACGCGCGGTCGGCCGCAGCTTGAGCGACGCACTGCCGTACAGGTCGTCACCGCGATAGAGCTTGTCGATGCTCAGGTCCAGCGCTGGCACCTTGCGCGGGTCGAACGAGGCCAGCGGGTCGGGGCCCTCTTCGGCCTGTGCCTCGGCCTGCTTTTCAGCAGCGCTGGCGGCGGGCAGGCGCAAGGTCTGCATGCGCACGACCATGGGCGCGCCCTTGGCATCCGGCACCCGGGCGTTGCCAATGATTTCCTTGCTGTCGAGGCGCAAATCCCAGGCGGGGCCACCACGGGCCAGGCGCACCACGGCCTGGTTCAGGTCCAGGCCAAAGGCTTTCAGCTGGCCGATGCTCAGGTCGACGCCTTGCAGGTTCTGCCGCGCGCTACCACCCGGGTCGTTACCGGCCAGGCGCGCCGCCTGTTCCTGCCAAGGCCCCAGGTCCAGCGCCTCCAGGTGCCCGCGCACTCGCAGGCCCTGGCCGGCAGGTACCTGGGCGTCACCGGCGCCCAGCAGCAACTCGCCACGGCCCTGCCCCAGCTTCTCGGCCGGCGCGGCGTAGGCAAAGCGGGCAAGGTCGGTGTAGGCGACATCGAAGCGTCGCTCCGGCCCCTGCAGGGTCATGCTGAAACGGGTGTCACGGGTATCGGACGCTGCCTTGCCGAACGGGGCTGGCAGGTCGATGGTCAGACCCTTGAGGCTGGAATTGACGCTCAGGCGGTTGTCCCGGCTACCCAGGCTGACCTGCAACTGGTACGGCAGGTCGCCGGAAGCCGGCAAGGCCTGGTTGAACTGCAGCCAGTCGGTCAGTGCCTTGAGCGACACCTGACCGCTGGCGTTGACGCGTGTCTGCATCTGCCCCGGCTGGCCTTCGGCGGTGATTTGCGCCGTCACCGGCTTGCCGAAGGCCTGCAGGCTGATGCCCTTGCCGCTCAGGCCCTTGTCCAAATCAAAACTGAAGTCACCCTTCAGGCGGCTCAACTCCAGGCTCGGCGGCGCCACCTTCAACCGTGCATCGTCGGTGGCAAAGTCCACCTGCACTTTCGGCCGCTGCCCGTGGGCCAGCGGAATGTCGAGCTTGACCTTGCCCTTGAGCGGCCCCTCGCCCTCCCAGCCGGCGAAAATCTCGCCAGTGCCGATTGGCGCTTCCTTGAGGATCTTCAGGCCATCGCCCAGGCTGCCGTCGAAGTCGCCATCGAGGTACAGGTGGCTTTGCTGGCCCTGGTCGACATGCGGGATATCGACGCTCACATCACTTACCTTGGTGTCGAGCAGCACGCCACGCTGGGCCTTGATGCGCACACCGCTGTCCTCGATGAACACATCGCCATCCACGTGCTGCACCTGCGGCCAGCCCGGCTGGAAGTCCAGGGCCGCATCACGCACCTTGAAGAACAGACTGATGCTGCGGGCTTCCGGCGCGACACCATGGTTCAGCGAGCCCTGGTACTGGAAGTAGCCTTCGTCCACCGTGCCTTTGACGATCGCACTGCGCAGCCATTCGTCGAGGGCTGGGCTGAGCACCTCGGGCAGGTACTTGGCGGTGTAGCGGCCATCGCCTTCGGTCAGGCCGACGCGCAGGTCCATGTAGTCCTCGCGACCCTCTTCGAACAACAGGCGAATGAGGAAGTCACCGGCGATCTTGCCCTCCTCGCCGAGCACCTTGAGGTAAGGCGCGACCAAGGTGAAACCTTCCTTGTCCAAGGCCCAGGTCAGGCGCGCATTGGCCTTCTGGTAGTGCCAGGGTTTGGCGAAGATCGGGTACAGGTGCAGCATGAACGCATCGGTATCAAGGCGCAGTTCGCCATGGCCAAGGTCACCGCTGATGCTGCCGCTGACGTTACCGGCTGCCGGGGCATTGTGATAGGCATCGAAACCGACCTTCTCCAGGTTGGCTTCGAACTGCAGGCGCTGGTCACCCTCGGCCTTGGGCCGGGCCTCCAGGCGCACATTGCGCAGAGCGCCGGTTACCTTCAGGCCATCGACCACGGCCATGACCTTGTCCGGCAGCGGCGCCAGGGCATCGATCAGCGGGGTCAACGGCGTGAGGTCGAGGCGGTCGGCCTGCACTTGCCAGCTTTCCGCGGCAGCGTCCTCGCCTGGACGCTGCTGCAATTGCAGGTGCGACTCCCAACGGGTCTTGCCGACATCCATGGCCAGGGAGTCGACCACTACATCGAAGCCTTGCTCCCGGCGCTGGAACCAGGCGCCCAGGGCCAGGTTGTTCAGCTTGGCCGCCTTGCGACCGGCATAGGCGCCCTGCAGCTCCGGTGCATTGAGGCGTACGACGGCCTGCTGCAACTGCCCCTTGCGCCAGTCGACCCAGAACTCGCCGCCCGCCCGCAAGGCGTCGGCATGCCACTGGCCCAGCAGGCGTGGCGGCAGCCAACGCGCCCAGTCACTCTGTGGCAGGCTCAGGTAGGCTTCGACCTGGCCGTCGCGCCAGGCGTTGGCCGAGGCACGACTGCGCAGATTCAGCGACAGGGGCTGGCCATCGGGCAGGGTCGCGCGCAGGTCCAAGGCATGGCGCGAAGCCCCGGCCTGCAGGCCGACACTCACATAAGTCAGGGTCAACGGGTCGCGCTGCCAGGGGTGCAGGGTGACCTGGCTGTCGAACACATCGATGCGGCCCAACTGGCGCAGGCGCTGCAACAAGTCGGCGGGGTCGAGCGGCGTATCGTCCTTCTTCGGCAGGCCTTCGAGGCTCCAGGCGCCCTGCTCGTTCTCGCGCAGGATCAGTTGCAGGCCGCCCAACTGAATGCGTGCCAGGCGTACCTCGCGGGCGGTGAGGCTGGCCCAGACATCGGGCACCACCTTGACGTCGTCCAGGCGCAGGGCCGTGGCCCCCTCGCCCAGTTGCAGGTCGCGCACCCGCAGCACCGGTGCCAGGCCGCTCCAGCGGCCTTCCAGGGCACCGACGTGCACGGGCAGGCCCAAAGCCTGTTCGGCCTTGCTTTCCACATCGGCGCGGTACTCGGCCACCAACGGCACCAGTTCGCGGCCGAGGCTGACATACAGCGCCACCAGTACCGCCAGCAGGGCGCAAACGCCCAGCCCCCAGCGGGTCAAGGCGACAAGAACGCGGGTCAGACGTCCCATGGCCATGGCCCTCCAGGTCGTTTATCCATGATGGCCCGTCGTCCCGGTTTTGCCAGCCCGGGCCACCCGCGGCGCGTTTCAGAAGGCCTCAGAGCAGCACCACATCGTATTGTTCCTGCGAATACATCGACTCCACCTGGAAACGAATGGTTCGGCCGATGAAGGCCTCCAGTTCCGCGACGTTACCGGACTCTTCATCCAGCAACCGGTCGACCACCTTCTGGTTGGCCAGCACGCGGTAGCCTTCGGCCTGGTAGGCACGGGCCTCGCGCAGGATCTCGCGGAAGATTTCGTAACAGATGGTCTCGGGAGTTTTCAGCTTGCCACGGCCCTGACAGGCCAGGCAGGGCTCGCACAGCACCTGTTCCAGGCTTTCCCGTGTGCGCTTGCGGGTCATCTGCACCAGGCCCAGCTCGGTGATGCCGATGATATTGGTCTTGGCGTGATCGCGCTCCAGCTGCTTTTCCAGGGTGCGCAGCACCTGGCGCTGGTGCTCCTCGTCTTCCATGTCGATGAAGTCAATGATGATGATGCCGCCGATATTGCGCAGGCGCAGTTGCCGGGCGATGGCTGTGGCGGCCTCGAGGTTGGTCTTGAAGATGGTCTCTTCAAGGTTGCGATGGCCGACGAAGGCGCCGGTGTTCACATCGATGGTGGTCATCGCTTCGGCGGGGTCGACCACCAGATAGCCGCCGGACTTCAGCGGTACCTTGCGCTCCAGTGCGCGCTGGATCTCGTCCTCGACGCCGTACAGGTCGAAGATCGGCCGTTCGCCCGGGTAGTGCTCGAGGCGGTCGGCGATTTCCGGCATCAGCTCGCCAACGAACTGCGTGGTCTTCTGGAAGGTTTCCCGCGAGTCGATGCGGATCTTCTCGATCTTCGGGTTGACCAGGTCACGCAAGGTACGCAGGGCCAGGCCCAGGTCCTCGTAGATGACCGTGGGCGCACCGCAGGTCTTGATCTGGGTGCCGATCTGCTCCCACAGGCGGCGCAGGTAGCGAATGTCCTGCAGGATCTCTTCAGCGCGTGCGCCTTCGGCGGCGGTACGCAGGATGAAGCCACCGGCGTCCTTGATGTTCTCGCTTTCCATGCAGTCGCTGACCACCTGCTTGAGGCGCTCGCGCTCGGCTTCGTCTTCGATCTTCAGGGAAATGCCGACATGGCTGCTGCGCGGCATGTACACCAGGTAGCGCGACGGGATCGACAGCTGGGTGGTCAGGCGCGCGCCCTTGGTGCCGATCGGGTCCTTGGTCACCTGCACCACCAGGGCCTGGCCCTCGTGCACCAGGGCGGTGATGTTCTCTACCGCCGAGCCTTCGCGCTGGGATATTTCCGAGGCATGGATGAATGCCGCGCGCTCCAGGCCGATGTCGACGAAGGCCGCCTGCATGCCCGGCAGCACACGCACCACCTTGCCTTTGTAGATATTGCCGACGATGCCCCGGCGCTGGGTGCGCTCGACATGCACTTCCTGCAGCACCCCGTTTTCCACCACCGCCACGCGCGACTCCATCGGGGTGATGTTGATCAGGATCTCTTCACTCATGGCAGGCTCTCGTCAAAGGTCTTGGATAATGATGGATGGCGTATGCAGTGCTGGCTACCGCTGGTTTGTTACCTCTGGCGTATGCGCGGGCGATTGCCAGCAGGCAATGCCGAATTGGCCAAGCAGTTCGGCCGTTTCACTGAGGGGCAAACCGACCACCGCCGAGTAGCTGCCGGAAAGGCCGGTGACGAACACCGCGCCCAAACCCTGGATGGCATAGCCGCCGGCCTTGTCCGCGGGCTCGCCGCTGGCCCAGTAGCGTTGCGCTTCCTCGGCGCTGATCGCACGGAAGCGCACCTTGCTGGTGACGCACAGGCTGTGCACGCGCTGGCCATCGCTCAGGGCGACCGCGGTCAAAACCTGGTGCTCGCGGCCCGAAAGGTCGGCCAGCATGGCCAGGGCATCTTCGCGGTTTTCCGGTTTGCCGAGAATACGACCATCGAGCACCACGGCAGTGTCTGCGCCCAGCACCACAGCCCGACCTTCCAGGGCCGCGGTGTGGCTATTCGCGGGCGCGCCCGCTCCCACAGGGACGGCGCTGCCCTCCAGGCCATCATCGGACCTGTGGGAGCGGGCATGCCCGCGAATGGCCTGCACTGGATGTTCCAGGCTGGCCAGGCCGGCGGCAGCCTTGGCCCGGGCCAAGCGCTCGACATAGGCCGGGGCGCTTTCATCGGGCAGTGGGGTTTCATCGATGGGGGCACTGACGACGCTGAACGGCACGCCGATCTGGGCCAGCAGTTCACGACGACGGGGCGAGCCGGAGGCCAGGTATAGCGGGTTCATGCAGACATCTCCCTGTCAGTCGCGGCGGCGCCGTCAGTTGATATGCAAGCGTCGGCGCAGGTCGCGCAGGGCGAAGCTGATCCACGGCCAGAGCAAGGCACTGATCACCGCCGACCAGACCAACGCCAGGGTGGGCAGGCGGTTGCCGGTCAGCGCGCTGAGCCACAGCTGGATCAGCTGGGCAATGCCGAAGATCACCAGGATCACCAGGCTCTGCTGCCACATGGGGAACATGCGCAGGCGCTGCTGCAACGACAGCACCAGGAAGGTGATGAGGGTAAGGATCAGCGCGTTCTGCCCCAGCAGGGTGCCGTACAGCACGTCCTCGGCCAGGCCCAGCACGAACGCGGTGGTCATGCCGACCTTGTTCGGTACGGCGAGGGTCCAGAACGACACCAGCAAGGCCAGCCACATGGGCCGGAACACTTCCATGAACTGCGGCATGGGCGAGACGCTGAGCAGCAGGCCGATGGCGAAAGTCAGCCAGATGACCCAGCCGTTGTTGCGGCGTGATGCAGCCATCATTGCCTCCGGGTGTGAGCGGGTGCGGCAGGCGCGGCAACCGGTGTGGCAGGTGCGGCCGCCGGAGCTGCCGGCTGCGCAGCCGGGGCTGCCGGGGTCGCTGGTGTGGCCGCTGGTGTGGCCGGCGTGGCAGGGGCGCTGCCAGCTGGTGCGCCCTGCTCGCCCGTCGTGGCCGGCTGGCCTGCGGTCGAGGTGCCCTTGCGGTCAGCCTCTTCCTGGGCAATGGCGGCATCGGTGGCGCGCTGTTCCGGGCTGCGTCGGTCGCTGAACACCAGCAGCATGTAGCGGCTACGGTTGAGCGCGGCGGTGGGGATGGCACGAACGATGGCGAACGGCTGGCCGGAATCGTGGATCACTTCGTTGACCGTGGCCACCGGGTAGCCGGCCGGGAACCGTTGCCCCATGCCGGAACTGACCAGCAGGTCGCCTTCCTTGATGTCGGCGGTATCGGCCACATGGCGCAGCTCCAGGCGCTCCGGGTTGCCGGTGCCGCTGGCGATGGCGCGCAGGCCGTTGCGGTTGACCTGCACCGGGATGCTATGGGTGGTATCGGTCAGCAACAGTACCCGCGAGGTGTAGGGCATCAGCTCCACCACCTGGCCCATCAGGCCACGGGCATCGAGCACCGGCTGGCCAAGGAACACGCCATCACGCTCGCCCTTGTTGATCAGGATGCGGTGGGTGAACGGGTTGGGGTCGACACCGATCAGCTCGGCCACTTCGACCTTTTCGTTGACCAGCGCCGAGGAGTTGAGCAACTCGCGCAGGCGCACGTTCTGCTCGGTCAGGGCCGCCAGCTTCTGCAGGCGCCCCTGCAGCAGCAGGGCTTCGGTCTTGAGCTTCTCGTTTTCGGCGATCAGTTCGGTGCGGCTGCCGAACTGGCCGGCCACACCTTGCCACGCACGCTGCGGCAGGTCGGTGATCCAGTACGACTCCATGAGTACCAGGCCCATCTGGCTGCGCACTGGTTTGAGCACGTCGAAGCGCGCGTCGACAACCATCAACGCGACCGACATCACCACCAGGACGAGCAGGCGAACGCCCAGCGAAGGGCCCTTGGAGAAAAGCGGTTTAATGGGCCGTTCCTCGTGGACGACTCAGGAGGTCATTGGACATGGGACAACGCACCAGCCTGGTTGCGGGTTGACGGATACGGCGCCCCGAACGGGCGCCAGCCCAGCACATACAGGTAGCACTGTGCGTACTACCTGTAAACCGGGGCTCGTGAACAGCGAGCGGAATCACTCGCTGGAGAGCAGGTCCATCGCGTGCTTGTCCATCATCTCCAGGGCGCGACCACCGCCACGGGCGACACAGGTCAGCGGGTCTTCGGCGACGATCACCGGCAGGCCGGTTTCCTGGGCCAGCAGCTTGTCCAGGTCACGCAGCAGTGCGCCACCACCGGTCAGCACCAGGCCACGCTCGGCGATGTCCGAGGCCAGCTCGGGCGGCGATTGCTCCAGGGCACTCTTGACCGCCTGGACGATGGTCGCCAGGGATTCCTGCAGCGCTTCGAGCACTTCGTTGGAGTTCAGGGTGAAGGCACGCGGTACGCCCTCGGCCAGGTTGCGGCCGCGCACATCGACTTCGCGTACTTCGCCGCCTGGGTAGGCGGTACCGATTTCCTGCTTGATGCGCTCGGCGGTGGACTCGCCGATCAGGCTGCCGTAGTTGCGGCGCACGTAGGTGACGATGGCTTCATCGAAGCGGTCGCCGCCAACGCGGACGGATTCGGCATAGACCACGCCGTTCAGGGAGATGAGCGCGATTTCAGTGGTACCACCACCGATATCGACGACCATCGAACCGCGGGCTTCTTCGACCGGCAGGCCGGCACCGATGGCGGCGGCCATCGGCTCTTCGATCAGGAACACTTCACGGGCACCGGCACCCAGCGCCGATTCGCGAATGGCGCGGCGCTCTACCTGGGTCGACTTGCACGGCACGCAGATCAGCACGCGCGGGCTCGGCTGCAGGAAGCTGTTCTCGTGAACCTTGTTGATAAAATATTGCAACATTTTTTCGCAGACGCTGAAGTCGGCGATGACGCCGTCCTTCATCGGACGAATGGCAGCAATGTTGCCAGGCGTACGGCCCAGCATGCGCTTGGCTTCGGTACCGACGGCGACGACGCTTTTCTGGTTGCCATGGGTACGGATGGCAACAACCGAGGGCTCATTCAGGACGATACCGCGCTCACGCACGTAAATAAGGGTGTTGGCAGTACCCAGGTCGATGGACAGATCGCTGGAAAACATGCCACGCAGTTTCTTGAACATGGGAAAGTGACCCTGGGGAAAGCGTGGGTAAAAAAGTGCGGCAAACTCTAACAATGGCAGGGATTTTGGGCAAGGAGCCAATATGTTAAATTGGCTGTTTTTCCGAGCACGCCAGCAGAATTTCGCGGCCGTTAGACCGCCAGAAAGCTGACATGTTCCTCACTGCGGACCCAAATTCCGGTCTTTGTTTCCCCTGGAGATCCCCATGGCGCTTGAACGCTGCGACGTGGAAAAGATCGCCCATCTGGCCCGTCTGGGCCTGAATGATGGCGAACTGCCACGCATTACTGACGCACTGAACAGCATTCTCGGGCTGGTCGACCAGATGCAAGCGGTCGACACTACCGGCATCGAGCCACTGGCCCACCCCCTGGAGGCCAGCCAGCGCCTGCGTCCCGACCAGGTCACCGAAAGCAACCAGCGCGACGCCTACCAGGCCATCGCGCCGTCGACCGAAAGCGGTCTGTACCTGGTTCCCAAAGTCATCGAGTAAGGGATAGAGCCTGCCATGCATCAATTGACCCTGGCCGAGATCACCCGCGGACTCGCCGACAAGTCGTTTTCCTCCGAAGAGCTGACCGGCGCCCTGCTGGCGCGTATCAAGCAGCTCGACCCGCAGATCAACAGCTTCATCAGCGTCACCGAAGACCTGGCCCTGGGCCAGGCGCGTGCCGCCGACGCCCGTCGCGCCGCCGGCGAAACCGGCGCGCTGCTGGGTGCCCCGATCGCCCACAAGGACCTGTTCTGCACCAACGGCGTACGCACCAGCTGCGGCTCGAAGATGCTCGACAACTTCAAGGCGCCGTATGACGCCACCGTGGTTGCCAAGCTGGCCGAAGCCGGCATGGTCACCCTGGGCAAGACCAACATGGACGAATTCGCCATGGGTTCGGCCAACGAATCCAGCCACTACGGCGCGGTGAAGAACCCATGGAACCTCGAGCACGTCCCGGGCGGCTCGTCGGGCGGTTCGGCCGCGGCAGTGGCTGCGCGCCTGCTGCCAGCCACCACCGGCACCGACACCGGCGGCTCGATCCGCCAACCGGCGGCACTGACCAACCTCACCGGCCTCAAGCCGACCTACGGCCGCGTGTCGCGCTGGGGCATGATCGCCTACGCCTCCAGCCTCGACCAGGGTGGCCCGCTGGCCCGCACTGCCGAAGACTGCGCCCTGCTGCTGCAAGGCATGGCCGGTTTCGACGCCAAGGACTCCACCAGCATCGAAGAGCCGGTGCCGGACTACAGCGCCAACCTGAATGCTTCGCTGCAGGGCCTGCGCATCGGCCTGCCGAAGGAGTACTTCGGTGCCGGCCTCGACCCACGCATCGCCGACCTGGTCCAGGCCAGCGTCAAGGAGCTGGAAAAGCTCGGCGCGGTGGTCAAGGAAATCAGCCTGCCGAACATGCAGCACGCCATCCCGGCCTACTACGTGATCGCCCCCGCTGAGGCCTCGTCCAACCTGTCGCGTTTCGACGGCGTGCGCTTCGGCTACCGCTGCGAAAACCCGAAAGACCTCACCGACCTGTACAAGCGTTCGCGTGGCGAAGGCTTCGGTGTCGAAGTGCAGCGCCGCATAATGGTCGGCACCTACGCCCTGTCGGCCGGCTACTACGACGCCTACTACGTGAAGGCGCAGCAGATCCGCCGCCTGATCAAGAACGACTTCATGGCCGCCTTCAACGACGTCGACCTGATCCTCGGCCCGACCACGCCAAACCCGGCCTGGAAGCTCGGCGCCAAGAGCAGCGACCCGGTCGCCGCCTATCTGGAAGACGTCTACACCATCACCGCCAACCTGGCGGGCCTGCCGGGCCTGTCGATGCCGGCCGGCTTCGTCGATGGCCTGCCGGTCGGCGTGCAGCTGCTGGCGCCATACTTCCAGGAAGGCCGCCTGCTCAACGTCGCGCACCGCTACCAGCAAGTGACCGACTGGCACACCCGCGCCCCCAACGGCTTCTGAGGAATTCACACATGCAATGGGAAGTTGTGATCGGGCTGGAAATCCACACTCAGCTCGCCACCCAGTCGAAGATCTTCTCCGGCAGCGCCACCACCTTCGGTTCCGAGCCGAACACCCAGGCCAGCCTGGTTGACCTGGGCATGCCTGGCGTACTGCCGGTGCTGAACCAGGAAGCCGTGCGCATGGCGTGCATGTTCGGCCTGGCCATCGATGCCGAGATCGGCAAGCGCAACGTGTTCGCGCGCAAGAACTACTTCTACCCGGACCTGCCCAAGGGCTACCAGATCAGCCAGATGGACCTGCCGATCGTCGGCAAGGGCCACCTGGACATCGCCCTGGAAGACGGCACCATCAAGCGCATCGGGGTAACCCGTGCGCACCTGGAAGAAGACGCGGGCAAGAGCCTGCACGAAGACTTCAGCGGCTCCACCGGCATCGACCTTAACCGTGCCGGCACCCCGCTGCTGGAAATCGTCTCCGAGCCTGACATGCGCAGCGCCAAGGAAGCCGTGGCCTACGTCAAGGCGATCCACGCGCTGGTGCGTTACCTGGGCATCTGCGACGGCAACATGGCCGAAGGCTCGCTGCGTTGCGACTGCAACGTGTCGATCCGCCCGAAAGGCCAGGCCGAGTTCGGCACCCGCTGCGAGATCAAGAACGTCAACTCGTTCCGCTTCATCGAGCGCGCGATCAACAGCGAGATCCAGCGCCAGATCGATCTGATCGAGGACGGCGGCAAGGTGGTACAGGAAACCCGCCTGTACGACCCGAACAAGGACGAGACCCGCTCCATGCGCAGCAAGGAGGAAGCCAACGACTACCGTTACTTCCCCGACCCGGACCTGCTGCCGGTGGTGATCGAGGACAGCTTCCTCGAAACTGTCCGCGCCGGCTTGCCGGAACTGCCGACGCAGAAGGTCGAGCGCTTCCAGAACCAGTACGGCCTGTCGGCCTACGACGCCAACGTGCTGGCTTCCAGCCGCGAACAGGCGGACTACTTCGAGGAAGTGGTGAAGATCGGTGGCGATGCCAAGCTGGCAGCCAACTGGGTCATGGTCGAGCTGGGCAGCCTGCTGAACAAGCTGGGCATCGAGATCGACCAGGCGCCGGTCAGCGCCGCACAGCTGGGCGGCATGCTGCTGCGTATTCGCGACAACACCATCAGCGGCAAGATCGCCAAGACTGTGTTCGAGGCCATGGCCGCTGGTGAAGGCGATGCCGACAGCATCATCGAAAGCAAAGGCCTGAAGCAGGTCACCGATACCGGTGCGATCGACAAGATGCTCGACGAAGTGCTGGCGGCCAACGCCGAGCAGGTCGAACAGTACCGCGCAGCCGACGAGGCCAAGCGCGGCAAGATGTTCGGCTTCTTCGTCGGCCAGGCGATGAAAGCTTCCAAAGGCAAGGCCAACCCGGGGCAAGTGAACCAATTGCTCAAGGCCAAGCTCGAAGGGTGATTTGAATATGCTGCGAGGGCTTTGCCCTCGTTCGCGGGCTTGCCCGCTCCCACAGGTACTGCGCCGCTTTCACAGGCGGTGATATACCTGTGGGAGCGGGCAAGCCCGCGAATGGCTGCACTGGAGACCTCCTGACTTGCTAAAGCGATCCCTGAGCACTCTCGCCCTCTTCTCCCTGCTGGCCGGCTGCGCCAGCCAGGACATCGACGTCGACCCCGACGGTTACGACAAGACCGGCACCGCTTCCTATTACGGCGCGCGCCACCACGGCAAACGCACCGCCAGCGGCGAACCGTTCAACCAGCATGGCCTCACCGCCGCCCACCGCAGCCTGCCCTTCGGCACCCGGGTACGGGTTACCAACCTGGCCAACCAGCGCAGCGTCGTGGTGCGCATCAACGACCGCGGCCCACATACCCGCGGCCGCCTGATCGATCTTTCACGTGCCGCCGCAGAAAAAATCGGCATGATCCGTAGCGGAACCGCGCGCGTGCGAGTACAAGGGCTTAGCGACTGACGCGACAGGAGTCCGACCATTTTCGACCTGGCTACCCTTCCCACCTTCAGCCTCTTGCAACTGGGCATCGCCTTGCTGTTGCTGGTCGGCGGTGCCGAACTGCTGGTACGCGCTGCTCTGCGCCTGGCCCAGCGCCTGCACGTACGCCCGCTGATCATCGGCCTGAGCCTGGTGGCCTTCGGCAGCACTGCCCCGCAAATGACCGTGAGCCTGCAGGCCGCCTACCAGGGCGCACCGGATGTGGCGGTGGGCAGCGTGATCGGCAGCAACATCTTCAACGTACTGGTCATTCTCGGCCTGGCCGCACTGATCATCCCGCTGCGCGTGTCGCGGCAACTGGTGCGCCTGGACATTCCACTGATGATCGTCGCCAGCGGCCTGGTCTACGGGTTATCCGCCAACGGCCACCTGGGCCGGGTCGAAGGGGTGTTGCTGCTGACCGGCCTGGTCGGCTACCTGGCAATGCTTTGGCACCAGTCGCGCCACTACGCCCGCACCTACCCCGCTCCGGCCACCGTCACCAGCAGCACCGGGCGCTTCTGGTCGGGCACGCTGCTGCAGGTGCTGGCCGGCCTGGGCCTGCTGAGCCTGGCGGGTCACTTGTTGCTGGAAGCCGCCGTGGAGGTGGCCACCGACCTGGGGCTGTCCGAGCGCATCATCGGCCTGACCGTCGTTGCCATCTGCACTTCCCTGCCGGAACTGGCCGCTGCGCTGATCGCCGCCCTGCGCGGTGAACGAGAAATCGCCGTGGGCACGGTGATAGGCAGCAACCTGTTCAACCTGCTGGCGGTGCTGGGCCTGACAGCACTGGTCACTCCCGAGCCGCTGTCGATCTCGCCCAACGCCTTGGCCTTCGACCTGCCAGTAATGCTGGGTGTTGCTGCGCTGAGCCTGCCGGTGTTCTATTCCGGTTACCGTATCACCCGCGCCGAAGGCCTGGTGTTCCTCTGCCTGTACCTGGCCTATGGGCTGCACGTGGCGGCGTTCACCATGGGCATGCCACTGGCCGGCCGCCTGGAGCGGTTGATGCTGTTCTACGTACTGCCGGTGCTCGCCATGGTGTTGCTGTACACCACCGCACGAGCCTGGCGTCGCCAACACTAAGGAAAACAACATGGCTGATAGCAAGAAAACCGGCGAACAGATTCGGCGCCAGGTGATGGGCGATGCGTTCGTCGACCGCGCCCTGGGCAATGCCACCGACTTTACCCAACCGCTGCAGGACTTCGTCAACGAACATGCCTGGGGCAGCGTGTGGGCCCGCGACGGGCTGCCGTTGAAAACCCGCAGCCTGATTACCCTGGCCACGCTGACCGCACTCAAGTGCCCGCAGGAGCTCAAGGGGCATGTGCGCGGGGCGCTGAACAATGGCTGTACGGTGGAGGAAATTCGCGAAGCGCTGCTGCATTGCGCGGTGTATGCGGGGGTGCCAGCGGCGATTGACGCGTTCCGTGCGGCACAGGAAGTGATCGACAGTTATCAAGGGTAGCCTGTACCGGTCTCTTCGCGGGCACGCCCGCTCCCACAGGGACCCTACAGGCTCTGATACTTGTGCAGTACCTGTGGGAGCGGGCGTGCCCGCGAAGAGGCCGGTACTGTGTTACCTACCTGGCCTGGCGAGCCTTCTTCATCTTGAAGGCCACCCACAGCACCAGGATCCACCCCGGAATCAGCATCACCGAGATGCGAATCGGCGGGGTCAGGTACATCACCACCAGGATCAGCACGATGAACGCCAGGCACAGGTAGTTGGTGACCGGGTGCCCCCAGCTCTTGTAGAACGGGGTAATCCCGGCCGCCAGCTTGGCCTTGCGGAACTTCAGATGGGTGATGCTGATGCTCGCCCAGTTGATCACCAGCGCCGACACCGCCAGGGCCATCAGCAAACCAAAGGCTTCACCCGGCATCAGGTAGTTGATCAGTACGCACAGCCCGGTGGCGAAGGCCGACACACCCAATGCGGTCAGCGGCACGCCGCTCCGGCTTACCTTCAGCAACTGACGCGGTGCGTCGCCCTGGCTGGCCAGGCCGAACAGCATACGGCTGTTGGCGTACACGCAGCTGTTGTACACCGACAGCGCGGCCGTCAGCACCACGATATTGAGGACGGTCGCCACCAGGTCACTGTCCAGTTCGTGGAAGATCATCACGAACGGGCTGCCACCCTGCACCACCTTCTGCCACGGGTACAGCGACAGCAGCACCGCCAGGGCACCGATGTAGAAGATGAGGATGCGGTACACCACCTGGTTGGTGGCCTTGGGGATGCTCTGACGCGGGTTGTCGGCCTCGGCGGCGGTAATGCCCACCAGCTCCAGGCCACCGAACGAGAACATGATCACTGCCAGTGCCATCACCAGGCCGGTGACGCCGTTGGGGAAGAAGCCGCCGTACTGCCAGAGGTTGGCCACGCTGGCGTCCGGGCCGCCATGGCCGCTGGTCAGCAGCCAGGCGCCGAAGCCGATCATGCTTACGATGGCCACCACCTTGACCAGGGCGAACCAGAACTCCATCTCGCCATAGACCTTCACCTGGGTCAGGTTGATCAGGTTGATCACCACGAAGAAGATCGCCGCCGTGGCCCAGGTGGGGAAGCCGGGCCACCAGTACTGCACGTAGATGCCCACGGCTGTCAGCTCGGCCATGCCGACCAGTACGTACACCACCCAGTAGTTCCAACCCGAAACAAACCCGGCAAACTCGCTCCAGTACTGGTGGGCGAAGTGGCTGAAGCTGCCGGCCACCGGCTCTTCCACCACCATTTCGCCGAGCTGGCGCATGATCAGGAAGGCCATCAGGCCGGCAATGGCGTAGCCCAGCAGGACGGAAGGGCCGGCCAGCTGGATGGTCTGGGCGATGCCCAGGAACAACCCGGTACCGATGGCCCCGCCCAGCGCGATCAGCTGGATATGGCGATTCTTCAGCCCGCGCTGTAACCGCTCGGGCGTGCTCTGGTCTTGCATGAAGTGTCCTTTAGCTCAGTGAGGCTGTGTTTTTTGTGTTGTTTGCAGTCAAGGATCTAGATCCATCCGCCCCACTGCAAGATGAAAATACCAATGTTGGTGGTGATCGCCGCCATTAGCGTGGTAATCACGATGATCGACGCCGCCAGCTCATGGTTGCCGTTGGCCGCCCGCGCCATGACGTAGCTGGCCGCTGCGGTCGGGCTGCCGATGTACAGGAACAGGATGCCCAGCTCGGCCCCGCGGAAGCCGCATAGCCAGGCACCGAGGGTGCCGAGCAGCGGTAGCCAGACCATCTTCACCAGGCTGGCGTCGATGGCCAGCCTGCCACTGTCGCGCAGTGCCGCCAGCGACAGCGTGCCTCCGATGCAGATCAGCGCCAGCGGCAGGGTCATCTGCGCCAGGTAATCGCCCGAGGTCAGCAGCCAGTTGGGCAGCGGCACCTGGCCGTACGCCATGGGCGTGGCCACCAGCACACTGATGATCAGCGGGTTGCTGAAGATGCTCTTGCAGATGCTCCACGGGTCGGATTTCAGGTCCGGGCTGTAAACCGCCAGCACCACTGCCGACAGCGAGTTGTACATGAGGATGACCAGGCCGGCGAGCACCGCCCCCAGGGAGATGCCGTAGTCGCCATAGAGACTGGCGGCCAGGGCCAGGCCGATCACACCGTTGTTGCCGCGGAATGCGCCTTGGGTATAGATGCCCCGGTCGGCCAGCGGGCTGCGCCAGATGGCCAGGCCCCAGGCAATGGCGAAGCCGGCCAGGGTGGCGACGACGAAATAGAGAAGGACGCCGGGTTTGACCGCCGTGGCCAGGTCGGCGTGATAGATACCGAGGAACAGCAGCGCCGGCATGCACACGTTGAACACCAGCTGCGAAGCGACGCGGTTGAAATTGTCGTCGATCAGGCGGATACGTTTGAGCAGCACGCCCATGAACAGCATGGCGAAGACCGGGGCCGTGATGTTCAGTGTCTGGATAAGAAGGGCAAGCATGCGCAAGCGATCCTGGAGGGGGTTGCCGTTAGGGGGCTAATGATACGCCAACGGCCGGGAGTTGCGGGGATCGCGGGGTATTACAGAGAAATTTCTGTCAGTACCGGCCTCTTCGCGGGCTTGCCCGCTCCCACAGGTATTACACAAGCCGCAAGACCTGTGCAGTACCTGTGGGAGCGGGCAAGCCCGCGAAAGGGCCGGTACAAGCCCAGCAGGAATCAACGCCGAACCGGGCGCTTCTGCAGTTTGCGCTGCAAGGTCCGCCGGTGCATGCCCAGCGCCCGGGCGGTGGCCGAGATATTGCCTTCGTGCTCGTTCAGCACCCGCTGGATGTGTTCCCACTGCAGGCGGTCGACCGACATCGGGTTTTCCGGCACCAGGGTGTCCAGGTCGGTGTGCTCCGACAGCAGCGCCGCCAGCACATCATCGGCATCGGCCGGCTTGCACAGGTAGTTGCAGGCACCGCGCTTGACCGCTTCCACCGCGGTGGCAATGCTCGAGTAACCGGTCAGGATCACCACGCGCATTTCCGGGTCCAGCTCCAGCAGCTTGGGCAACAGCACCAGCCCGGAGTCGCCGTCCATCTTCAGGTCCAGCGTGGCGTAGTCCGGCAGGTCCTGCTGGGCCAGGATCAACCCTTCTTCGGCAGAGCTGGCGGTGCTCACGCGGAAACCGCGGCGGCTCATGGCACGGGCCATGACCCGGGTGAAGGTGGCATCGTCATCCACCAGCAGCAGGTGCGGCAGCTCTTCGCCTTCGACCTGGTTTTCTTCGCTCATCATTCATCTCCTCGCTTGCCATAGGGCAGGCGCAGTTCGGTCAGGGTGCCACCCTGTTCATGACTATAGAGCTTCACCGAACCGCCCGCACGGGTCACGCTGGCCTTGCTCAAGAACAGGCCCAGGCCGAAGCCTTTGCCTTTGGTGGTAATGAAGGGTTTGCCGATGGCTTCGGCGATGGCCGGCGGCACGCCGGGGCCATGGTCACGGATGCTGATGACGATGTCATGGGCGTCCCAGTCCAGGCGCACTTCAAGATCATCGGGGCAGGCATCGGCGGCATTGTTCAACAGGTTCAACAGCGCCTGGGTCAGGTCCGGCGGCGGTGTCAGACGCGGCACCTGGCCGTCGCGCAGGCGCTGGAAGCGGTAGCTGGCTTCCGGGCGCATCAGGTGCCAACGGTTGAGCGCCTCGTCCAGCCAGGCCGTCACATCCTGCTCCACCACGGCCAGGCGGCGGTTGGCTTCGGCGGCACGTACCAGCTGTTGCAGGGTTTCCTTGCACAGCTTCACCTGGTCCTGAAGGATCTGCAGGTCTTCCTGCAGCAGCGGGTCGGCGTGGTCCTGGCGCATTTCATTCAGCAGCACGCTCATGGTCGCCAACGGCGTGCCCAGCTCATGGGCGGCACCGGCGGCCTGGGTAGCCACGGCCAGCAGCTGCTCGTCGCGCAGGCTTTCTTCACGCCGCTCGGACCGCAGCTGCTCCTGGCGGCGCAGCTCTTCGGCCATGCGCGCGGCAAAGAAGGTGATCACTGCGGCGGCCAGGGCAATGCTCAACCACATGCCGTACACCTGCATCTTGTCCCGCGCCATTGGCAGGCCTTCGAGCGGGTAGAACTGCACCAGCAGCAGGCTGTATGCGGTCAGGGCTATGCCGGAAAGGATCAGCGAATACAACCACGGCAAGGTCACCGCGGCGATCGCCAGCGGCACCAGGTAATACGACACGAACGGGTTGGTCGAGCCGCCGGAGTAATACAGCAAGGCACTGTGAATCAGCAGGTCGCAGGCCAGTTGCAGGGCATACTCCAGCTCGGTGACCGGCAACGACAGGCGCAGGCGCAGCGCCGTGAAGGCGCACAGCAGCGAAGACAAGGCCAAGGTGCCGGCCAGCGACAGCCAGGGCAAGGGCAGCAGTTCGGTCCAGTAGGCGACGCCCACGGAGCCGGCCTGGGCAGCCAGGACCAGGACCCGAATGACGGTCAGGCGCCAGAGGTTCTGGCGAGTAGCGGACAGCGGTTGTACGGCGGCGAGCATGAGCTCTCCTGATGAGTGCTCCAGAAAAATCGGCTGGAGTATACCGAAGCCAGGCGCCTCGCTGCAGCGATGCGGCAAAGCGCCACACTTTGTCACAGGTTGATGATGGCACTTTTGAACCCACTACACTGTTGCCGGTCTGATGGGCCATGCGTGGAATGGATGACCACAACCCACGCCTTATATTGCCAAGGAGTACCACATGCAAATCCCACGTCGCGGCACCGCCCTGATCCTGTCCTGCGGCCTGCTCGCCAGCCTGCCGGCGCTGGCTGCCGATGAGCCGCGCTACAATCAGGTCTCGCTGCGTGCCGAAGTCAGCAAGGAAGTGGCGCGTGACCTGATGGTCGTTACCCTGTACAGCGAAGCGCAGAACACCGACCCGGGCAAGCTCGCCAAGCAGATCACCGAAACCATGAACAAGGCCGTACAGCAGTCGCGCCAGGTCAAGGACGTGAAGATCAGCCAGGGCAGCCGCAACAGCTACCCGGTGTATGACAGCAAGGGCCAGAAGATCACCGGCTGGCGCGAGCGCGCCGAGCTGCGCCTGGAAAGCGCCAACTTCCCGGCCCTGTCGCAGCTGACCGCCGACCTGCTGCAAGAGCTGAAGATGGGTGGCATGGACTTCTCCATCGCCCCGGCCACGCGCAAGGCCAGCGAGGATGCACTGCTCAAGGATGCCGTGGATGCCTTCAAGGCGCGCGCCCAGCTGGCGACCGAGGCGCTGGGTGGCAAGGGCTACAAAGTGGTCAGCCTGAACCTCAACAGCAGCGGTTACCCACGCCCGTACCTGCGCAGTGCACCGATGGCGATGAAGGCCATGGGTGCTGATGAGTCGGCACCGGCGCCGGATATCGAGGCCGGGACCAGTGAAGTGAGCATGAATGCCGATGGCCTGATCGAAGTGCAGATGCCTTGAGTTCGCCGGGGGCGCATTGCGCCCCTATCGCCGGCAAGCCAGCTCCCACAGATACACCACAGGTTTCAGCCCTTGTTTTGTACCTGTGGGAGCTGGCTTGCCGGCGATGAGGTCAGTCGAAAAAACGCAGATTCAGACCTTTCCTACGCACCAAATAGGTGCTTCCTACACCAACCCCGCCTCGAAATATCCTGCAAAAAGCCATCATTTTGCCTACGCAAACGTTTAACTTCTTCGAAAGTTATATCAATGCGACATCCATGTACGACCGTACCACTTTTCTGACGTCAACTATCCCTCCGCATATTGCATTGGGAACAGCCCCTGCATAAGTATCCGCAGGTCGGCTCACGAGGCCACCTCAATCGAAAAATGACAACAATGAGGCCACCATGCTCAAACACGCAGTCATTCCGTTCCTGCTAGGCGCAGGCTTGCTCTCCGGCGCACCGTCGGCCCTCGCCGCGTCCAACCTGGTGTTCTGCTCCGAAGGCAGCCCGGCCGGCTTCGACCCAGGCCAATACACCACAGGGACTGACTTCGACGCCTCGGCCGAGACCGTGTTCAACCGCCTGACCCAGTTCGAACGTGGCGGCACTGCAGTCATCCCGGGTCTGGCGACCAAGTGGGAAGTCTCCGACGACGGAAAGACCTACACCTTCCACCTGCGCGAAGGGGTCAAGTTCCACACCACCGACTACTTCAAACCCACCCGCAACTTCAACGCCGACGACGTGCTGTTCACCTTCAACCGCATGCTCGACAAGAACCACCCGTTCCGCAAGGCCTACCCCACCGAGTTCCCGTACTTCACCGACATGGGCATGGACAAGAACATCGCCAAGCTGGAGAAGCTCGACGAGCACACGGTCAAGTTCACCCTCAACGAAGTCGACGCCGCATTCATCCAGAACCTGGCCATGAGCTTCGCCTCGATCCAGTCCGCCGAATACGCCGACCAGCTGCTCAAGGACGGCAAGGCCGCGGATATCAACCAGAAGCCGATCGGCACCGGCCCGTTCGTGTTCAGCAAGTACCAGAAGGACGCGCAGATCCGCTTCAAGGGCAACAAGGACTACTGGCAACCCGATGACGTGAAGATCGACAACCTGATCTTCGCCATCACCACCGACGCCTCGGTGCGCATGCAGAAACTGAAGAAGAACGAGTGCCAGGTCACCCTCTTCCCGCGCCCGGCCGACATCCAGCCGCTGAAGCAGGACCCCAAGCTGCAGATGCCGCAGCAAGCCGGCTTCAACCTCGGCTACATCGCCTACAACGTGATGGACAAGGTCAAGGGCAGCAACGAGGCCAACCCGCTGGCCCAGCTTAAAGTCCGCGAGGCGCTGGACATGGCCGTGGACAAGAAAAAGATCATCGAGTCGGTCTACCAGGGCGCCGGCCAACTGGCGGTCAACGCCATGCCGCCGACCCAGTGGTCCTATGACGACAGCATCAAGGACGCCTCGTTCGACCCTGAGAAAGCCAAGCAGCTGCTCAAGGAAGCCGGCATCAAGGAAGGCACCGAAATCACCCTGTGGGCGATGCCCGTGCAACGCCCGTACAACCCCAATGCCAAGCTGATGGCCGAGATGCTGCAATCCGACTGGGCCAAGGTCGGCATCAAGGCGAAGATCGTCAGCTATGAATGGGGCGAGTACATCAAGCGCTCCAAAGGCGGCGAACAAGGCGCCATGCTGATCGGCTGGAGCGGTGACAACGGCGACCCGGACAACTGGCTGGGCACCCTGTACGGCTGCGACGCCATGAGCGGCAACAACTTCTCCAAGTGGTGCTACAAGCCCTACGACGACCTGATCAAGCAGGCCAAGGCCACCTCCGACCAGGCCAAGCGCACCGAGCTGTACCAGCAGGCACAGCACATCCTCAAGGAGCAGGTGCCGATCACCCCGATCGCCCACTCCACCGTGTACCAGCCCATGAGCGCCAAGGTGAAGGACTTCAAGATCAGCCCGTTCGCGCTGAACTCCTTCTACGGCGTCAGCGTGGACAAATAGGCTAGCCAAGGCACCCGCCGAGCGGCGGGTGCCCCGCCATCCTCGTACCCTTTCATGTCGTCCCGCCGCCATCCGCAGCGGGGTCGGCGACCTGTTGCCGCCATTCGTACCCCGAGGCGGCGCAAACAGACGTAAAAGGACTTTCCATGCGCCATACCACCCGCCTTTCCGCCCTGCTGGCCCTGGGCCTGATCAGCCAGTCGCCGGCCCTGCTGGCCAACAACCTGGTGTTCTGCTCCGAAGGCAGCCCGGCCGGCTTCGACACCGCCCAGTACACCAGCGCCACCGACAACGATGCCGCCGAACCGCTCTACAACCGCCTGATCGAGTTCGAACGCGGCGGCACTGCCGTGCACCCTGCCCTGGCGACCCGCTGGGAGGTCTCCGAGGACGGCCTGCGCTACACCTTCCACCTGCGCGAAGGGGTGAAATTCCACAGCAACAAGGCCTTTTCGCCGAGCCGCGACTTCAACGCCGACGACGTGCTGTTCACCTTCAACCGCATGCTCGACAAGAACCACCCGTTCCGCCAGGCCTACCCGACCGAGTTCCCCTATTTCATCAGCATGGGCCTGGACAAGAACATCGCCCGTGTCGAAAAGACCGATCCACTGACCGTGGTGTTCACCCTGAACAGCGTCGATGCCGCGTTCATCCAGAACCTGGCCATGAGCTTCGCTTCCATCCTGTCTGCCGAATACGCCGAACAGTTGATGGCCAGCGGGCGCCCCAGCGACATCAACCAGCAACCGATCGGCACCGGCCCGTTCGTGTTCCAGCGTTATCAGAAGGATTCGCAGATCCGCTACAAGGGCAACAAGGCCTATTGGTCACCGCAGGACGTGAAGATCGACAACCTGGTGTTCTCGATCAACATCGACCCTTCGGTGCGTATCCAGAAGCTGCGCCGCAACGAATGCCAGGTCACCCTGCACCCGCGCCCCGCCGACCTGCCGGCGCTCAAGGCCGACAGCAAACTGCAGGTGCTGCAGCAACCTGGCTTCAACCTTGGCTATATCGCCTACAACACCCAACACCCACCGTTCGACCGCCTGGAAGTGCGCCAGGCGATGGACATGGCAGTGAACAAGCAGGCGATCATCCAGGCCGTGTACCAGGATTCCGGCCAGCTGGCAGTCAACGCCATGCCGCCGACCCAGTGGTCCTATGACGACAGCATCAAGGACGCGCCCTTCGACCCGGAAAAGGCCAAGCAGCTACTGCAGCAGGCCGGGGTCAAGCCGGGCACCGAGATCACCCTGTGGGCCATGCCGGTGCAGCGCCCGTACAACCCCAACGCCAAGCTGATGGCGGAAATGCTCCAGGCCGACTGGAGCAAGCTCGGCTTCAAGGTGCGCATTGTCAGCTACGAATGGGGCGAGTACCTCAAGCGCATGAAAAGCGGCGAGCACGATATCGCCCTGATCGGCTGGACCGGGGACAACGGTGACCCGGACAACTGGCTGGGCACCCTCTACAACTGCGATGCCATCGGCAGCAACAACTACTCGCTGTGGTGCGATCCGCAGTACGACAGCCTGGTCAAGCAGGCCAAGCAGGTCACCGACCGCACACAGCGCACCGCCCTGTACCAGCAGGCCCAGCAGCGGCTCAAGCAACAGGTGCCGATTACCCCGGTGGCGCACTCCACGGTCAACCAACCGCTCAGCGTCAAGGTTTCCGAGTTCAAGGTCAGCCCGTTCGGGCGCAACGACTTTTCCGGTGTGAGTGTTAATTGAGCATTAGCCGGTACCGGCCTCTTCGCGGGTAAACCCGCTCCCACAGGGTTCTCCTCAGGTTCACGAAACCTGTGGGAGCGGGCGCGCCCGCGAAGAGGCCGGCACAGCCAACACAACGCCCCGATTCTGCCCGGTGACCCCGGGCAACCCTGGCAACACCGCAGCAAGAAGCCCGGCCCACAAGGCCAGGCAATAACTAGAAGAACAGAAAGGGAGCTTTAACCTTGAGACTATTCACCTTGACCGCACTGGCGTTATCCATCAGTGCCTTATCCACCGTGACCCAGGCCGACCCGCAAAGCCAGGAATACGTGCCCATCACCCTCAAAGGCAGCAGCGAGCAGGAGCAGGCCAGCGGCTTCGTCGACGGCCAGAGCCTGTCCGGCAGCACCCGCAACTGGTACGCCCGCGAGCGCGCCGCACGCGCCCCGCTGTGGAAGTACTACAAGAGCGACGGCACCCGCCACGACACCCACAGCCGCGAGAACTGGGTGCAGGGCACCATCCTCAACTACAGCTCCGGCTTCACCCAGGGCACCGTCGGCTTCGCCGTCGAAGCCGCCGGCTACAATGCCATCGCCCTGCTGCAGAACCGCGAGGACGTCGCCGGCCCCAACAACCGCACCCTGACCCACAGCGACGGCGACCCGGTCGGCCAGTGGAGCAAGATGGGCCTGGCCAACGTCAAGGCGCGGGTGTCCAACACCACCCTCACCGTCGGCCGCCAATCGGTGGACACGCCGATGATTGCCTACATCGGCAACCGCGCCCTGCCCTCGAGCTTCCAGGGCGCGTTTTTGCACAGTGCCGAATTCGACAACCTGAGCTTCGACCTGGGCACCTTCGACCGCGTCTCGCCACGTACCGAACAGAGCCTCAGCAAGTTCCGCACCGAGTACAGTGCCACTGGCGTGGAAACCGACCGCGCCAGCACCGCCGGCATCAACTACCAGCCGTTCAAGAGCCTGAGCACCAGCCTGTACGCCACCAAGGTCGACGACTTCTGGAACCAGTACTACTTCGGCGCCAACCACGTGCTCGGCGACAGCGCAGTGCTCAGCCTGAGCACCGGCCTGAACTACTACAAGACCGTCGACGCCGGCAGCAAGAAGATGGGCGAGATCGACAACGACACCTACAGCCTGTCGTTCGGCCTGACCCACCAGGCCCACACCCTCAGCGCCTCCTGGCAGCAGGTCAACGGCAACGAGTACTTCGACTACCTGCACGAAACCAACGGCATCTACCTGGCCAACTCGCTGCTGTCGGACTTCAACGGCCCCAACGAAAAATCGCTGCAGATTTCCTACGTGCTGAACATGGCGCCGTACGGGGTGCCAGGCCTGAAGTTCAACCTGTACAACGCCCGCGGCTGGGGCATCGATGGTACCCATTACCGCGGCACCGCCTACGACGTGAACGGCCTGGATGGCGAAACCCACTACGAGTGGGGCTTCGGCACCAGCTACGCGGTACAGAGCGGGCCGCTGAAAGACACCAGCATCCGTGCCACCTACACCGCGCACCGCGCCAGCAAGGCCCAGGGCGATGGCAGCCTGGATGAGTTCCGGGTGGTTACCACCATTCCATTCAACATTCTCTGACCGCCGGCGCCACGGCCTGCTTCGCTGCGGGTCGTGGCGGCTACGCTGGAATCAATGCAAGCAGGGAGTCCACCCATGCAGAGAGCTTTCATGAAATCGCTACCGCTACGCCTCGCCCTGGCAGCGCTGGTACTGGGCAGCGCCACGCAGCTGGCAGCCAAGCCGCTGGTAGTGTGCACCGAGGCCAGCCCGGAAGGGTTCGACGTTGTCCAGTACACGACAGCAGTCACTTTCGATGCCGCTTCCGAAACGCTGTTCAACCGCCTGGTCGACTTCAAGCCTGGTACCACCGACGTCCAGCCGGCCCTGGCCGAAGGCTGGGACATCTCGCCGGACGGACTGACCTACACCTTCCACCTGCGCCGAGGAGTGAAATTCCACAGCACCGACTACTTCAAGCCCACTCGCGAATTCAACGCCGATGACGTGCTGTGGAGCCTGCGCCGCCAGCTCGACCCGGCGCACCCATGGCACGACAAGACCAGTGTCGGCTACCCGTACTTCGAAAGCATGGCATTCAAGAGCCTGCTCAAGTCGGTGGACAAGACCGACGATCACACCGTAGTGATCACCCTAACCCGCCCCGAGGCACCGTTCCTGCGGGACATGGCCATGGGCTTCACCTCGATCTACTCCGCCGAATACGGCGACCAGTTGCTCAAGGCCGGCAAGACCGCCGAGCTGAACAGCAAACCGATCGGCACCGGCCCGTTCATCTTCCAGCGCTATAACAAAGACGCCCAGGTCCGCTTCAAGCCCAACCCGGACTACTTCCGCGGCAAGCCACCAGCCGACGCCCTGATATTCGCTATTGCCACCGACAGCAATGTGCGCTTGCAGAAGCTTCGTGCCAATGAATGCCAGGTCGCGTTGTACCCAAAGCCGGAGGATGTGCCGTCGATCAAGGCAGACCCCACGCTAAAGGTGGCCGAGACCGAAGCTCTGGTCACCGGCTACATCTCGATGAATACCCAGCACAAGTACCTGAGCGATGTGCGTGTGCGCAAAGCCATCAACATGGCCTTCGACCGCCAGACCCATGTCGACCAGCTGTTCGGCAAAGGTAACGCTCAGGTGGGGGTGAACCCGTACCCCCCGAGCATGATCGGTTACAACAGAGAGAACAGGAACCCGCCCCGCGACTTGGCCAAGGCCCGTGAACTGCTCAAGGAAGCCGGGGTGCCGGAAGGCACAGTGATCACCCTGTTCACCCGCAACGGTGGCGGCCCGACCAACCCCAATCCGCGGTTGTCCGCCGAGATGCTGCAAGCCGACCTCAAGCAGATAGGCCTGAAGCTGGATATCCGCGTGATGGAATGGGCCGAAATGCTGCGCCGGGCCAAGAAGGGCGAAGCCGACCTGGTGTCCACGGGCTGGGCGGGTGACAACGGCGACCCGGACAACTTCCTCAGCCCCCTGCTCAGTTGCGATGCCGTCAAGAGCGGCGAGAACTACGCCCGCTGGTGCAACCCGCAATTCCAGGACCTGATCAGCCGGGCCCGCGAGGTGATCGACAACGACGAGCGCGCAAGGCTCTATAGCGAGGCATTGAAGGTGTACGATGATGACCAACCCTGGATCAGCATGGCTCACCCGAAGGTGTTCACGGCCATGCGTGACAACGTGGAGGGCTACATAGTCAGCCCTCTGACCAACAACAACTTCGCCACCACCAAGGTGAAGTAGAACAACAACGACCGCCGGCAACCCACACGGGGACCGGCGGCACCCCGTAGCGTGCTGCTAGCCGCACGGCCTGATGAGGTAACCCAGACAATGTTGAGCTTTATTGCCCGGCGCCTTGGCCTGCTGATACCGACCTTTTTCGGTATCACCTTGCTGACCTTCGCGCTCATACGCCTGATCCCCGGCGACCCGGTGGAAGTGATGATGGGCGAGCGCAGGGTCGACCCCGAAATGCATGCCCAGGCCATGGAGCGCCTGGGCCTGAACAAGCCGCTGCCGGTCCAGTACCTGGACTACGTCGGCAAGCTGGCCCAGGGTGACCTCGGTGAATCGCTGCGCACCCGCGAGAGCGTGTGGAGCGAGTTCCTCACCCTGTTCCCGGCCACCCTGGAACTTGCCTTTGCCGCCCTGTTGTTCGCCGGCATCGTCGGCCTGCTGGCCGGGGTGATCGCCGCGCTCAAGCGCGGATCGCTGTTCGACCACGGGGTGATGGGCATTTCCCTGGCCGGTTACTCGATGCCGATCTTCTGGTGGGGCCTGATCCTGATCATGTTCTTCTCGGTAAGCCTGGGCTGGACCCCGGTGTCCGGGCGCATCGACCTGCTCTACGACATCGAGCCGAAGACCGGCTTCATGCTCATCGACACCCTGCTCAGCGACGAGGAAGGCGCGTTCAAGGACGCGGTGATGCACCTGATCCTGCCGGCCATCGTGCTGGGCACCATCCCGCTGGCGGTGATTGCCCGCATGACCCGCTCGTCGATGCTCGAAGTGCTGCGCGAGGACTACATCCGCACCGCCCGCGCCAAAGGCCTGTCGCCGGCCCGCGTGGTGTTCGTGCACGGCCTGCGCAACGCGCTGATCCCGGTACTGACCGTATTCGGCCTGCAGGTCGGCACGTTGCTGGCCGGTGCGGTGCTGACCGAAACCATCTTTTCCTGGCCGGGCATCGGCAAGTGGCTGATCGAAGCCATCGGTGCCCGTGACTACCCCGTGGTCCAGAACGGCATCCTGTTGATCGCCTGCCTGGTGATCCTGGTCAACTTCGTCGTGGATATCCTCTACGGCCTGGCCAACCCACGCATCCGTCATCAGCGCTGAGGCCTTCGCCATGACTAGCCCGATTCCGAAATCCGTCACACCGGTCAGCCCGGTGGACCAGAGCCTGCTCTACCCCTCGCCATACAAAGAATTCTGGCAAGCCTTCGCCCGCAACAAAGGCGCGGTGATGGGCCTGGCCTTCATGTGCCTGGTAGTGTTCTGCGCGCTGTTCGCGCCATGGGTCGCCCCGCATGACCCGAGCGAGCAGTACCGTGAATTCCTGCTGACCCCACCGGTGTGGCTCGAAGGTGGCAGCTGGCAGTTCATCCTCGGCACCGACGAACTGGGCCGCGACCTGCTTTCGCGGCTGATCCAGGGCGCGCGGCTGTCGCTGCTGATCGGCCTGTCGTCGGTGGTGATGTCGCTGATCCCTGGCATCCTGCTGGGCCTGCTGGCCGGTTTCTTCCCACAACTGCTCGGCCCGTCGATCATGCGCCTGATGGACGTGATGCTGGCCCTGCCCTCGCTGCTGCTGGCAGTGGCCATCGTCGCCATCCTCGGCCCAGGCCTGATCAACACCGTGATCGCCATCGCCATTGTGTCGTTGCCATCCTACGTGCGCCTGACCCGCGCCGCCGTGATGGGCGAGCTGAACCGCGACTACGTCACCGCCGCACGCCTGGCCGGTGCCGGGCTGCCACGGCTGATGTTCGTCACCGTGCTGCCCAACTGCATGGCACCGCTGATCGTGCAGGCCACCCTCAGCTTCTCCTCGGCCATCCTCGACGCCGCCGCCCTGGGCTTCCTTGGCCTTGGCGTACAGCCGCCGACCCCGGAGTGGGGCACCATGCTGGCTTCGGCCCGTGACTACATCGAGCGCGCCTGGTGGGTGGTGAGCCTGCCCGGCCTGACCATTCTGCTCAGTGTGCTGGCAATCAACCTGATGGGCGACGGCCTGCGCGATGCGCTGGACCCGAAACTCAAGAACGCCGCCTGAGGAGAACGCCATGTCACTGTTGCAGATCAACAACCTGAACGTGCGCTTCGGCGACGCCAATGCGGTACCGGTGGTCGATGGCCTGGACCTTACGGTGGAGGCCGGCGAGATCCTGGCCATCGTCGGCGAATCCGGCTCGGGCAAGTCCGTGACCATGATGGCCCTGATGGGCCTGATCGACGCCCCCGGGCGCATCACCGCCGACTCGCTCACCTTCGACGGCACCGACATGCTCAAGCTCAGCGGTCGCCAGCGACGCAAGGTGGTGGGCAAGGACATCGCCATGGTCTTCCAGGACCCGATGACCGCGCTCAACCCCAGCTACACCGTGGGCTACCAGATCGAGGAAGTGCTGCGCCAGCACCTGGGCCTGAAGGGCAAGGCCGCGCGCCAGCGTGCCCTGGAGCTGCTGAAAAAGGTCGAGATCCCGGCTGCGGAAAGCCGCCTGGACGCCTACCCGCACCAGCTGTCCGGCGGCATGAGCCAGCGCGTGGCGATTGCCATGGCGATTGCCGGCGAGCCCAAGCTGCTGATTGCCGACGAACCCACCACTGCGCTGGACGTGACCATCCAGGCGCAGATCATGGAGCTGCTGGTCAACCTGCAGAAGGAGCGCAACATGGCGCTCATCCTGATCACCCACGACCTCGCCGTGGTCGCCGAAACGGCCAGGCGGGTGTGCGTGATGTACGCCGGCCAGGCCGTGGAAGTGGGCCAGGTGCCGGAGCTGTTCGACGTGCCCGCCCACCCCTACAGCGAAGCGTTGCTGGCGGCGATCCCCGAGCACAGCATCGGTGCCGAACGCCTGGCCACCCTGCCCGGCATCGTCCCCGGCCGCTACGACCGCCCCGTGGGTTGCCTGCTGTCACCGCGCTGCCCGTACGTGCAGGACAACTGCCGGCGCCAGCGCCCGCCCCTCGATCCCCAGGCCCATGGCTTGGTGCGTTGCTTCTACCCGCTGAACCAGGAGGTGGCGTGATGGCCGTCGTTCTATCCGCCCGGGAGCTGACCCGGCATTACGAAGTCTCCCGCGGGCTGTTCAAGGGCCACGCCCTGGTCCGCGCGCTGAATGGCGTGTCGTTCGAACTGGAGGCCGGCAAGACCCTGGCCGTGGTCGGCGAGTCCGGCTGCGGCAAGTCGACCCTGGCCCGCGCACTGACCCTGATCGAAGAGCCGTCGTCCGGCTCGCTGCAAATTGCCGGCACCGAAGTGAAAGGCGCCAGCAAGAGCGAGCGCAAGCAACTGCGCCGCGACGTACAGATGGTGTTCCAGAGCCCCTACGCCTCGCTCAACCCACGGCAGAAGATTGGTGACCAGCTGGCCGAGCCGCTGCTGATCAACACCTCGCTGAGCAAGGCCGAGCGGCGAGAAAAGGTGCAGAAGATGATGGAACAGGTCGGCCTGCGCCCCGAGCATTACCAGCGCTACCCGCACATGTTCTCCGGTGGCCAGCGCCAGCGTATCGCCCTGGCCCGGGCAATGATGCTGCAGCCCAAGGTGCTGGTGGCGGACGAGCCGACCTCGGCACTGGACGTGTCGATCCAGGCCCAGGTGCTGAACCTGTTCATGGATTTGCAGAAGGAGTTCAACACCGCCTACGTGTTCATCTCGCACAACCTGGCGGTGGTGCGGCATGTGGCCGATCAGGTGCTGGTGATGTACCTCGGCCGGCCTGCGGAGATGGGGCCGAAAGAAGATATCTACGAAAGGCCGTTGCACCCGTATACCCAGGCGCTGCTGTCGGCGACGCCGGCGATTCACCCGGACCCTTTGAAGCCGAAGATCCGTATTGCCGGGGAGTTGCCCAACCCGCTGAACCCGCCGGATGGGTGTGCGTTTCACAAGCGCTGCCCGTATGCGACCGAGCGGTGTGCCAAGGAGGTGCCGGCGTTGCGGCAGGTGAGTACGCGGCAAGTGGCTTGTCACTATGCCGAGCAGTTTCTTTAGCCTTTAGATAGCCGGGGCTGCGTTGCAGCCCATCGCGACACAAGGCCGCTCCTACAAGGGACCGCGATCTCCTGAGCGGCCTTGTGTCGCGATGGGCCGCAAAGCGGCCCCAAAAATCTCAATGCATGAAGAACCAGATCAGGATAATCACCGGAATCGGCACCCCAATCATCCAGAGCAGTATCGAGCGCATGGCCTTTCTCCTTGTTCGATGTTGAACAGACCGGTGCACTCGCCATGCCATCCCTGTCAAAAAATCACTCTCAACCGAATCAACGGCTTACTCCCCAAGCCGCTTGAAAAAACCGTGCAATATGCCGGATCCGCACCCTTGCAGCTGGGTGTTCTGCAATGCACTATCAGGCTCATGACCGCCACCACCCTCCCCGACGGCCCCGAGCAGACCCCGCTCACCGCCGACACCGTGCTGCGCTACCACCTGTGCTGGAAGCACCGCGACCTCGACGGCGTCATGGCGCTCTACCACCCCGACATCCAGTACCACGACTTCTTCCAGAACCGCGTGCTCGGCTACCAGGAACTGCGTGACTACGTACGCGCCTGCCTGCCCCATGAAGCCGGCGAAGATATCGTGCACAGCGACCGCATCCGCGTCGACGGCTGTACCGCGTTCATCCAGTACCAGGTCACGGTCCAAGGCGGCGACGGTCTGGTGGCGTTCCAGTCCAGCGAGGCGATTACCGTGAAGGGCGGCCTGATCTGGCAGGTCAACGAATACGCCACGCTGGTCCGCCGGAGCAGCAGTGGCCATGCCAGCAGCGGCCCGCGCCCGGCCACCAGCCGCCTGGGCCTGTCACCCCGACAGCTGTCGACCATGGCCCAGGACCTGGAACACTACTTCCAGCGCCAGCGCCCCTACCTGGACCCGGAGCTGGACCTGCAGCAGGTGGCCGACGCCAGCGGCTACAGCCGCAACCAGATCTCCTACCTGCTCAACCAGGTGCTCGGGCAAAGCTTCTACCGCTACGTCAACCAGGCCCGCCTGCAGCACCTGATGGCCAGCCTCGACGACGACAGCATCGAAGCCACGATCGACGAGCTGGCGTTCAATGCCGGTTTCAACTCGTTGTCGGCGTTCTACAAGTGTTTTCGCGAACACACCGGGCTTACGCCCAAGGCGTACCTGAAGCAAATTTCCCTGCGTGCACGCACGTAGGACAGCCGCCCGTCGACACCACTAGGATCGCCCACAGACCTTGACGGATGTGGAGCCGAACCCGATGCAACCCCTGCGCACGCTCAGCCTGTGGATGGACCAGCTCGACGAGCCGTTGTGCGCCCGCCCGGCCCTGCGCGAGGACCTGGACGCGGATGTGTGCATCATCGGCGCTGGCTACACCGGCCTGTGGAGCGCCTACTACCTCAAGCGCCAGGCGCCACAGTTGAACATCGCGGTAATCGACGCCAACATCGCCGGCTTCGGCGCCTCGGGGCGCAACGGCGGCTGGCTGATGGGCAACCTGCTCGGCGAAGACCGCCTGCTGGCCACCCTGTCGCCGCAACAGCGCCGCGCCAGCATCGACCTGCTGCATGGCATTCCCGATGAAGTACACCGCGTGCTGCATCGCGAGAGCATCGACTGCGACTACCGCAAAGGCGGCGTGCTGTACTGCGCCGCGCGCTACCCGGAACAGGAGCGCAGCCTGCGCGCCTACCTCGACGACCTTTATCGCCAAGGCATGACCGAGGATGACTACCGCTGGCTGCGCCCCGAACAGCTTGACGCTCAGTTGCGGGTCAGCAACGCCTATGGCGCCATCTACAGCCCGCACACCGCAACCATCCAACCCGCCAAGCTGGCGCGTGGCCTGGCCCGGGCGGTAGAAGCGCTGGGCGTACCCATCTACGAAAACACCCCAGCCATCGACTGGCAGCCGGGTGAGGTGCGTACCCCGTTGGCGCGCATCCGTTGCCAATGGATGGTACCCGCCGTGGAGGGCTACGCCGCCAGCCTGCCGCCACTGGGCAAACATCAGCTGCCGGTACAGAGCCTGTTGGTGGCCACCGAACCACTGCCGGAGGCCACCTGGCAACAGATCGGCCTGAACCAGGGCCAGGCGTTCAGCGAAAGCAGCCGCCAGGTCACCTACGGCCAGCGCACCGCCGACAACCGCCTGGTATTCGGCGCCCGTGGCGGCTACCGCTTCGGTGGCCGCCTGCGCGAAAACTTCAACCTCGACGAACAGGAAATCGAGCTGCGCCGCTACCTGTTCAGCGAGTTGTTCCCGCAGCTGAAGCACGTGCGTATCACCCATTCCTGGGGCGGCAACCTGGGCATGGCGCGGCGCTTCCGCCCGCACATGCTCTGCGACCGTCAACGCGGCATCGCCCTGGCGGGCGGCTACGGCGGCGAAGGCGTCGGCGCCACCAACCTGGGCGGGCGCACCCTGGCGGCGCTGATCCTCAATCAGCACAACGAACTGACCGCGCAACCCTGGGTACTCGACAACCGCCCGCTTTCAAGCCTGGCCAGTTGGCCACCCGAGCCCTGCCGCTGGCTGGGCTACAACGCGATCATCCAGAGCTTCGTCCACGAGGACCGGACCCTCGCCAACCCCGCCAGCGCGCCGTGGAGGCGGCGCCTTGCCAGCAATCTGGCGGACTTCATGGAAGGCTTCATGCGCTGACTTTTCCACTCCCCGACACAGGATTAAACGGTCATGAGCATCACCCATTTCAAGAACACCGACAGCGCCGTGCTCGACAGCTCCAACCCGGTCGCGGTGCCGCTTGGCGACCCAGTTGCAGTGACTTCGGTCACCTGCGTGGAACGCAGCGACGGCGTCGAAACCGGCATCTGGGAATGCACCCCCGGTCGCTGGCGGCGGCAGATCGTGCAGCAGGAGTTCTGCCATTTCACCAAGGGCCGCTGCACCTTCACCCCTGACGGTGGCGAGCCCCTGTTCATAGAAGCCGGAGACGCACTGATGCTACCGGCCAACAGCACAGGCACCTGGGACATCCAGGAGACCGTGCGCAAGACCTACGTCCTTATTTTCTGATCCGCTGATCGCCTGCCTTCGATAACAACACACAAAGCAAGGTAACCCCGACATGCGCACGCTCCTTCTCGCCCCCCTGATGCTGGCCGCCAGCGTGGCCGGTGCCGCCGAAACGGTGAAGATCTACAACTGGTCCAGCTACGTTGCCCCCGACACACTGAAGAACTTCCAGCAAGCCAGTGGTATCGTGCCCACCTACGACGTTTACGACAGCAACGAAACCCTCGACGGCAAGCTGATGACCGGCAACTCCGGCTACGACGTGGTGTTCCCGTCCAACCACTTCATGGCCCGGCAAATCCAGGGCAAAGCCCTGAAGCAGCTGGACAAGTCGCAGTTGCCCAACTGGCACAATCTCAACCCGGTGTTGCTCAAGGCACTGGAGGTCAATGACCCGGGTAACCAATACGGCTTCCCGTATCTGTGGGGCAGCACCGGCATCGGCTACAACGTCGACAAGGTCAAGGCGGTGCTCGGCGACAGCGCGCCAATAAACTCGTGGGACCTGATCTTCAAGCCTGAGTACATGAGCAAGCTGAAAAGCTGCGGCGTCGCCGTGCTGGACAACGGCCCTGAGCTGTTACCAATCGCCCTGCACTACTTGGGCCTGCCGCACCACAGCCAGAACCCGGCGGACTACGACAAGGCCAAGGCGCTGCTGATGCAGGTGCGGTCATACATCAGCTACTTCCACTCATCGAAGTACACCGGCGATCTGGCTAACGGCGATATCTGCGTGGTGGTGGGTTTCTCGGGGGATGTGCTGCAGGCGAAGAATCGTGCCGAGGAGGCGAAGAACGGGGTGAACGTGGGGTATTCGATACCCAGGGAAGGCGCACCGATGTGGTTCGACATGGTTGCCATGCCGGCCGATGCACCGGATGAGAAGGCCGGGTATGCCTACATGAACTACCTGCTTCAGCCGGAGGTGATGGCCAACATCAGCAACCATGTGCAGTACGCCAACGGCAACCTCGAGGCGGACGGGCTGGTGGATCCGGCGATGAAGGGTAATACGATGATTTACCCGAGCGAGGAAGTAATGGGCAAGCTGTATGCGCTGGAGGCGATGCCGGCCAAGATCGACCGCATTCGGACGAGGATCTGGACCAGTATCAAGGCAGGGAATTGAGACCTGTGTCGTTTCACTGGCCTCATCGCCGGCAAGCCAGCTCCCACAGGGACTGCACAAGCCTTGATAGCTGTGGACATCCATTTGGAATGGAACAGCACAAAGCTTCAGGGCTGTGGAGATTCCTGTGGGAGCTGGCTTGCCGGCGATAGGGCCAGATCAGACAACACAAAGTTCTGATCTGGCCTCGAGGATCAGTGGTGCTCGCGGGTAGCGCGGAACTTGATGTCCGGCCAGCGCTCTTCCATCAGCGACAGGTTGACCCGGGTCGGCGCCAGGTAGGTCAGATGCCCGCCACCGTCGATGGCCAGGTTCTCCATGGCCTTGTTCTGGAATTCCTCGAGCTTCTTCTTGTCGTCACAGCCGATCCAGCGGGCCGACCATACGGTGATCGGCTCGTAGGCGCACTCGACCTTGTACTCTTCCTTCAGGCGGCTGGCGACCACGTCGAACTGCAGCACACCGACTGCACCGAGGATGATGTCGTTGCTGCGCTCTGGGAAGAACACCTGGGTAGCACCTTCTTCGGCCAGCTGTTGCAGGCCCTGGCGCAGCTGCTTGGATTTCAGCGGGTCCTTCAGGCGCACGCGGCGGAACAGCTCCGGGGCGAAGTGCGGGATACCGGTGAAGCCCAGCGCCTCGCCTTCGGTGAAGGTGTCGCCGATCTGGATGGTACCGTGGTTGTGCAGGCCGATGATGTCGCCGGCATAGGCCTCTTCCAGCTGCTCACGCTCGGAGGAGAAGAAGGTCAGCGCATCGCCGATACGCAGGTCCTTGTTGATCCGCACGTGGCGCATCTTCATGCCCTTCTCGTACTTGCCCGAGCAGATACGCATGAAGGCGATGCGGTCGCGGTGTTTCGGGTCCATGTTCGCCTGGATCTTGAACACGAAACCGGTGAACTTCTCTTCCACAGGCTCCACGGTGCGCTCGTGGGCAACACGGCCCAGCGGGCGCGGCGCCCAGTCGACGACGGCGTCAAGCACATGGTCGACACCGAAGTTGCCCAGCGCGGTACCGAAGAACACCGGGGTCAGCTGGCCGTTGATGAACTCTTCCTGGTTGAACTCGTGGCAGGCGCCCTGCACCAGCTCCAGCTGTTCGACGAACGAATCGTACTGGTCGCCCAGGTGGGCACGGGCTTCGTCCGAGTCCAGCTTCTGGATGATCTTGGCTTCGGTGCGCTCGTGGCCGTGGCCCGGGGTGTACACCACGATGTAGTCACCGGTCAGGTGGTACACGCCCTTGAAGTCGCGGTAGCAACCGATCGGCCAGGTGATCGGCGCGGCCTTGATCTTCAGCACGGCTTCGATTTCGTCCAGCAGCTCGATCGGGTCGCGGATGTCGCGGTCGAGTTTGTTGATGAAGCTGACGATCGGCGTGTCGCGCAGGCGGCACACGTCCATCAGGGCGATGGTACGTGGCTCTACACCTTTACCGCCGTCGAGCACCATCAGCGCCGAGTCCACCGCGGTCAGGGTGCGGTAGGTGTCTTCCGAGAAGTCTTCGTGGCCGGGGGTGTCGAGCAGGTTGATCATGTGCTCGCGGTACGGGAACTGCATCACCGAGGTGGTGATGGAGATGCCGCGCTGCTTCTCCATTTCCATCCAGTCGGAGGTGGCGTGGCGGTCGGACTTGCGCGACTTCACGGTACCGGCGACGGCAATGGCCTTGCCCATCAGCAGCAGCTTCTCGGTGATGGTGGTCTTACCGGCGTCGGGGTGGGAAATGATTGCGAAAGTGCGGCGCTTCGCGACTTCGGCGGCCTGGTTGGTCATGGGAAATCGCCTGACTGGGGGATTTAAAAGGGGCGATATCATACCTGAAGTTGGGCCGGGACCAAAACTTGCTGAACCGGCGGTGCCTGTTCCGGCCCTTTCGCGGGCACGCCCGCGAAGAGGCCGGCCCTGCCACTACAAACTCAACAACCAGCCGCTTATCACGACAAATGGCCCAAGAGCAGTTATTTCAACGCCTACAGAGCACTAACCCGCTGCTTTTTCTCGTCAATTTTCCAACCAACCAGTGATTAACGCTGGCCAAATGCCGCCCCAGATGGGAACCTTTACGCCCACGGAGACGTCCACTCCCCTGCAACCCGCTTCGGTTGGGGAGCTGGTTTCATCAGCATTTTCGGGCCCGACGGGGTTCGGCTCATGGCCTGATCGCAGCCTTCGGCGTGCGTCACGCTGCTACTCGCGAACACACCACCCGCCGCCAGGACTGGCCGGCAACCAAGAAGTGTGCTCGCCGACTACACAAGGAGTCCGCCTGTGGCTGAACGCTACGGAAAAGGGCTGTTGGGATGGGCCGCCGTGCTCGTCATCCTGGCCCTGCTGGTCCACTGGATCGGCATCGACACGATCGCGCGGTATCGCGACGATCTTGGGTTCTACCTGCAAGCGCACCTGGTACTGGTGCTGGCTTCGATGGCGGCGGCGCTGGCCGTGGGCATCCCCGCCGGCATTGCGTTAAGTCGACCGCACCGGGTCGACAAAGCCGAGCGCTTCATGCAGTTGTTCAACGTTGGTAACACCATCCCTCCCCTGGCCGTTCTGGCCATCGCCCTGAGTATCCTGGGCATCGGCGCCGGGCCCGCGATCTTCGCGCTGTTCCTCGCCTCCCTCCTGCCCATCGTGCGCAACACCTATGAGGGCCTGAAAAACGTCCCCGCCTCGCTCAAGGAAGCCGCCACCGGCATCGGCATGACCCCGCGCCAGCAACTGTGGCAAGTGGAGCTGCCCAACGCCGTGCCGATCATCGTTGGCGGTGTGCGCGTGGCCCTGGCGCTGAACGTCGGCACCGCACCGCTGGCGTTCCTGATTGGCGCCAACAGCCTGGGCAGCCTGATCTTCCCCGGCATCGCCCTGAACAACCAGCCACAGCTGCTGCTGGGGGCTGCCTGCACCGCACTGCTGGCGCTGGCGCTGGACGCGGCGGTGAGTTTCTCCAGCAAGCGCTGGCTGGAACGTGGCCTGGCCCAATAAAGATAGGGAACGTATGAACAAGAGAATCGCCTTGCTGCTGGGCGCGGCCCTGCTGTTCGCAGGATTTGCCCAGGCGGCGGACAAACCACTGATCCGCATCGGCGCGCGGGTGTTCACCGAACAGACCGTACTCGCCGAAATCACCGCGCAATACCTGCGCGCCAACGGCTATGACGTGCGCGTCACCACCGGCCTTGGCAGCAATATCGCGCGCCAGGCCCAGGAAACCGGCCAGCTCGACCTGATGTGGGAATACACCGGCGTGTCGCTGGTGTCGTACAACCATATCGACGAGCGCATGCCCAGTGCCGAGGCAACCCTAGCCAGGGTGAAGGCGCTGGATGCGAAGAAGGGCCTGATCTGGCTGACCCCATCGAAGTTCAGCAACACCTACGCGCTGGGCCTGCCCAAGCAGGTGGCCGAGGCCTATCCGCAGGTCAACACCATCAGCGACCTCAACCAGGTACTGCGTGACGAAAGCCACCGCAACCACCTGGTGGCGCTGGACACCGAGTTCGCCAACCGCCCCGATGGCCTGGTCGGCCTGCGCGAGATGTACGGCCTGCCACTGGACCGCCGCAATATCCGCCAGATGGACGGCGGCCTGGTGTACACCGCGATGCGCAACAACCAGGTGTTCGCCGGGCTGGTGTACACCACCGACGGCCGCCTGAACGCCTTCAACCTCAAGTTGCTGGAGGACGACAAACACTACTTCCCCGACTACACCGCCGCACCGGTGGTGCGCAAAGCCGTGCTCGACGCCAACCCGCAGCTGGCCGGCCTGCTCAAGCCACTGGCCGAACAGCTGGATGACGCAACCATGCGCCAGCTCAACGCCAAGGTCGATGTCGAGCACCAGAACCCGACTGCCGTGGCCGCCACCTTCCTGCGTGAGCACCCACTGAACAGCGAGGGCCAGCCATGAACCTGATCGATACCTTCAACCACCTGGACTGGGCCCAGGTGCTGCAACTGACCTGGCAGCACATCATGCTGGTCGGCGTCGCCGTGGGCCTGGCGATCGTCGTCGGCGTACCGCTGGGCATCCTCATGACCCGCTTCCCGGCCGTCGCCGGCCCATTGCAGGCCAGCGCCACGGTGTTGCTGACCATCCCCTCGATCGCCCTGTTCGGCCTGCTGCTGCCGTTCTACTCCAAGTTCGGCCAGGGCCTCGGGCCGCTGCCGGCGATCACTGCGGTGTTTCTCTACTCACTGCTACCGATCATGCGCAACACCTACCTGGCCCTGACCAACGTCGAGCCCGGCATCCGTGAAGCCGCGCGCGGCATCGGCATGACCTTCGGCCAGCGCCTGCGCATGGTCGAACTGCCCATCGCCGTGCCGGTGATCCTCGCCGGCGTGCGCACCGCCGTGGTGATGAACATCGGCGTGATGACCATCGCCGCCACCATCGGCGCCGGCGGCCTTGGCGTACTCATCCTCACCTCCATCAGCCGCAGCGACATGTCGATGCTGCTGGTCGGCGCCGTGCTGGTCAGCCTGCTGGCGATCATCGCCGACCTGCTCCTGCAAACCCTGCAACGTGCCCTGACTCCAGAAGGACTGCGCTCATGATCGAACTGAAGAACCTCAGCAAAACCTTCAACGTCAACGGCAAGGACGTCAAAGCCGTCGACTCGGTAAGCCTCACCGTCAACGAAGGGGAAATCTGCGTGTTCCTCGGCCCCTCGGGCTGCGGCAAGAGCACTACCCTGAAAATGATCAACCGCCTGATCACGCCCACTTCCGGCCAGGTGTTCATCAATGGCGAAGACACCACCGGGCTGGACGAGGTCACCCTGCGCCGGCACATCGGCTATGTGATCCAGCAGATCGGCCTGTTCCCCAACATGACCATCGAGGAGAACATCACCGTGGTGCCGCGCCTGCTCGGCTGGGACAAACAGAAGTGCCATGAACGCGCCCGCGAACTGATGCACATGATCAAGCTGGAGCCCAAGCAGTACCTGCAGCGCTACCCGCGCGAGCTGTCCGGCGGCCAGCAGCAGCGTATCGGCGTGATCCGCGCCTTGGCGGCGGAAGCGCCGGTGCTGCTGATGGACGAGCCATTCGGCGCGGTCGACCCGATCAACCGCGAGATGATCCAGAACGAGTTCTTCGAGATGCAGCGGGCCTTGAACAAGACCGTGATCATGGTCAGCCATGACATCGACGAAGCGATCAAGCTGGGCGACAAGATCGCCATCTTCCGCGCCGGCAAGCTGTTGCAGCTGGACCACCCGGACACCTTGCTGGCGCACCCGGCGGATGATTTCGTCAGCAACTTCGTCGGCCAGGACAGCACCCTCAAGCGCCTGCTGCTGGTACGTGCGGAGGATGCGGCAGACAACGCGCCATCGGTGAGCCCGCAGACGCCGGTGAGCGATGCGCTGGAGCTGCTGGACGAGCACGACCGCCGCTACGTGGTGGTGACCGATGCGCAGAACAAGGCGCTGGGCTACGTGCGCCGGCGTGACATGCATCGCCAGCAAGGGACTTGTGGCGACTTCCTGCGGCCGTTCAATGCCACGGCGTCGCATGATGAGCATTTGCGCATCCTGTTGTCGCGGATGTACGAGTTCAACCGGGCGTGGCTGCCGGTGTTGGATGCCGAGCAGGTGTTCTTGGGCGAGGTGACGCAGGAGTCGATTGCGGCTTATTTGAGTTCGGGGCGTTCGCGAGGGGCGAAGACCAGCATCGTGTCGCCGGCTGAGGCGGTGGTTTCTTGATCCCTGGGGGCGCTTTGCGCCCCATCGCCGGCAAGCGCGGCTCCCACAGGTCCTCTACAAGCCTACGGGGTGGCGCTGTACCTGTGGGAGCCGCGCTTGCCGGCGATGGGCCGCATAGCGGCCCCGACGATTTCGGCTCAGAACCCTACACTGGCCTGCACATAGAAGGTCCGCGGCTCACCCACATAGATGCCGGCATTGTTGTCGCTGGAGCGGGTGAAGTACTGCTTGTCGAACAGGTTCTTCACCCCCGCCGCCAGCTTCAGGTTGGACATCTGGGGCCCGAACTCATACCCGCCACGGGCATGCCAGGTCACGTAACCCGGAATATCACCGTACTGCCCATCCGCACTCGGCTCGGTGATGTAGTCGCCGTTGAAGCTGCCATCGGCATTGATCCCGGTACCCGGCGCGCGCTGCTTGGATTGGGCGTAGGCATCCAGGTTCCAGGTCCAGTGGTTGACCGCGTAACGCACCCCGGCAGTGGCCACCTGGCGTGAATAGAACGGCAGGTCACGGCCCTCGAAGCCAGGAATGTCCCCTTCATAAGTAGCGCGGGTATAGGTGTAGCCACCGCTCACCGACAGCCCTTCCAGGCGCGGGTCCAGCCCGTCCAGGTCATAGCGCACCGAGGCCTCGATACCCTGGTGCTTGGTCGCGCCGAGGTTGGTCCAGCCCACGTCGTTGCTGATGTACTGCAGTTCGTCATCGAAGTCGATGTAGAACGCCGTCAGCTCACCGGCAAAGCCGCCATTGTCATAGCGGGTACCGATCTCGTAGGTCTTGGCCTTTTCCGGCTCCAGGCCATTGGCCGTGCTGTTGCCAGTACCACCCTGGCCCAGCTGGAAGTACTGCAGGCTACCGAACGAGGTCTCGTAGTTGGCGAACACCTTCCACGCATCGGAGATGTGGTACATCACGCTCAGCGCCGGCAGTGGCTCGTTGCTGGTGATGCTGCGTTTCTTCTCCGGCACCGGCTGGCCGTTGGCACCGAGCACCGGGCGGTCGCGCCAGTCGGTGTTGATATGCTCGAAGCGGATACCTGGGGTGATGGTCCAGTTACCCACGTCGATCTTGTCGTCGATGTAGTAGGCGCTGGCCTCGGTACCACCGCTGCGGTCCTGGAACACATGGCCGTCGGAGGTCGGGGTCGGCGTCGGCACGTTGTCGATCAGCGCCAGGCGGGTCGACTGCTCACGCATCGCTTCCTTCAGGTAGCGGTAACCCACGCTGACTTCCTGGGTGGTCGGGCCGGCGAAGAAGATCCGCGACAGCCGCGGTTCGATGGCAAAGGTATGGTAGTTGCGCGGGTACGACGACAGGGTCTTCATGTCGCGCGAGGCAATGGAGCTGCCGCGGAAGCTGTCGGTGTAGTAGGTCAGTACTTCGAACTGGGTGGCGTCGTCGAACTGGCGCTGCCACTTGAACGACACGTCCTTGCGCCGGCCGGCAAAGTAGTCGTAGTCGCGCAGCGACTGGTACGGGTTGCTGTCGTATTGCGCCTGGGTCAGGCCGCCAGGCATGTCGGCTCGGCCGTCGTAGTAGTGGAAGTTGAGCCAGAACTCGTCAACGTCGGTCGGCGCCCAGTGGGTCTTGAGGATGACGTCGTCAATGTCGTTGCCGTTGTTGCTTTCACGGTAGCCGTTGCCATTCACCCCGGTGTACAGCAGCGCCACGCCCATGCCGTTGTCCGCCGTGCCGCCGACGAAGGCCGACTCGGTGTGTTTCCAGCCACCATGCTGGGAGGTTTCCAAGGTGGTGGACAGCTCGGCCGAGGCCTTCTCCGGGATCGCCCGGGTAACGAAGTTGATCACCCCGCCGACGTTCTGCGGGCCATAGCGCACGGAACCGGCGCCACGCACCACGTCGATGCTGTCGAGGTTGCCCGAGGAAATCGGCGCCATCGACAGCTGCGGCTGGCCATAGGGCGCGAAGGCGGCCGGGATGCCGTCGATCAGCACCGTGGAGCGTGGCGACAGGCGCGAAGTCAGGCCGCGAACACCCACGTTCAGCGACAGGTCGCTGCCGCCGGTGCCGTTGGAGTCCTGCACCTGCACGCCCGGGATGCCGCGCAGCACGTCGCGCACGTTCATTGCGCCCTTCTCCACCATCGCCTCGCGGCGTACCACGGTGCGCGCGCCGGGGTGGTTCTGCACCACGCTCTGCTGGGCATCGCCCAGCCAGTCACCCACCACCTTGATGTCGGTGGGCGCCAGCTCCAGGCTGCCGGTGGTGAGGGTGCCATCGGCCTGGGCCGGCTTGACCACCACGGTGCCCTGGGACATCTCGTAGGTCAGGCCGCTGCCTTGCAGCAGCTGCTGCAGCGCCTGCTCGGGCGCCAGCTGGCCGGACACCGCCGGGGCCTGCTTGCCGGCCACCAGCTCGGGGCTGAAGAACAGCTGCAGGTTGGTCTGCTGGCCCAGCTGGTTCAGCGCCGAAGCCAAGGGTTGGGCCTGGATCTGGATGGTGCTGCCGGCCTCTGCGGCCTGGCTGTTGACGGCCACGGCGCTGACCGCCAGGGCCAGCGCCAGGGCGCGGAAGCGTGGGAAGGGCTTGTTGTTGTTCACGTCGTCGAAACTTCCTGGAATACGGAATAAACGCCAACCGCATGCAAATGGAAATGCTTGGCAGTTGCAGCTGGCGGGGAAGACGAACGAGCGGAAAAAAACCTGAATCTATTTCGCGATTATTTCGCGCGAGCCATCTTCATGGGCCTTGATGGCCACCGGCAGGATGCTCGGCAAGGCACGCAGCAGCGCGTCGGTGTCGTCGGTGCTGAAGGTGCTGGACAGCCGCAGCTGGGCGACTTTACCGGGGGCGACCCGCAGCGGCTGGCTGCGGTAACGCGAGGCTTCGACCACCACCTCGGCCAGGGTGGCGTTGTCGAACACCAGCCTGCCTTGGCGCCAGGCAGTCAGGGCGCTGGTATTCACCGCATAGGGCGCGGCCACCTGACCTTGTGCATCTATATGCGAGCCCTGGCCCGCCGTGAGCTGCGCCAGCGAGGCGCCCTTGCCCTGCACACGCACCGAGCCCTGCTCCACCGCCACGCGGGTGCTGGCCGGGTCCAGGCGGACGTCGAAACGGGTACCGGTGACAGTCACGCTGCCCTGGGCGGTGTTGACCACGAACGGCCTGCCACTGTCGTGGGCGACGGTGAACATCACCTCACCCGCCATCAGCCGGACATGCCGCTGGCCGGCGCTGAAAGCGACCTGCACTTGCGTGCTGCCGTTGAGTTCAAGGTGCGAACCATCCGGCAGTTCGACCTGGCGGCGTTCGTTGAAGGCAGTCTGCAAGCTGCCCTGGTGATTCAGTTGCTGGTAGTGCCAGCCGCCCCAGCCCAGGCCCAACGCCAGTGCGGCCACGCTGGCGGCCAAGGCCTGGCGCACGAAGCCCCGACGTGGCAACTGGCGTACCGGGGCCGGCTGGCACAGCGCTTCCAGGCGCTGGCGCGGGATGAAGTCGGTGGCCTGCCACAGGCGGGCGAGCTGCTGGTACTCATCACGGTGCCGTGCATCACCTTCCAGCCAGGCGTGCAGCTGCGCCTGCAGCCCGGCATCGCGAGGCGCATCCTGCACCCGGGCGAACCACGCGGCCGCCTGCTCGCGGACGGTATCGGTACCGTGCTGTTTCATCGAAAAGGTCTCCTGACTCATCATGCCGACACATCCAGGTGCTCACGCAGATGCCGTAGCGTGCGGATCATATACTTTTCGACCATGTTCTTGCTCAACCCCATGCGCTCGGCAATCTCGGCCTGGGTCAGGCCTTCGAGCTTCTGCCAGATGAACACCTGCCGGCAATTGAGCGGCAGTTCGGCCAGCGCACGCTCGACACTGTCGGCCAGCTCCAGCGCATGCACGTAGGCCTCGGGGTCGCCACTGGCGGCCACGCCTTCGTCGTAGGCTTCCAGCTCCAGGGCCTGGCGGCGGTCCTCGCGCCGGAAACCATCCACCGCAATATTGCGTGCAGTCTGGTGCAGGTAGGCGCGTGGCTGCTCGACCTGCTCGCGCGGGTTTTCCAGTACCCGGACAAAGGCATCGTGGGTGAGGTCCTCGGCCTGCTGTCGACTGCGCAACTTGCGCGTCCAGGTGCCGATCAGCTCATGGTAGTGGTCGAGGAAGCCTTTGGGTCCGGACACGGTCGGGGTCATCAGGGAGGCAGACAAGGGTGCGAATAGTAATGTTTCTCATCAAACACGGCAATTCCGCCAGTCGGTAACAAAAAATTTATCGCCTTTTTCATGCACGGCGGTGCCAGGAAAATGTGGCCATAAATATGAACACCTGAGGCCCTTTCGCGGGCACGCCCGCTCCCACAGGAACCGCGAGATGCCTGTGGGAGCGGGCGTCCCCGCGAAGGAGCCAACGCGTTCCATTCCACTATTTTTTACGCTTGAAACACTCCGGGGAACATCAGCCGGTCACATGGGTCGGTTATTCAAATGGCAGGTCGTCGATCCGCGTCGATCACGCCCGGATTGCCTGTTGATTCTGCATTCTTCACGCCCTAAAGTGCGCGCCGAACGTCCATGCTGGAAACGATCCATCCGGCTCAAGTACTGAGTAGGCGAACCAAAGTGGGGATACGGAGGACGTTCAGTTTGCAGCCACTTAAATTTTCAGTTTGCCCATGGAGTCCCTGAGCATGTCGATCCAGGTCGAAGACTATTTCGCGCGTGACACCTTCCAGAAAATGAAGGCGTTCGCCGACAAGCAGGAAACCCCGTTCGTACTCATCGACACCCAGATGATCAGCCAGGCCTACGACGACCTGCGTGCTGGTTTCGAATTCGCCAAGGTGTACTACGCGGTCAAGGCCAACCCGGCCGTGGAAATCATCGACCTGCTCAAAGAGAAAGGTTCGAGCTTCGACATCGCCTCGATCTACGAGCTGGACAAGGTGCTGGGCCGCGGCGTCAGCGCCGACCGTATCAGCTACGGCAACACCATCAAGAAGTCCAAGGACATCCGCTACTTCTACGAGAAGGGCGTGCGCCTGTATGCCACCGACTCGGAAGCCGACCTGCGCAACATCGCCAAGGCCGCACCGGGTTCGAAAGTGTACGTACGTATTCTCACCGAAGGCTCGACCACTGCCGACTGGCCGCTGTCGCGTAAATTCGGTTGCCAGACCGACATGGCCATGGACCTGCTGATCCTCGCCCGCGACCTGGGCCTGGTGCCTTACGGCATTTCCTTCCATGTTGGCTCGCAGCAGCGCGACATCAGCGTATGGGATGCTGCCATCGCCAAGGTCAAGGTGATCTTCGAGCGCCTGAAGGAAGAAGACGGCATCGAGCTGAAGCTGATCAACATGGGTGGCGGCTTCCCGGCCAACTACATCACCCGGACCAACAGCCTGGAAACCTACGCCGAAGAGATCATCCGCTTCCTGAAGGAAGACTTCGGTGACGACCTGCCGGAAATCATCCTCGAGCCGGGCCGTTCGCTGATTGCCAACGCCGGTATCCTGGTCAGCGAAGTGGTCCTGGTTGCACGCAAGTCGCGCACCGCCGTCGAGCGCTGGATCTACACCGACGTGGGCAAGTTCTCCGGCCTGATCGAAACCATGGACGAAGCCATCAAGTTCCCGATCTGGACCGAGAAGAAAGGCGAGGCCGAAGAAGTGGTCATCGCCGGCCCAACCTGCGACAGCGCCGACATCATGTACGAAAACTACAAGTACGGCCTGCCGCTGAACCTGGCCATCGGCGACCGCCTGTACTGGCTGTCGACCGGTGCCTACACCACCAGCTACAGCGCAGTGGAATTCAACGGCTTCCCGCCGCTGAAGGCTTACTACCTGTAACGCAAGACGGGGCCGCAAGGCCCCGTTTTCATTTGTGCTTTCCTGTACCGGCCCTATCGCCGGCAAGCCGGCTCCCACAGGTACAGCACAGGCCTGGAGGACAGTGATATCCCTGTGAGAGGCGGCAAGCCAGCGCCTACAGGTACAGCACAGGTCTGGAGGACAGTGATATCCCTGTGAGAGCCGGCAAGCCGGCTTCTACAGGTACAGCACAGGTCTGGAGGACAGTGATATCTCTGTGGGAGCTGGCTTGCCGGCGATAGGGCCAGCACAGGCAACCTCAGTTCCCTCGCCGTTCGATCTCCTCGGCATACCGCGCCGCAAAGGCCATCAACACCGGCCCCGCCCCCTGCAAGGTCACCAGCGCACTGCGCAGGAAATTCATGTTCCCCTCGACCCGCGCCCGTTCCAGCCAAGGCCCGGCTTCCGCCACCTGCCCACGCTCGACCAGCACCAGCCCCAGGCTGAACATGCCTCGAAAGTCCCCCGCCTCGGCCGAACGCCGATACCAGCGCACCGCCCGTGCAGGGTTGGGCGCCGTGGCGATGCCTTGCTCCAGGTAACGCCCGTACAGGTTCATCGACTTGGCATGGCCCATGTGCGCGGCCTTCTCGTAGCACATCAGCGCCTGCGCCTGGTTGGCCGGTATGCCGCGCCCGGTGGCCAGCAGGTTGCCCAGGTTGTACAGCCCCCAGTCCAGCCCTGCATCGGCCGCACGCGCATAGTGGATGGCCGCCTGTGCCTGGCTTGGCTCACCGCCCCAGCCATGCTCCAGGCAACGCCCCAGCATGTTGTGCGCCATGGCACTGCCGCCCTGGGCGGCGATGCCGAACCAGCGCCTGGCCACGGCGGCATCCGCCTGAATGCCGCGCCCGTCGAGCAGGATCTGCCCCAGCAGCAACTGTGCCTCCACCGCGCCCTGCCCGGCCGCCGCCAGGATCGCCTGGGCGGCCTTGCCAGGGCTTTCTTCCAGCATGGCCTGCAAACCGGCCACATCCACTACTTCCTCACGCCGCAACTGATAGGACACGGCTCAGACCTCGGCCCAGCGGCGCAGCAGGTTGTGGTAGGTGCCGGTCAGCTGTAGCAGTGATGGATGCTCCGGCACATCGGCAGTCAGTTGCTGGATGGCATTGTCCATCTCGAACAGCAATGCCCGCTGGCTGTCCTCGCGCACCAGGCTCTGGGTCCAGAAGAACGCGGCGTAACGCTGGCCACGGGTAACCGGGTTGACTTTGTGCAAGCTGGTGCCGGGGTACAGCACCAGGTCACCGGCGGCCAGCTTGACCTGCTGCACGCCATAGGTGTCCTGGATCACCAGCTCGCCGCCGTCGTAGCTGTCCGGATCGCTGAGGAACAGCGTGGAAGACAGGTCGGTGCGCACCCGCTCCGGGCTGCCCTTGGGCTGGCGCAGGGCGTTGTCGATGTGGAAGCCGAAATTGCCGCCTTCGCGGTAGCAGTTGATCAGCGGCGGGAACACCTTGTGCGGCAAGGCTGCTGACATGAAGCGCGGGGTCTGCCACAGGCGGTCGATCAGCGCACTGCCGATCTCCTTGGCCAGCGGGTGACCTTCCGGCAACTGCAGGTTGTGCTTGGCCTTGGCCGACTGGTAGCCGGCCGTGATCTTGCCGTCGGCCCAGTCGGCCTGCTCCAGCGCCTCGCGGATACGGGCCAGTTCATCGGCGTGAAACAGGCCGGGGATGTGAAGCAGCATGGCGGCAGCACCGTTGGAAAATGTAAAGGCGCCAATGATATTGATTCCCTTTTGCGCTTCACAAGCCCCATTCGCCGCTTAAGACGTTTCAGCTTGATGAAACCGTAAAGGCAAATTGTAAAGATTGTAAATTCTTCACGAATGGTAACGACTCTCAATTGTGAGTCACAATTGCTTACATTAAGATCCGCGGCCTTAACACCTTGGGGAAGGTCCTTAGCAATGCGCCAGTACGTACCATCTGCAGTGAGTTCACCACGCCTGATCGTGTCTGCCATCGGTGTCGCCCTCAGCGCTTCGTCGGCCTATGCCGCCGACCCGGCCGCCAGCAGCGCTATCACCCTCGACGCCACCAGCGTCAACGGCAAGGCTGAACAGGCCAGCACCGATTACAAGGTCGACAAGGCCTCTTCGCAGAAGTACACCGCACCGCTGGTAGATACCCCGCGCTCGATCACCGTGATCCCGCAGCAAGTGATCAAGGACACCAGCGCCCTGACCCTGCAGGATGCACTGCGCACCGTGCCGGGCATCACCATGGGTGCCGGCGAAGGTGGCAACCCCTCCGGCGATCGCCCATTCATTCGCGGCTTCGACAGCCAGAGCTCGATGTACCTGGACGGCGTGCGCGATACCGGTTCGCAAACCCGCGAAATCTTCGCCATCGAGTCGGTGGAAGTGGCCAAGGGCCCGAACTCCTCGATCGCTGGCCGCGGCGCTGCCGGTGGCACCATCAACATGGTCAGCAAGCGTGCGCACCTGGGCAATTCGCTCGACGGCGCCTGGACCTGGGGCAGCGATCAGACCCAGCGCTACACCCTGGATGGCAACTATCAGTTCAGCGACAGCGTCGCTGGCCGCCTGAACCTGATGACCCACAAAAGCAACGTCGCCGGCCGCGATGAGGTCAACTACGACCGCTGGGGCGTGGCACCTTCGCTGGTGTTCGGTCTGGGCACCGATACCCGCGTGAGCCTTGACTACTACCACGTGGAAAGCGACGACCTGCCGGATTCGGGTATTCCCTACAGCCTGCGCTCCGGCAGCTCGGCCGCTCGCACCTCGGCCAACCCGGACAAGCCGACCCACGGCGGTGGCAGCAGCAGCAACTACTACGGCCTGGTCGGTCGCGATTTCTCCAAGAGCCGTGCAGATATCTCGACCATCAGCATCGAGCACGACCTGAGCGACTCGCTGACCATCAAGAACACCTTGCGCCATGGCAACACGCTGCAGGACTACATCTACAGCCAGCCAGACGACAGCAAGGGCAACATCCTCAACGGTGAAGTCTGGCGTCGCCCGAACAACCGTGTCGCCAACACCCGCACCACCACCAACCAGACCGACCTGTATGGCGATTTCTACGTTGCTGGCATGAAGAACAGCTTCTCCACCGGTATCGAACTCAGCCGGGAAACATCGGTGAAATCGGGTTATGACGTCACCGGTTTCGGCGCTGGCAGCTGCTCGAGTGCAACAGGCCAGATCTCCGGTGTCTGCACCTCGTTCCCGAACCCCAATCCGCATGAAGAGTGGGACGGTACCATCAGCCGCACCGAAGCCGGTGCCGATACTTCTGGCAACACGCGCGCCATCTACTTCACCGACACGCTGGAGCTCGACCCGGCCTGGTTGCTGACCATGGGCCTGCGTTACGACCACTTCGACACCAAGGTCAAGACCAAAGCGGCCAACGGTTCTACCAGCTTCAAGACCGAAGACACCAGTGAGTTCGTCACTGGCCAACTGGGCCTGACCTGGAAGCCTGCCGAGAACGGCAGCATCTATGTGTCCTATGCCACCTCCGCCACCCCGCCTGGCGCCTCGCTCGGCGAAGGTTCCGACCCCAACGCGGTGCTCACGGCCACCACCTCCAGCGAGCTGAAACCGGAACAAACCACCAACTACGAAATCGGTACCAAGTGGGATCTGCTCGACGAGCGCCTGGCGTTGACCGCAGCCATTTTCCGCACCGAGAAGGAAGACGCTCGTGTACTGGTGGATAACAACACCTACCAGAACATCGGCAAGACCCGTGTCGATGGCCTGGAGCTCAGCGCCAGCGGCAAGCTGACCGACGCCTGGCAAGTATTCGCCGGCTACACCTACCTGGATGCCAAGCTAGTCGACGGCGGCGCGCAGCGGGTCGGCACGGTGTTCATCGATGGTTACAACGATGGCAACCAACTGCCTAACACACCGAACAACAGCCTGACCCTGTGGACCACCTACAACATCACGCCGAAGCTGACCATTGGTGGTGGTGCCTTCTACGTCGATGAAGTGTTCGGCAACACCACCAACAGCGTGATGGTCGACTCGTACTGGCGCTACGACGCCATGGCCAGCTACAAGCTGACCAAGCACGTCGACCTGCAGTTGAACGTGCAGAACCTCACCAACGAGGTCTACTACGACAAGGCCTACAGTGCGCACTATGCCAACCAGGCCGCCGGGCGGACTGCGCTGTTGACCACCAGCTTCCACTTCTGATGCCGGGATGGGGTTGATCTGCTCGGAAAGGCTGCTCCTGTAACGGCCTCTTCGCGGGCTTGCCCGCTCCCACAGGTACTCCACAGGGTTCAAGTGCTGTGCAGTTCCTGTGGGAGCGGGCAAGCCCGCGAAGAGGCCAGTACAGGAGACCACCAGAAGAAGCCCCCGCCCCGTTCATTCCCGTGAGCGGGGCTTTTGCGTATCAAGGCATAATGCACGCCGCGCAGTGTGCGGCAGAAACACAAGGTGATCATGTGGTGAAGAAGACGCTGTTCCAATTGCACTGGTTCTTTGGCATCACCGCTGGCCTGGTGCTGGCCTTGATGGGTATCACCGGGGCCTTGTACTCGTTTCAGGAAGAACTGCTGCGCGCGCTGAATGCCGATGTCCTGAAGGTCCAGGTGCGCCCGGAGGGCGTGCTGCCCCCGGCCGAACTGGTCCAGCGGGTCGAGGCCCAGCAGCACGACAAGGTGGCGATGCTGTGGGTCGATGTACGCGAAGGCAACGCCGCACGCGTCTTCTTCACCCCACCGCCAGGCGAGCGCCGTGGCCAGCTGCGCTATGCCGACCCGTATACCGGCGAACTCAAGGGAGAAGTGGCCGGGCAAGGCTTCTTCAACCTCATGCTCAACCTGCACCGCTTCCTGGCCATGGGCGACAGCGGCCGGCAGATCACCGGTGCCTGCACCCTGATGCTGGTGTTCTTCTGCCTCTCCGGCCTGTACCTGCGCTGGCCGCGCAAGGCGCTGGACTGGCGCACCTGGCTGACCTTCGACTGGGCCAAGAAAGGCCGCGCCTTCAACTGGGACCTGCATGCGGTGGCCGGCACCTGGTGCCTGCTGTTCTACCTGCTGTTCGCCCTGACCGGGCTGTTCTGGTCCTACGAGTGGTACCGCGAGGGCCTGAACAAGCTGCTGGCCGACGCGCCGGCCGCCGGCCAGCAGCAAAAGCGCGGCGAAGGCCGGGGCCGCCACGGGCCGCAGAAGATCGACAAGAACGCCCCGCCGCTGGTGGTCGACTACGACGCGATCTGGGCCAACCTCAAGGACGCTGCCGGCCCGGGCCTGGCCATGTACAACCTGCGCCTGCCACCGGTAGGCGGCCAGCCGGCCAACCTGTTCTACCTGCTGGACAACGCCGACCACCCACGTGCCTTCAACACCCTGGTACTGGACCCGGCCAGCGGCCAGGTGAAACGACATGACCGCTACACCGACAAGTCCTTCAAGGCCCAGCTGCTGCAGAGCGTCTACGCCCTGCACGTGGGCGAATACTTCGGCCTGCCGGGGCGCATCATCGTCACCATCGCCAGCCTGACCATGCCGCTGTTCTTCGTCACCGGCTGGCTGCTGTACCTCGACCGCCGTCGCAAGAAGCGCCAGGTACGTGCCGCCCGTGGCAACGTCACCAGCAACACTTCCAGCGGCGACAGCTGGCTGATCGGCTTTGCCAGCCAGAGCGGGCTTGCCGAACAACTGGCCTGGCAGAGCGCCGGGCAGCTTCAGGCCGCCGGCCTTCCAGTGCAGGTACGCGCCCTGGCAGAACTGGGTGAAAGCGACCTGCGCCAGGCCCGCCGTGCACTGTTCGTGGTCAGCACCTTCGGTGACGGCGAAGCCCCCGACAGCGCCCGCGCCTTCGAGCGCAAGGTGCTCGGCCAGCCTTGGGCGCTGGACAACCTCAGCTATGCCCTGCTCGCCCTCGGTGACCGCCAGTATCCGCACTTCTGCGGCTTCGCCCGCCGCCTGCAGGCATGGCTGGGTGAACGCGGTGCCAGCAGTGCGTTCAGCCCGGTGGAAGTGGACAACGCCGACCAGGCCGCGCTGCAGCAGTGGCAGCAGGAACTGGCGCAACTGACCGGCGCCCAGCCAGTGGCCGCCTGGCGGCCGCTGAGCTTCGGCAACTGGTCGCTGGTGCGCCGCGAACTGCTCAACCCGGGCAGCCAGGGCCAGCCGGTGTACCTGCTGGGCCTGCGACCGGAACAGCCCGCCAGCTGGGAAGCCGGCGACCTGGTGGAGATCTTGCCGCTCAACGGCCAGCCGAGGATCGACGCCTTCCTCGATGGCATGGCGCTGGATGCCGGGGCCAAGGTGCAAGTGAATGGCCTGGACGAAACCCTCGCCCAGGCGCTGGCCGGCCGGCAGTTGCCGACCCGTCGCGATCACCTGGTCGGTTTGCAGCCACAGGCGCTGGTCGACGCCCTGGTGCCGATCGGCAGCCGCGAATACTCGATTGCCTCGATCGCCAGCGATGGCGTGCTGGAGCTGATCGTGCGCCAGGAACGCCATGCTGATGGCAACCTGGGCCTGGGTTCCGGCTGGCTGACCGAATACCTGCCGCTTGACGGTACGCTGAGCCTGCGTTTGCGGCGCAACAGCAGCTTCCACCTGCCGGAAACGGCTGCACCGCTGGTGTTGATTGGCAACGGCACCGGCCTGGCCGGCCTGCGCAGCCTGCTCCGCGCGCGGGTGAATGCTGGCGAGCAGCGCAACTGGCTGCTGTTCGGCGAGCGTAACCGGGCGCACGACCTGCTGTGCGGCAACGAGCTGCAAGGCTGGCTGGACAACGGCGACCTGGCACGCCTGGACCTCGCATTTTCGCGGGATCAGGCCGACAAGGTGTATGTGCAGGATGTGTTGCTGCAACAGGCTGAAGAGCTCAAGCGCTGGGTCGCGGATGGCGCCTGTGTGTATGTCTGCGGCAGCCTGCAAGGCATGGCTGCCGGCGTGGATGCGGCGCTCAACGGCATCCTCGGGGAAGCGGTTGTGCAGCAGCTGATCGAGGATGGGCGGTATCGGCGGGATGTGTACTGATCTTGCATTGATGTAGCCAGCACTGGCCTCTTCGCGGGCCTGCCCGCTCCCACAGGATACTCACAGATCTCGAAAGCTGTGCAGTACCTGTGGGAGCGGGCAAGCCCGCGAAGAGGCCGGTACAGCTTCAGTGCAGCTCGAAGGTGTCAGCATCCAGGTTGGCCGGGAACTTGGCCCGGTAGGCCGCCAGCTCCGCCGCGCTCAACACCGCGGTGAACACCCCGTCGGCCTCCCCGGCACTGAGCAGGCTCTCGCCCTGGAAGTCCAGCACCTGGCTGTCGCCGGAATAGGCAAAGCCCTTGCCGTCGGTGCCCACCCGGTTCACCGCCGCCACATAGCACAGGTTCTCGATACCCCGCGCCGGCAACAGGCGGTTCCAGTGCTGGCGGCGCGCAGCCGGCCAGTTGGCGGTGTACAGCAACAGGTCGGTGTCCTGGGCATCACGGCTCCACACCGGGAAGCGCAGGTCGTAGCAGATCAGCGGGCGAATCCGCCAGCCCTTGAGCTCGAACTGCACCTGGCGCTCACCTGGGGTGTAATGCTTGTGCTCACCGGCCATGCGGAACAGGTGGCGCTTGTCGTAGTGCAGGATCTCGCCATCCGGCCGGGCCCACAGCAGGCGGTTGCGGTGGCTGCCATCAGCGGCCTGGATGATCACGCTGCCGGTAATTACCGTGTTGTACTTCTTCGCCTGGGCCTTCAGCCATTTGTAGGTCGGGCCGTTTTCCGGCTCGCACAGGCTTTCCGATTGCATGGAAAAACCGGTAGTGAACATTTCCGGCAGGATCACCAGGTCCACTTCGCCCACCTGCTCCAGCAGCACCTCGAAGTGCGCATAGTTGGCCTCGCGGTCGTGCCAGGCCAGGGTGGTCTGCACCAGGGCGACTTTCAGGTTCGGCAGTGTACTCAGATCGCGCATAGTTTTTCCGCTGCCTGACGCAGCGTCTCCTCTCGTTTGGCAAAGCACAGGCGAACCAGGCGTTGCTCGGGGATGGGTTGCTGGTAGAACACCGACACCGGGATGGTCGCCACGCCGTGCTCACGGGTCAGCCACAGCGACATGTCGACATCGTTCAGGTCCGGGCGGATCTGCGAATAGTCCACCAGCTGGAAATAGGTACCCGCCGTGCGGGTGAAACGGAACTGCGAGCCCTCCAGCAAGCCGCAGAACAAGTCTCGCTTGGCCTGGTAGAAGGCCGGCAGTTCATCGATATGCTCGGGGTGCTCGGCCATGAAATCGGCCAGGGCGCACTGCAGCGGGGTCACCCCGCAGAAGTTGACGTACTGGTGTACCTTGCGCAGCTCGGCACTCAGCGCCGGCGGGGCGATCACATAGCCGGTCTTCCAGCCGGTAACGTGATAAGTCTTGCCGAACGAGCTGACCACGAAGGCGCGTTGATACAGTTGCTCGTGGGCCAACACGCTGGCATGGCGCACGCCGTCGTAGACCAGGTGTTCATACACTTCATCGCTGACCAGGTAGATATCGCGATCAGCGATAAGCCGGGCCAATTGGTCGAGGTCTTCCCGGGTAATCAGCGCACCGCTGGGGTTGTGCGGTGAATTGAGGATCACCATGCGCGTGCGCGGGCTGAGGGCATCGCTGAACTTCTGCCAGCCGATGCGGAAATCGCCGTCGCTCAGCTGTACATGCACGCAGCGCCCACCGGCCAGTTCCACGGACGGCTCGTAGCTGTCGTAGCAAGGATCGAAGACGATTACCTCGTCACCGGCATGCACCACTGCCTGGATGGCGCAGAAGATCGCCTCGGTGGCGCCAGGGGTGATGGTCACTTCCTGGTCGGCATCCACCTGCGCGCCATACAGCCGCGCGACCTTGGCCGCCACCTGCTGGCGCAGGGCCGGCAAGCCGGTCATCGGCGAATACTGGTTATGCCCGGCAGCCACATGCCGGCCGACTGCATCGAGCAGCGCCTGCGGGCCATTGAAGTCGGGGAAACCTTGCGACAGGTTGAGCGCGCCCGTCTGCACGGCGAGCTGGGACATGGTGGTGAAGATGGTCGTGCCGACATTCGGCAGTTTGCTGCGGATCATGGAGCCCTCTTTCCTGGGGTGTATCCGGCACGGGGTGGAGTCCGAGCATAGCGGATCGAGCGGTCAGGAAAAAGGTTGAAACAATAGGGGGATTTGCGCTGGATCAAAGGGCCTCTTCGTGGGCTTGCCCGCTCCCACAGGTACTGCATGAAGCTCAAGGGTTGTGCAGTACCTGTGGGAGCGGGCAAGCCCGCGAAGAAGCTGACGCGGAATCAGCGCTTGTCGCGGCGCTTCTTCTCGGCCTTCTTGTGGTGCGACATCAGGCGGCGCTTCTTGTTGACCTGGCGGTCGGTGAGGGTGTTCTTCTTGCCCTCGTACGGGTTCTCACCGCCCTTGTACTCGATGCGGATCGGCGTACCGACCAGCTTCAGCACACGCCGGTAGGTGTTCTCCAGGTAACGCGAGTACGACTTCGGAATTTTGTCGGTCTGGTTGCCGTGGATCACGATCAGCGGCGGGTTGGCACCACCAAGGTGGGCATAGCGCAGCTTGATGCGGCGGCCGTTGACCAGCGGCGGCTGGTGCTCGCTCACGGCATCTTCGAGGATCTGCGTCAGGCGGCTGGTCGGCCAGCGGGTTACCGCCGACTTGAACGCGGCCTGCACCGACTTGTACAGGTGGCCCACGCCGGTGCCGTGCAGGGCAGAGATGAAGTGAATATCGGCGAAATCGACGAAGAACAGCCGGCGCTCCAGCTCGGTCTTCACGTAGTCACGCTCGCCCGGCTCCATGCCGTCCCACTTGTTCAGGGCGATGACGATGGCACGGCCGGCTTCCAGGGCGAAGCCCAGCAGGTTCAGGTCGTGGTCCACCACGCCTTCGCGGGCGTCCATGACGAAGATCACCACGTTGGCGTCCTTGATCGCCTGCAGCGTCTTCACCACCGAGAACTTCTCGACTTCCTCGTGGATCTTGCCGCGCTTGCGCACGCCGGCGGTGTCGATGAAGGTGTACTTCTCGTCATCGCGCTCGAACGGGATGTAGATACTGTCGCGGGTGGTGCCAGGCTGGTCGTACACCACCACGCGCTCTTCGCCGAGCATGCGGTTGACCAGGGTCGATTTGCCGACGTTGGGGCGGCCGATGATGGCGATCTTGATGCCATCCTTCTCGCTCGGGCCCGGGATGCGCACCGCTTCCTCGCCTTCGGCGACTTCGGCGTCCAGCGCTTCCTCGACCTGGTCGCGTGGCAGGTGGCCGAGCACGGCCTCCATCAGCGCATTGATGCCGCGGCCCTGGGAGCCGGCCACCGGGATGGCGTTGCCCATGCCCAGCGGCGAGAACTCGGCGCGTGCCACATCGGCATCGATGTTGTCGATCTTGTTGGCAACCAGGATCGCTTCCTTGTTCCGCTTGCGCAGGTGCTCGGCGATCATCTGGTCGGCAGCGGTCATGCCGGCACGGGCATCGACCAGAAACAGCACATAGTCGGCTTCTTCGATGGCCATGAGCGACTGCTCGGCCATTTTCTCGTCCATGCCCACTTCGTCACCGGTGATACCGCCGGTGTCGATCAGGATGAAGGAGCGACCCTGCCAGCTGGCATCACCATACTGGCGGTCACGGGTCAGGCCCGACAGGTCACCGACGATGGCATCGCGGGTCTTGGTCAGGCGGTTGAACATGGTGGATTTGCCGACGTTCGGGCGGCCCACCAGGGCGATTACGGGAACCATTCGGCTCTCCACTCTTGAATTCTTGAAAATGCAAAGGCCGCTGCAAGGCAGCGGCCGGAGTTCGGGCGGCGTGTCCTACGCCGCGGCTTGAAGCCCGCCAAGGCTTCAAGCATAGCTTCAGCGGATGGTCAGTGCCTCGAGCTTGCCGCTGTTGCCGAAGACGTAGATGGTGTCGCCGACCACAAGTGGGCGGGCACGCAGGCCATCACTGTCGATACGCTCACGGCCGACGAAGCGGCCATCGACCTGGCTCAGCAGGTGCAGGTAACCCTCGAAGTCGCCCACCGCCACGTAGCTGGAGAACACTTCAGGCGCGGTCAGCTGGCGGCGAGCCATGGTGTCGTTGGTCCACAGGGCGCTGGACGAGCGCTCGTCGACGCTTTCGACAGTACCGGAAGCTTCGCTGACATAGACGTTACCGTAGCCCTGGGCGACACCCACGTAGCTGGAGGCATCACGCTGCCACAGCACGCGGCCGCTTTCCAGGTCCAGGCCCGCGACGCGGCCCTGGTAGGTACTGACGTACAGGGTACCACCCGACAGCAGCAGGCCGCCGTCGATATCGACCACGCGGTCCAGCTCGGAACGGCCCTGCGGAATCGCCACACGGCTTTCCCACACCGGCACGCCGTTGTTGATGTCCACCGCCACCACCTTGCCGGTGGACAGGCCGGCGACGGCCAGGCGGTTGGTGGCGATCGGCGCGCCGGTGCCACGCAGGGTCAGCACGGCCGGGGTGTTTTCGTAGATCCAGCGACGGTCGCCAGTGGCGGCATCCAGGCCGATCAGGCGATCGTCCTGGGTCTGCACCACCACCACCTCACCGTTGTTGGCAGGCGGGGCCAGCACTTCGCTGGTCACGCGGGAGCGCCAGCGCTCCTCACCGGTGCTGGAGTCCAGGGCGATGACTTCACCCTTGAGGGTACCGATCATGACGAGGCCGTAGCCCACGCCGACAGCGCCGGAAACCGGCAGCTCGAGGTCCTTCTTCCACACCACGTCGCCGGTGATGCGGTCGAGGGCGAAGACTTCGCCGTTGACGTCGGAGGCGTAGATACGGTCGTTCTCGATGGCCGGTACCAGGGTGTTGTAGGTCTCACCCTGGCCGTCACCGATCGAACGGCTCCACTGCTTCTTCAGCACCACTTCCTCGGTGAACTTGGTCAGCTCGGCCGGAGGCAGTTCCTTCTTGCTGTTGCTGCTGCAACCTGCGGCCAGTACGGCCAGGGTCAGCACTGCTGCATGTTTCCAACCGATCACTTACGCGTCCCCTTTGGCCAAGTCATCCAGCTTCAATTGCAGGCCACCGACCGCCGCCTCATCGGACAACGCAGCCTTGGCTTTCTCGTAAGCGCTGTGCGCGTCGTCGGCGCGACCCAGTTGCACCAGCAGGTCACCTTTCAACTCTTCGCGGCTGGCCAGGAAGGCTTTGTCGGCGTCGCCGTCGAGCAGCTTGAGGGCGTCCTCGGCCTTGTTCTGGGCGGCCAGCACACGAGCCAGGCGCTGACGCGAAATTTCGCCCAGGGTGGCATCGGCCGGCTTGTCCAGCACGCTCTTCAGCTCGGCAGCAGCGTCGTCGAGCTTGCCGGTCTCGACCGCGACCTTGGCCACGAACAGGCTGCCGTACTGGGCGTAGGCGGTACCGCCGAACTCGCTCTTGAGCTTGCCGGCCAGTTCCGCGACCTTGGTCGCGTCAGGCTGGCCAGTCGGCGTCAGGCTGGTCTCCAGCAAGGCCTGGTACAGCTGCGAGGCACCTTGCGACTGATTGTTCTGGTACTTGTGCCAGGTATTCCAGCCCAACACCACCACGCCAGCCAACAGGGCACCGGTCAGCAGCGGCTTGCCGTTGCGGTTCCACCAGTCCTTGACCCCTGCCAGTTCATCATCGGTACTCGACACCCCAATACTCCTTTTCGCCTATTCGCTTGTTGAACCGCGTTACGCCTGAGCGATCGCGGTTTCCAGGTGCTCAGCCAGAGCATCCCAGGCAATGTTCTGTTGTTCGCCCTGACCACGCAGGGGCTTGAAGCCGATCTCTTGCTTGGCCAGTTCGTCGTCGCCGAGGATCAGGGCGAACAGCGCGCCGCTCTTGTCGGCTTTCTTGAACTGGCTCTTGAAGCTGCCACCGCCGGCGTTGACTGCCAGACGCAGGCCCGGCAGGCGGTCGCGCAGGCCTTCGGACAGGCGCAGGCCTGCCAGTTCCGCCTGTTCGCCAAAGGCGCACAGATAGACGTCGATCTGGCGGCTGATGGACTCGGGCACCTTGCCCAGGGTTTCCAGCAGCAGGATCAGGCGCTCGATGCCCATGGCGAAACCGACGCCCGGGGTCGGCTTGCCGCCCATCTGTTCGACCAGGCCGTCATAACGGCCGCCGGCGCAGACGGTGCCCTGGGCGCCGAGCTTGTCGGTTACCCACTCGAACACGGTCTTGCTGTAGTAGTCCAGGCCACGCACCAGCTTGGTGTTGATCACGAACGGAATGCCGGCAGCGTCCAGGCGGGCCTTGAGGCCCTCGAAGTGCACGCGCGACTCTTCGTCCAGGTAGTCTTCCAGCTTCGGCGCGCCGACCAGCACCGCCTGGGTGTTCTGGTCCTTGCTGTCGAGGATGCGCAGCGGGTTGCTCTTCAGGCGGCGCTGGCTGTCTTCGTCCAGTTGCTCCAGGCGCGCCGAGAGGAACTCGACCAGCGCATCACGGTAGCGTGCACGGGCTTCGCTGGTGCCCAGGCTGTTGAGTTCCAGCTTGACCGCGTCCTGGATACCCAGCAGGCCCCACAGGCGCCAGGTCAGCATGATCAGCTCGGCGTCGATGTCCGGGCCGTCGAGGTTGAACACTTCCACGCCAATCTGGTGGAACTGGCGGTAGCGGCCCTTCTGCGGGCGCTCGTGGCGGAACATCTGGCCGATGTACCACAGTTTCTGCACCTGGCCGTTGCCGGTGATGCCATGCTCGAGCACGGCACGCACGCAGGCGGCAGTGCCTTCGGGGCGCAGGGTCAGCGAATCGCCGTTGCGGTCCTCGAAGGTGTACATCTCTTTTTCGACGATGTCGGTGACTTCACCGATGGAGCGCTTGAACAGCTCGGTGAACTCGACGATCGGCGTGCGGATCTGGCTGTACCCGTAGGTGTCCAGCAGGCCGGCCACGGTGCCTTCGAAGTAGCGCCACAGCGGCGACTGTTCTGGCAGGATGTCGTTCATGCCACGGATGGCTTGCAGCGATTTGCTCACGAAAAGTCCTTACGAATTCTGTGTGTCAGCCACGGACGATCAGCGCCGCGTCGGCTTCGGCCTTTTCGGCCGCTTTCTGGCGGATGAGCTTTTCCAGCTCATCGACCAGGTTGTCGTTGGTCAGCTTCTGCGCCGGCTTGCCGTCGATGTAGATCAGGTTCGGCGTGCCGCCGGTCAGCCCCACATGGGCCTCCTTGGCTTCGCCCGGGCCGTTGACCACGCAACCGATCACCGCCACGTCCAGCGGCACCAGCAGGTCTTCCAGGCGCCCTTCCAGCTCGTTCATGGTCTTGACTACATCGAAGTTCTGCCGCGAGCAGCTCGGGCAGGCGATGAAGTTGATGCCACGCGAACGCAGGTGCAGCGACTTGAGGATGTCGTAGCCGACTTTCACTTCTTCGACCGGGTCGGCCGCCAGCGAGATACGGATGGTATCGCCAATGCCTTCGGCCAGCAGCATACCGAGGCCGACAGCGGATTTCACCGTCCCCGAACGCAGGCCACCGGCTTCGGTGATGCCCAGGTGCAGCGGCTGCACGATCTGCTTGGCCAGCAGGCGGTAGGCTTCGACGGCCATGAACACATCGGAGGCCTTGACGCTGACCTTGAAGTCCTGGAAGTCCAGGCGGTCGAGGTGCTCGACGTGGCGCAGGGCAGACTCGACCAGCGCTGCCGGGGTCGGTTCGCCGTACTTCTTCTGCAGGTCCTTTTCCAGGGAGCCGGCGTTGACGCCGATACGGATCGGGATGCCCCGGTCGCGGGCGGCATCGACCACCGCGCGCACACGGTCTTCACGGCCGATGTTGCCCGGGTTGATACGCAGGCAGTCCACGCCCAGTTCGGCCACGCGCAGGGCGATCTTGTAGTCGAAGTGGATGTCGGCAACCAGCGGCACGCTGACCTGCTGCTTGATGCGGCCGAACGCCTCGGCGGCGTCCATGTCCGGCACCGAGACGCGCACGATGTCCACACCGGCATCGACCAGGCGCTGGATTTGCGCCACGGTGGCGGCCACATCGTTGGTGTCGGTGTTGGTCATGCTCTGCACCGCGATGGGGGCATCACCACCCACCGGCACATTGCCGACCCAGATTTTGCGGGATTCGCGACGTTTGATCGGAGATTCGCCGTGCATGATTACTGTCCCAACTTCAGGCGAGCGGTCTCGCCACTGGTGAACGGGGCAACATCGACGGCCTGGCCGTTGTAGCTGACCTGGGCGCCACGGGCAAAGCCCAGGCGTACCGAGAATGGCGGCTTGCCGGTCAGCTCGAGGTTGTCCCCCTTGCGCTTGATGGCGCTGAACAGCACCTTGCCGTTGCCGTCGGTGACCTGGGTCCAGCAATCGGCGACGAACTGGATGGCGACCTTGGCGCTGCCAGCCGGCACTGCGGCGGGGGCGGCAGGCTCGGCAGTGGCCACGGCCGCTACCGGCGTAGCAGGTGCAACAGCCGCCGGGGCCGGAGCCGGGGCAACCGGTGCTACCGGCGCAGGCGTGGCAGCAGGGGCGCTGGCGACCGGTGGCACAGGCGCCTGCTGGGCCGGTGCCGGCACTGCGGCAGCGGTAGCAGTAGCAGTAGCGGCAGGTGCCGGGCTTGCCGGTGCCGGTTCGGCGGCGGCAGGCTGCTCGGCAGCGCCCTGCTCCAGCGGCAGCGGCGCGCTCTCGGGCTGCTGCCCAGCGGAAACAGCCTGGTCTTCAGGCTCATCGAGCGGGTGAATCTGGGTGGTACCGTCGGCGCTTTCGACTTCGACGTGCTCCAGGGCGATCTTGGCCAGGTCCTTGCCACGCAGGCTGCCCTGGTCCTGCCACCAGACGAAGCCGCCACCGACCACGGCCACCAGCAGCAGCAGGCTGACGCCGCGCAGGATATTGTGCGACAGGCGCACCGGCTCTTCGATACGGCCCAGCGAGTGCACGTCGCTGCCTTTGGCGTGGGTGCCGGTGTAACGGTCGAAGGCCTCCACCAGGGCAGCCTGGTCCAGGTCCATCAGCTTGGCATAGGCGCGGATATAACCACGGGCGAAGGTATGCCCCGGCAGCTTGTCGAAGGCGCCGGTTTCCACGTGGTTCAACGAACTGACAGTGAGGTTGAGCTTGCGGGCCACCTCGGCTTGTGACCAGTCCCGGTTTTCACGGGCCTGACGCAAAAGCTCACCGGGGTTCTGGCCAGGCGCTACTGCTACTTCGGGATGCGCGGCTTTCATCGTTGCTCCGACAGGTATTGCTGATATTCCGGCGTACCGGGATAAAGTCGTTGTAATTGCTGGCCCAGCTCGGCCAGTGTGCCCTGCTCGTCGAATACCCTGGCAAGGCGGCTGCCCAGCAGCAGGCTACGGGCATCGTGGTCGCTCAACTGGCTGAAACGATCGTAGTAGTCCCGGGCCGGCACATAATGCCTGTTTTCGTAGGACAACTCAGCCATTTCCAGCAACGCTTTCGGTTGCCGCTGGTTGAGTTGCAAAGCTTTCAGCAGATACGCATGTGCCTGGTCGCGGCGCTCGAGCTTCAGAGCGGTCAGGCCCAGGTTCTCGTACACGCGTGAGCGCTCAGGATACAGGGTATCGGCGCTGGCCAGGCGAAACATCTGCTCGGCCTCGGCAAATCGGCCCTGAGCATAAAGGAAACTGCCGTAATTGTTGCGAATTCGCGTGTCGCCCGTGCGTGCCTGCAGCGCCTTGCGAAAGTGCGTTTCGGCCAGCGCCGGCTCGCCTTCGGCCTGGAAGACCAGCGCCAGGGCGGCGTGTGCATCGGCATCACCGCCATCCAGGGCCAGGGCCTTGCCCAGCGGCGCCTTGGCCTGCTCGGTCAAACCCTGTTGCAAATAACCCAGCCCAAGCTGCACATAGGCCCGCCCCGCCTCTGCCCTGCCCTGGCGGCTGGCCAGGGGGTCGCTCGCGCCGCCCGACACGCAGCCGGCCAGCAGCGAAAGCGCAAGGATCGACAGCGCGGCGCGCAGGCTCATGGGCAAGGTCCCGGTCAGTGGCTGGCGGGGCTGTCTTGCAGCTCGGCGTCCGCGGACAGCTGGCGCACAGCGATGTAGCGCTCGCTGCGGCGGGTGCGGTCGTTGACCTGGCCGACCAGCTGACCACAGGCAGCGTCGATGTCATCACCACGGGTGGTGCGGGTGGTGACGTTGAAACCACCGTGGTGCAACAGGTCCTGGAAGCGGCGGATGGCGTTGTTGCTCGGCCGCTCGTAGCCGGAGTGCGGGAACGGGTTGAACGGGATCAGGTTGATCTTGCATGGCACGTCGCGCAGCAGCTCGATCATTTGCGCAGCATGCTCCGGCTGGTCGTTTACATCCTTGAGCAGGGTGTACTCGATGGTCAGCACGCGCTTGCCACCCAGGGTGGACATGTAGCCCATGCACGATTCCAGCAGCATCTTCAGCGGGTACTTCTTGTTGATCGGTACCAGCTTGTTGCGCAGTTCGTCGTTCGGTGCGTGCAGCGACAGGGCCAGCGACACGTCGATGTGCTTGGCCAGTTCGTCGATCATCGGCACCACGCCCGAGGTGGACAGGGTGACGCGACGCTTGGAAATGCCATAGCCCAGATCTTCCATCATGATCTTCATGGCGGCGATGACATTGTCGAAATTCAGCAGGGGTTCGCCCATGCCCATCATGACCACGTTGGTAATGGCGCGGTCGATCTTGGCCGGAACGGTCCCGAAGGATTTGTTGGCAAGCCACACCTGGCCGATCACTTCGGCGGCGGTGAGGTTGCTGTTGAAGCCTTGCTTGCCGGTGGAGCAGAAGCTGCAGTCCAGGGCACAGCCGGCTTGCGACGACACGCACAGGGTGCCGCGATCGTCGGTGGGGATGTAGACGGTCTCGACGCAGCTGCCGGAGGCAACGCGGACCACCCACTTGCGGGTACCGTCGGCGGAAATGTCTTCACTGACCACTTCCGGGCCCCGAATCTCGGCAACGGCCTCGAGCTTTTCGCGCAAGACTTTGCCGACGTTCGTCATGGCGGCGAAATCATCGACGCCAAAATGGTGAATCCATTTCATCACCTGGCCGGCGCGGAAGCGCTTCTCCCCGATAGAGTCGAAGAATTGTTCCATTTCCGGCAGGGTCAGACCCAGCAGGTTGATTTTGCCAGTAGATGTCGTCATGGATTCACCCTCACCCGTAAGCTTTCGCTTAGCGAGTGGTTACCTCGGTAGCAGCGAAGAAGTAAGCGATTTCGCGAGCAGCAGCAGCTTCGGAGTCCGAACCGTGAACGGCGTTGGCGTCGATCGACTCGGCGAAGTCAGCACGGATGGTGCCTGGAGCAGCTTCTTTAGGGTTGGTAGCGCCCATCAGCTCACGGTTCAGAGCGATGGCGTTTTCGCCTTCCAGAACCTGAACAACGACCGGGCCGGAAGTCATGAAGGCAACCAGGTCACCGAAGAAGCCACGAGCGCTGTGCTCGGCGTAGAAGCCTTCGGCTTCGGCTTTGGACAGTTGCTTGATTTTCGAGGCAACGATTTTCAGGCCGGCTTCTTCGAAGCGAGTGGTGATCTTGCCGATGACGTTTTTGGCAACGGCGTCAGGCTTGATGATCGAGAAAGTACGTTGAACAGCCATGGAAAACTCCAGAATATGAGTGTTACGAAAAATTAAACCCGCGAATTATACGCGGGTTCCGGGGGATTGCCTAACCTGCAGATGACGCTTAGTCGGCTTCGTCGATCCAGGCGGCCTGGATTGCCTCGAGCACCTTCTCACCGCCGCGTGACGGATCGTCGCTGAATTCTGGCAATGCCAGCACCCAGCTGTGCAGGTCGACGAAATTCACATAACGAGGATCGACTTCCGGCTTGCTTTCTGCAAGCTGGATGGCGATCTCAAGTACATCAATCCATTTCAGGCTCATGGGGCAAACCTCAGTGCGGCGCTTCGGCGGCGTGGTTGAGCGAATACTTGGGGATCTCGATGACCAGGTCCTGATCAGCGACGACCACCTGGCAGCCGAGGCGCGATTGAGCCTCCAGGCCCCAGGCCTTGTCCAGCATGTCCTCTTCCAGCTCGTCGGCTTCTTCGAGCGAGTCGAAGCCCTTGCGCACGATGCAGTGGCAAGTGGTGCAGGCCTTGACGCCGCCGCAGGCGCTTTCCATCTCGATGTGATGGTCGTGGGCCAGCTCCAGGATGTTGGTCCCGGGCTCGACTTCCACGGTCAGCCCTTCGGGGCAGAACTTCTCGTGCGGCAGGAATGTCACCAGCGGCATCGGTTACTCCTCGATCTCATTCAGGTTGCGCCCGGCCAGTGCGGCTTTGACCGTCGAATCAAGGCGACGGGCGGCAAATGCGTCGGTCACCTGCGACAGACGCTTGGTCTGTTGCTCGATGGCTGCGCCATCGGTGCCGGCCAGCAAATCACGTAGTTCTTGCATCTGGAATTCGATGGCGTCGCGCTCGTCACTGCTGAGCAGGCGCTCGCCGTCGGCGTCCAGGGCGCCCTGTACCGCTTCGAGCAGGCGCTCGCCGTCCACCTGGTGCTCGCGCAGCTGGCGGGCCTGCTTGTCGGAACCTGCGTGTTCGAAGGAATCCTTGAGCATGCGGGCGATTTCGCCGTCGGTCAGGCCGTAGGACGGCTTGACCTGGATGCTGGCTTCCACGCCCGAGCCCAGTTCGCGGGCGGCGACGCTGAGCAGGCCGTCGGCGTCGACCTGGAAGGTGACGCGGATTTTTGCCGCACCGGCGACCATGGCCGGGATGCCACGCAGCTCGAAGCGCGCCAGCGAGCGGCAATCGCTGATCAGCTCGCGCTCGCCCTGCAGCACATGGATCATCATGGCCGACTGGCCATCTTTATAGGTGGTGAATTCCTGGGCACGCGCCACCGGGATGGTGGTGTTGCGCGGGATCACCTTCTCCATCAGCCCGCCCATGGTCTCGAGGCCAAGCGACAGCGGGATGACATCCAACAGCAGCAGTTCGCCACCTTCGCGGCGGTTGCCGGCCAAGGTATCGGCCTGAATGGCGGCACCGATGGCCACCACCTGGTCAGGGTCGATCGAGGTCAGCGGGGTGCGGCCGAACAGTGCTCCGACGGCTTCACGCACACGCGGTACGCGGGTCGAACCACCGACCATGACCACGGCGCTGACTTCTTCCAGCTCGATACCGCTGTCACGCACGGCGCGACGGCAGGCCTTGAGGCTGCGGGCAACCATGGGCTCGATCATGGCTTCGAAGCCGGCGCGGCTCAGCTCGCCCTGCCAGGTGCCATGGCTGACGCTGACCACGTCGGCGTCGGTCAGGGCTTCCTTGGCGGCGCAGGCGGCCTGCAACAGCGCGCGCTGGGTGGCCGGGTCCAGGTCGGACGACAGCCCGGCCTGCTCGATGATCCAGCCAGCGATGGCGTGGTCGAAGTCGTCACCACCCAGGGCGGTATCGCCACCGGTGGCCAGCACTTCGAATACGCCGGCAGTCAGGCGCAGGATGGAAATGTCGAAGGTACCGCCGCCCAGGTCATAGATGGCCACCACGCCTTCGGCGTTCTGGTCGAGGCCATAGGCCACGGCAGCGGCGGTCGGCTCGTTGAGCAGACGCAGCACGTTCAGGCCGGCCAGGCGCGCAGCGTCCTTGGTGGCCTGGCGCTGGGCATCGTCGAAATAGGCCGGCACGGTGATCACCGCACCCACCAGCTCACCACCGAGGGTGGCTTCGGCACGCTCGCGCAGCACCTTGAGGATATCGGCGGACACTTCCACCGGGCTTTTCGGCCCCTGCACGGTGTCGATGAACGGCATGTGCGACTCACCGCCAACGAAGCGGTACGGCAGCTGCTCGCCCAGTTGCTTGACGTCGGCCAGGCCGCGCCCCATCAGGCGCTTGACCGACAGCACGGTGTTCAGCGGGTCGCTGGAAGCGGCATCGCGTGCAGCCTGCCCCACTTCGTTGCGCCCTTCGAGGTAGCGCACCGCGGACGGCAGAATGACATTGCCCTGCGCGTCGGGCAGGGGCTCGCTACGGCCGCTGCGCAGTGCGGCGACCAGGGAGTTGGTGGTACCCAGGTCGATCCCCACCGCCAGGCGGCGCTGATGCGGCTGAGGGCTTTGACCGGGTTCGGCAATCTGCAGTAGGGCCATGCTTATCTGAATACCTTAGGTGCCATCACGGGCAGCACCGGGTTAATCGTCGAGGCGCTCTTCCAGTTGGCGCACTTCTTGGGCGAGCTTGTCGAGGAACTGCATGCGGCGCATCAGGCGTTCGGCCTTGTCGCGCTCGCCTGGGGCGTCCCAGCAGGCGGCAAAGTCCTCGTTCAGCGTGTCCTGGGCGACCTTCAGGCGCTTCTTGAACACGGCCACGCCATCGAGGTCGGCTTCGTCCTGCAGTTCTTCGAGCTCTTCACGCCACTGCATCTGCTGCAACAGGAAGTCAGGGTCGTGGACCGTGACTTCCTGAGGCACTTCGTGGCCGCCGATGGCCAGCAGGTAGCGGGCGCGACGCGGCGCACTGCGCAGTGTCTGGTAGGCGTCGTTGAGGGCCGCGGACTTTTCCAGCGCCACGCGCTGCTCGCGCTCGGAGGCGTCGGCAAAGCGGTCGGGATGGACTTCGCGGGCCAGCTCGCGATAGCGAGTGGCCAGCTTGTCGAGATCCAGGCGGAAGCTTGGCTGGAGGTCAAACAATGCGAAATGACAAGGAGTACCCACAGCCAGCCTCAAACGTTGAAGCTTTCGCCGCAGCCACACTCACCGCGCACGTTGGGGTTGTTGAACTTGAAGCCTTCGTTCAACCCTTCCTTGACGAAGTCCAGTTCGGTGCCATCGAGGTAGACCAGGCTCTTGGGATCGATGATCACCTTGACGCCATGGTTCTCGAACACCTGGTCTTCGTCCGCCAGCTCGTCGACGAACTCCAGCACGTAGGCCAGGCCCGAGCAACCGGTGGTGCGCACGCCCAGGCGAATGCCTTCGCCCTTGCCGCGCCCTTCCAGGGAACGCCGCACGTGGTTGGCGGCGGCTTCTGTCATGCTGATAGCCATCAGGACTCCTTACCTCGCAACAGGCGACTTAGATCAAGCCTTTCTTCTGCTTGTAATCGCGTACGGCTGCCTTGATGGCATCTTCGGCGAGTACCGAGCAGTGGATCTTGACCGGCGGCAACGCCAGTTCTTCGGCCAGCTGGGTGTTCTTGATGGTCTCGGCTTCGTCCAGGGTCTTGCCCTTCATCCACTCGGTGGCGAGGGAGCTGGAAGCGATGGCCGAACCGCAGCCGTAGGTCTTGAACTTGGCGTCTTCGATCACGCCCTGCTCGTTGACCTTGATCTGCAGGCGCATCACGTCACCGCAGGCCGGGGCGCCGACCATGCCGGTACCGACGTCCGGGTCTTCGGCGTTCATCTTGCCGACGTTGCGCGGGTTTTCGTAGTGGTCGATGACCTTTTCACTGTATGCCATGGTGCAATTCCTTCCTCATCAGGGAGCCGCTCTTGCCGGCGACTGCTTAGTGGGCGGCCCACTCGATCTTGGAGATGTCAACGCCGTCTTTGTACATGTCCCACAGCGGCGACAGCTCACGCAGTTTGTTCACGGCCTCGCAGACTTTCTGCGCGGCGTAGTCGACTTCTTCTTCGGTGGTGAAGCGGCCGAAGGAGAAGCGGATCGAGCTGTGCGCCAGCTCGTCGTTGCGGCCCAGGGCGCGCAATACGTAGGACGGCTCGAGCGACGCGGAGGTGCAGGCCGAACCGGACGATACGGCAATGTCCTTCAGCGACATCAGCAGCGATTCGCCTTCGACGTAGTTGAAGCTCAGGTTCAGGTTGTGTGGTACGCGGGCAGTCTTGCTGCCGTTGACGTACAGCTCTTCGAGGTCCGAGACCTGCTTGAAGAAGCGGTCGCTCAGGGCCTTGATGCGTACGTTTTCCGCGGCCATTTCCTGCTTGGCGATGGCGAAGGCCTCGCCCATGCCGACGATCTGGTGGGTCGGCAGGGTGCCCGAACGCATGCCGCGCTCATGGCCACCGCCGTGAATGATGGCCTCCAGGCGTACACGCGGCTTGCGGCTGACGTACAGCGCGCCGATGCCTTTCGGGCCGTAGACCTTGTGCGCCGAGAACGACATCAGGTCGACCTTCAGCTTTTGCAGGTCGATTTCGACCTTGCCGGCCGACTGTGCGGCGTCAACGTGGAACAGCACGCCGCGCGAGCGGGTCAGTTCACCGATGGCGGCGATATCGTTGATCGAGCCGACTTCGTTGTTCACGTGCATCAGCGAAACCAGGATGGTGTCGTCGCGCAGCGCCGCCTCGACCATCGCCGGGGTGACGATGCCGTCTTCGCCTGGCTCGAGGTAGGTGACTTCGAAACCTTCACGCTCCAGCTGGCGAGCGGTATCCAGGACCGCCTTGTGCTCGATCTTGGAGGTGATGATGTGCTTGCCCTTGGTCTGATAGAAGTGCGCGACGCCCTTGAGTGCGAGGTTGTCGGACTCGGTGGCACCGCTGGTCCAGACGATTTCGCGCGGATCGGCGTTGATCAGTTCGGCAACCTGGCGACGACCGTTCTCGACCGCTTCCTCGGCTTTCCAGCCAAAGACGTGGGAGCGCGAAGCCGGGTTACCGAAGTTCCCGTCGACCAGCAGGCAGTCGGCCATCTTCTGGGCCACGCGTGGGTCGACCGGGGTGGTCGCGGAGTAATCGAGGTAGATCGGCAACTTCATTTGTCTCTCCTATCAGGCGGTGGCGTCGCTCGTCGTCCCGGTGGGATCAATCGACGGCGGACGTCTCAATCTTGTCCAGCTGGGCGGTTCGGCCTGCGACACGACGCAGGTCCTGACGCTGGGCGACTTCCTGCACCTCACGGCGCATGACGAGGTCGGCCAGGCTTATACCGCTGAGGAATTCATGGATCTGCTGGCTGAGGTCGCACCACAGGTGGTGGGTCAGGCAGGTGTCACCGGCATGGCAGTCCCCGAGGCCCTGGCAACGGGTGGCATCGACCGATTCGTTGACCGCATCGATGACCTGGGCCACCTGGATGGTTTCCATGCCCCGCGACAGCTGGTAGCCACCGCCTGGACCACGCACGCTGGAGACCAGGCTGCTGCGGCGCAGCTTGGCGAACAGCTGTTCCAGATAAGAGAGGGAAATGCCCTGGCGCTCGGAAATGTCGGCCAAAGACACCGGCCCATGCTGCGCGTGCAACGCCAGGTCGAGCATGGCGGTCACGGCGTATCGGCCTTTGGTAGTCAGTCGCATGGCTATTGGGTACCACGGGAGTTACAGGATGTGAGCGAGTATGCGATTCCCGAGCATTTAAGTCAACTATTAGACCTAGTGCTTTAGTCGGGTTTGCATCGGGGAGGCGGGCGCGATTGTAGCAGACAGGGGGCGTGAGCACACGCCCCGTATGTCACCATGATTTCAGCGCGGCGCAATCAATGCGACTGAGTGTCGCGCTGAGCCACATGGGCGACTTCCGTGAAGTCATCTTCCGGCAGGGCCGGCAGTTCCTTGGCGCAGTAATCGCTGCCCATCTTGGTCAGGGCGCCGCACATGCCCTCCAGCCGCTCGTCGACTGCCTGCAGGTGGTCGAGCATCTGGCCGATGGCACGGGCCACCGGGTCGGGCATGTCGCCACTGACACCATAGGCATCGAAGCCGATCTTCTCGGCCATGGCCTTGCGCTTGGCCTCGACCTCATTGTCTTCGCTCTTGACGATGATTCGCCCGGGGATACCCACCGCCGTGGCGCCGGCCGGCACTGCCTTGGTCACCACCGCATTGGAACCGATCTTGGCCCCGGCACCGACGGTGAACGGGCCCAGCACCTTGGCCCCCGCCCCTACCACCACGCCGTTTTCCAGGGTGGGGTGGCGCTTGCCCTTGTTCCAGCTGGTGCCGCCCAGGGTCACGCCCTGGTAAAGGGTGACATCGTCGCCGATCTCGGCGGTTTCGCCGATGACGATGCCCATGCCGTGGTCGATGAAGAAGCGCCGGCCGATGGTGGCGCCGGGGTGGATCTCGATGCCGGTCAGCCAGCGGCCGAAGTTCGACACCAGGCGGGCCAGCCACTTGAAATCACGCTTCCACAGGGCATTGCCCAGGCGGTGCAGCCAGATGGCGTGCATGCCCGGGTAGCAGGTCAGCACCTCGAAGGCGTTACGCGCAGCCGGGTCACGGTGGAATACGCTTTGAATATCTTCACGCAGGCGTTCGAACATCTGTCAGTCCTTCCGTTTATGCGGCTCGCCCCGGACCACTTTCTGGGTCTCGGTGAGGATGCCGCGCAAAATGCTCATTTCCGAACGTTCGACCGCCACCCGCCCATACAGCCGGCGCAGGCGCGGCATCAGGTGCTTGGGCTTTTCGGGGTCGAGAAAGCCGATACCGACCAGGGTCTTTTCCAGGTGGTCGTAGAACAGCTCCATTTCGTCCATGGTCGCCAGCTCGCTGGCGTCAACCTTCTCGACCTTGCCCGGCGCTGCACCGGCGGCCAGCCAGGCCATGCGCACCTCGTAGGAGAGCACCTGGACAGCGGCGGCCAGGTTCAGCGAGCTGAAGTCGGGGTTGGAGGGAATGTGCACATGGAAGTGACATCGCTGCAGTTCTTCGTTGGTCAGGCCGGCGTGTTCACGCCCGAACACCAAGGCGATTTCCTCGCCACCGTTGGCATGCTCCACCGCCTTTGCCCCGCACTCGCGCGGGCCGATCAGCGGCCAAGGGATGCTCCGCTCGCGGGCGCTGGTGCCCATCACCAGGTTGCAGCCGACCAGCGCCTGCTCGAGGCTGTCGACCACCTGGGCGTTGTCCAGCACATCGTCGGCACCCGAGGCTCGGGCGCTGGCATCCACGGCGGGGAACTCTTTCGGCTGCACCAGCACCAGACGCGACAAGCCCATGTTTTTCATGGCACGTGCAGCGCCGCCGATGTTGCCGGGGTGGCTGGTATTGACCAGAACAACACGAATATTTTGCAGCAAGGTGTTGTGCTCACAGATGCAGGAATCAGGGCCTTCGATCTTACAGAACCGACAGACGTAACGCCATGAAAGCAAATGTGACACTTCTGCCGCCAAAGTTTTCTGCTAGAATGATCGGCTTTCTTCTTTAACATCTCCAGGTGACCCGCCCATGCAGCCTATGCTGAATATCGCCCTGCGCGCCGCTCGCAGCGCCAGTGAACTGATTTTCCGCTCCATCGAACGCCTGGATAGCATCAAGGTCGATGAGAAAGAGGCCAAGGACTACGTCTCCGAAGTCGATCGCGCCGCCGAGCAGAGCATCGTCAACGCCCTGCGCAAGGCCTACCCGAACCACTCCATCCAGGGCGAGGAAACCGGCCTGCACGCGGGTAGCGGCGAAGAAGGCAAGGATTACCTGTGGATCATCGACCCGCTGGATGGCACCACCAACTTCCTGCGTGGCATCCCGCACTTCGCGGTCAGCATTGCCTGCAAATACCGTGGCCGCCTTGAGCACGCCGTGATCGTCGACCCGGTTCGCCAGGAAGAATTCACCGCCAGCCGTGGCCGTGGCGCCCAGCTCAACGGCCGCCGCCTGCGTGTCAGCTCGCGCACCAGCCTGGAAGGCGCCCTGCTGGGTACCGGCTTCCCGTTCCGTGACAGCCAGATGGCTGACCTGGACAACTACCTGGGCATGTTCCGCGCCCTGACTGGCCAGACCGCCGGCATCCGCCGCGCCGGCTCCGCCAGCCTGGACCTGGCCTACGTGGCCGCCGGCCGTTTCGACGCCTTCTGGGAGTCGGGCCTGTCCGAATGGGACATGGCGGCCGGCGTGCTGCTGATCCAGGAAGCGGGCGGCCTGGTGAGCGATTTCAACGGTGGCCACGACTTCCTCGACAAGGGCCATATCGTTGCGGGCAACATCAAGTGCTTCAAGGCCGTGCTGACTGCTATCCAGCCGCACCTGCCAGAGAACATGAAGCGCTAAGCGCGGATTGCCGGCACAAAAAAGCACCCCTTGGGGTGCTTTTTTTATGCCTGTGGCTTTGCATTATCTGTGCAGGCCTCTTCGCGGGCTTGCCCGCTCCCACAAAGATGGCACCAGCCTCGAGGGCAGCGCTATACCTGTGGGAGCGGGCAAGCCCGCGAAGAGGCCGGCTCAGGCAACACAAATCACTGCCCGGCTTCGCTCAGGATCAGCTTGCCATTCTTGTCCAGCGGAATGGTCGACCCGGGCTCGTGATCCATCTTCACCTGCCCCACCTTGTCGCCAATGGTGTACTTCACGTTGTAGCCCACCACTTTCTCACTGATGTCGTTGACCGTATTGCAGCGGGTTTGCGTGGTGGTGTAGGTGTCACGCTCCTGCATGCCTTCCTGCACCTTGTTACCAGCATAACCACCACCGACCGCACCGGCCACGGTGGCGATCTTCTTGCCGCTACCACCACCAATCTGGTTACCCAGCAGGCCACCGGCAATGGCGCCCACCACGGTACCTGCGATCTGGTGTTGGTCCTTGACCGGCGCCTGCCGCGTCACGGCGACGTCCTTGCAGACCTCACGGGGGGTTTTTACCTGTTGTTTGATCGGTTGCACGTCGGTGACCTGCGCATACTCAGGCCCCTTGTTGACCAAGCTGTAGGTCGCGACAGCACCTCCGGCAGTCACACCGACAGCACCCAGTACCGCACCCACAAGCATTGATTTGTTCACATGAACCTCCTGATCATAACCCGCGGGTCCGACCCGCCTTCTCCCAGCCTTGGAGTAAAAAAAAAGGCGCGAGTTCAACACTCGCGCCTTTTTGGCCGCCAAACGGCGTGGAGCACGCCTTACGGACGGTCGTCCACACCGTCGGTCTTGGCCGGCGGGATCAGGTCTTCACTGCTCAGGTTCAGCCAGATCAGCACCACGTTGGCGATATAGATCGACGAATAGGTACCGGCCATGACGCCGATGAACAGGGCCAGCGAGAAGCCGAACAGGTTGTCGCCACCGAAGAACAGCAGCGCGGCAATGGCCAGCAAGGTCGAAACCGAGGTGGCGATGGTCCGCAGCAGGGTCTGGGTGGTGGAAACGTTGATGTTCTCGATCAGCGAGGCCTTGCGCATGACGCGGAAGTTCTCGCGCACCCGGTCGAACACGACGATGGTGTCGTTCAGCGAGTAGCCGATGATCGCCAGTACCGCCGCCAGCACCGTCAGGTCGAAGGTGATCTGGAAGAACGACAGGATACCCAGGGTCACCACCACGTCGTGGATCAGCGAGACGATCGCACCCACGGCGAACTTCCACTGGAAGCGGAAGGCCAGGTAGATAAGGATGCCGCCCAGTGCCAGGAGCATGCCCATGCCACCCTGGTCGCGCAGCTCTTCACCCACCTGCGGGCCTACGAACTCGACACGCTTGACCTTGGCCGGGTTGTCGCCACCGGCCTTCTGCAGGGCTTCAGCAACCTTGTTGCCCAGCTGTGGGTCATCGCCCGGCATGCGCACCAGCAGGTCGGTGGTGGCGCCGAAGCTCTGCACCACCGCCTCGTGGAAGCCGGAATTGACCAGCTCGGCACGCACCGCCTTGAGGTCGGCCGGGCGCTCGTAGGTCAGCTCGATCAGCGTACCGCCGGTGAAGTCCAGGCCGAAGTTCAGGCCCTTCTGCCACCAGCTGAATAGTGCCAGCACGGTGAGGAGCACGGTAACGGCGAACGCGACATTGCGCACGCCCATGAAGTTGATGGTTTTCATCGCAGCTCCCTCAAACCCACAGCTTCTTGATGTCACGCCCGCCGCAGGTCAGGTTGACCATTGCACGGGTCACCATGACGGCGGTGAACATCGAGGTGAAAATCCCGAGGGACATGGTGACCGCAAAGCCCTTGACCGGGCCGGTACCCATGGCGAACAGGATGCCGCCGACCAGCAGGCTGGTCAGGTTGGCGTCGATGATCGCGGTGTAGGCGCGGTTGAAGCCTTCATGAATGGCGCGCTGCACCGACATGCCGGCGTTCAGCTCTTCGCGGATACGCGAGAAGATCAGCACGTTGGCGTCCACCGCCATACCCATGGTCAACACGATACCGGCAATACCCGGCAGGGTCAGGGTCGCGCCCAGCAGCGACATCAGCGCCAGCAGCAGGACCATGTTGCCCGCCAGGGCGATGGTGGCGATCACACCGAAGGCGCGGTAGATGGCGATGATGAACAGCGAGACGAACAGCATGCCCCACAGCGATGCATCGATACCCTTGGTGATGTTGTCGGCACCCAGGCTTGGGCCGATGGTACGTTCTTCAGCGAAGTACATCGGCGCAGCCAGGCCACCGGCACGCAGCAGCAGGGCCAGTTCGGACGACTCGCCCTGGCCGTTCAGGCCGGTGATGCGGAACTGGCTGCCCAGCGGCGACTGGATGGTCGCCAGGCTGATGATCTTCTTCTCTTCCTGGAAGCTCTGTACGGCAACGTCCTTCTCGACGCCGTCGACGGTCTGCTTGACGTAGCGGGTGACCGGCTTCTGCTCGATGAAGATCACCGCCATGCTGCGGCCGACGTTGCTGCGGGTAGCGCGGGTCATCAGCTCGCCACCGTGGCCATCCAGGCGGATGTTCACCTGCGGGCGACCTTGCTCGTCGAAGCTGGCCTGGGCGTCGGTTACCTGGTCACCGGTGATGATCAGGCCGCGCTCGACCGCAGCGGAACGGCCGCCCTCACGGAACTCGAACACCTCGGTAGTGGCCTTGGACGCGCCCGGCTCGGCACCGAAGCGAAACTCCAGGTTGGCGGTTTTACCCAGGATACGCTTGGCTTCGGCAGTGTCCTGCACGCCTGGCAGCTCGACCACGATGCGGTTGGCGCCCTGGCGCTGTACCAGCGGCTCGGCCACACCCAGCTCGTTGACCCGGTTGCGGACGGTGGTGAGGTTCTGCTTGATCGAGTATTCGCGGATCTCGGCGACTTTCGCCTGGGTCAGCGCCAGACGCAGCACGGCGAGCTCGTTGCGCTCGGTGGTGGTCAGGTCGAAGTCATTGAAATTCTTGCGGATCAGGGCACGAGCCTGTTCGCGGGTAGCATCGTCAGCGAAGCCCAGCATGATGCCGCCATCCTGCTGAGGCAGGCTGCGGTAGCGGACGCGCTCTTTGCGCAGCAAGGTCTTGACCTCGCCTTCGTAGACTTTCATGCGGGCGTTCATGGCCTTGTCCATGTCCACTTCCAGCAGGAAGTGCACACCACCGGACAGGTCCAGGCCCAGTTTCATCGGGCTTGCGCCCAGGTTGCGCAACCATTGCGGGGTAGTCTGGGCCAGGTTCAGGGCCACGACGTAATCATCGCCCAGTGCCTTGCGCACTACATCCTTGGCTGGCAGCTGGTCTTCCTGATTGGTCAGGCGGATCAGCCCGCTGCCCTTCTCACCCAGGCTCGCGCCCTTGACGGCGATCTTGGCATCGCCCAGCGCCTTGCTGACGCGGTCGAGGTCGGCCTGGTTCACCTGCAGCGCCGAGCTGGCACCACTGATCTGTACCGCCGGATCATCCGGGTAGAGGTTGGGAGCGGAATAAATGAAACCGACCACCAGTACCAGCACGATCAGTGCATATTTCCACAGAGGGTATTTGTTCAGCATCACGCCGCCCGTTCAAGACGCGGGGCGCGTTGCGCGCCCCGACTGGAAAGAAAAACCGGTAACTCAGATAGCCTTGAGCGTACCTTTTGGCAGGGTGGCCGCGATGGCACCCTTCTGGAACTTCAGCTCGACGTTGTCGGAAACTTCCAGTACCACGAAATCATCGGAAACCTTGATGATCTTGCCGGCGATGCCGCCGTTGGTGACAACTTCGTCACCCTTCTGCAAGTTGCTCAGCAGGTTCTTCTGCTCTTTTGCACGCTTGGCCTGCGGGCGCCAGATCATCAGGTAGAAGATGACCAGGAAACCGACCAGGAAAATCCACTCGAAGCCGGTACCGGCTGGGCCGGCGGCAGGTGCTGCGGCGTCCGCGTATGCGGCGGGGATCAAGAAGCTCATTGGGCACTCCTAATGTAATTTTCTAATAATGGATGCGGACAGTCAGTCCAAAGGCGGCACAGGAAGCCCGCGCTTGGCGTAGAAGGCGTCGACAAAGGCGGCCAATTTACCCTGTTGAATAGCCTCGCGTAAACCGGCCATCAAGCGCTGGTAATGGCGCAAGTTGTGGATGGTATTCAGCATGCTGCTCAGCATTTCGCCGCACTTGTCCAGGTGATGGAGATAGGCGCGGGAGAAGTTGGTGCAGGTGTAGCAGTCACAGGTCGGATCCAGCGGCGAATCATCGTGGCGATGGAACGCATTGCGGATCTTGATCACCCCTGTATCGACGAACAGATGACCGTTGCGCGCGTTACGCGTCGGCATCACGCAGTCGAACATGTCGACGCCGCGGCGCACACCCTCAACGAGATCTTCCGGTTTGCCTACCCCCATAAGGTAACGAGGTTTGTCAGCAGGCATCTGGCCCGGCAGGTAATCCAGCACCTTGATCATTTCGTGCTTGGGCTCGCCCACCGACAGGCCACCGATGGCCAGGCCGTCGAAGCCGATGTTTTCCAGGCCTTCCAGCGAGCGCATGCGCAGGTCCTGGTACATGCCACCCTGGACGATACCGAACAGCGCCGCGGTGTTGTCGGCGTGGGCGTTCTTCGAGCGCTGGGCCCAGCGCAGCGACAGCTCCATGGACGCGCGCGCCACATCGTGCTCGGCCGGGTACGGGGTGCACTCGTCGAAGATCATCACCACGTCCGAGCCCAGGTCACGCTGCACCTGCATCGACTCTTCCGGGCCCATGAACACCTTGGCGCCATCGACCGGCGAGGCGAAGGTCACGCCCTCTTCCTTGATCTTGCGCATGGCGCCCAGGCTGAACACCTGGAAGCCACCGGAGTCGGTGAGGATCGGGCCTTTCCACTGCATGAAGTCGTGCAGGCCGTTGTGCTTCTTGATCACCTCGGTGCCCGGGCGCAGCCACAGGTGGAAGGTGTTGCCCAGGATCATCTCGGCGCCGATGGCCTCGATGTCGCGCGGCAGCATGCCCTTGACCGTGCCATAGGTACCCACCGGCATGAACGCCGGGGTTTCCACGGTGCCGCGTGGGAAGGTGATGCGGCCACGACGGGCCTTGCCGTCGGTGGCCAGCAGTTCGAAGGACATTCGACAGGTGCGACTCATGCTTGATCCTCGGGCCCGCGTGGCGCCGGATTGCGGGTGATGAACATGGCATCACCGTAACTGAAGAAGCGGTACCCCTGCTCGACCGCCGCCGCGTAGGCGGCCATGGTCTCGGGGTAGCCGGCGAAGGCCGAGACCAGCATCAGCAGCGTGGACTCCGGCAGGTGGAAATTGGTGACCAGCGCGTCGACCACATGGAACGGCCGGCCCGGGTAGATGAAGATGTCGGTGTCGCCGCTGAAGGCCTTGAGCACGCCATCGCGCGCGGCGCTCTCAAGCGAACGCACGCTGGTGGTGCCGACCGCGACCACCCGGCCGCCACGGGCGCGGCAGGCCTCGATGGCATCGACCACATCCTGGCCCACTTCGAGCCACTCTTTATGCATGTGGTGGTCTTCGATCTTGTCGACCCGCACCGGCTGGAAGGTGCCCGCGCCCACGTGCAAGGTGACGAAAGCCCGCTCGACGCCCTTGGCGGCGATCTTTTCCAGCAGCGCCTCGTCGAAGTGCAGGCCTGCGGTGGGCGCGGCGACCGCACCGGCACGTTCGGCGTACACGGTCTGGTAGCGCTCACGGTCGGCGCCCTCGTCCGGGCGGTCGATGTAGGGCGGCAGCGGCATGTGGCCGACGCGGTCGAGCAGCGGCAGCACTTCTTCGGTGAAGCGCAGCTCGAACAGCGTGTCATGGCGCGCGACCATTTCGGCCTCGCCGCCGCCATCGATGAGGATGACCGCGCCTACCTTGGGCGCCTTGCTGGCGCGCACATGGGCCAGCACCCGATGGCTGTCGAGCACGCGCTCGACCAGCACTTCCAGCTTGCCGCCGGAAGCTTTCTGGCCGAACAACCGCGCCGGGATCACCCGGGTGTTGTTGAACACCATCAGGTCTCCGGGGCGCAGATACTCGAGCAGATCGGGGAATTGCCGGTGCGCCAGCGCGCCGCTCGGTCCATCGAGGACCAGCAGACGGCTGCCATGGCGCTCGGCCAGTGGGTGGCGGGCGATCAGGGAATCGGGGAGTTCGAAGGAAAAATCGGCGACGCGCATGATGATGTTCGGTTCGGCAGGGCCGGGAAGTTTAGCCCAATGTGTGAAAATTGACCATGAAAGCCGATTGACCGACCAGCGGTGGCTCTCTATACTGCGCGCCACATGCCCTGATGGCGGAATTGGTAGACGCGGCGGATTCAAAATCCGTTTTCGAAAGGAGTGGGAGTTCGAGTCTCCCTCGGGGCACCAAGATCCGGAAAAAACCGACCTTATGGTCGGTTTTTTTGTGCCTGCGATTTCCTCAAGCAGCGCCACTCCCTGTAGAAGCGGCCTTGTGTCGCGAAGGACCGCACAGCGCCCCCAAGGTCCTGACAGTCACCTCAATTCCGTAGCAAATCTTTAAGATTTCCCCACCTTCCCGTAGTCCATTTCCCAAACATACTCCCTGCCCCTTTCAAGCCATTGCGGTGCTCTGGATCGCATCCTAGTCTCGGCCTGTCGTTGCCATTTCAAGGACCGGCTTTGACAGGCGATCCAGTAACCCCCATCACTAGAGCGCAGATCACTAAAGACTCGACAGAAAGTTTCACAATGTGCAACTTTCTGTGCATCGAACAATTTATGGTTCTACACTTTATTTCAATAACCGTGACTTTTGGTAGAACCACCACCATGCGCGACCTCCAACCCTTACGTCGCCTCCATAGGGGCCTGCAGCAGCTAGCTACTGCGCAACGCTACCTGTTCACCCCCGCCGATATGCGGGCCCTGCTACCAGACCTCTCCGACAGTGCCTACCGCACCGTACTGAGCCGTGCCGCCAACGACAGCACCTTGATCCGACTCTGCCGTGGCCTTTACCTCTACACCCCGGCCAAACCCAACCAAGGGCTGGTCCTGTACCACGCTGCCGCACGCCTGCGAGCGAACAACCTGAACTACATCAGCCTGGAGTCCGCCCTCAGCGACGCCGGCGTGATCTCGCAGGTCCCCCTGAATTGGCTAACCCTCATGTCATCCGGACGCACTCAGACCATACGTTGCGGAACATTCGGCACACTTGAGTTCATCCACACCAGGCGCAAGGCCACCGACCTTCAGGGCCAGGTTGACTATGACGAGCGCTGCCGACTGTGGCGCGCCAAGCCTGCCCTTGCCCTCGCAGACATGAAACGCGCCAAGCGCAGTCTGGACCTGATTGATTGGGAAATAGCCAATGAACTTGTTTGACCAGCTCGTCCAGCAGGCCCTCACCAACACGCCCGACCTGGCCCCGTTGCAGGTGGTCGTGGAAAAGGAACTGCTGCATCACGACATCATGCGGATCCTGAGCGAAACAGGTCTGTTGCAGGACCTCTGCTTCATTGGGGGAACATGTTTGCGGACTTGCTATGGCTCCCGACGGCTCAGTGAAGACCTCGACTTTACGGGCGGTGCGGATTTCAAACGGGAGGATTTTGCTGCGCTGAAGGAGAACCTCATTGCAAGCCTGAACGACAAGTACGGGCTACAGGTGGATGTAAGCGAACCTACGCGGGAGGAAGGCAATGTGGACACATGGAAGCTACGCGTGCAAACACGTCCCGAGGCACGAAGCCTGCCAGCGCAGAAAATCCATATAGATATCTGTGCAATCCCTTCCTACCAGCCTAAGCCGATGACCTTGTTAAACCCTTATGGGGTCGACATGGGAACCGAAGGATTGATCGTCAACGCGCAAAGTCTTGAGGAAATCTTCGTTGATAAGTTGCTGGCATTTGCGCTGCGACGGGGCCGTATCAAGAATCGAGATCTTTGGGATATCGCCTGGCTCAGGCAGCGGGCGGTGACGCCCGCTTATGAACTTGCCGAAAGAAAGCTTGGTGATCATGCGACCACTGTTGAAGTATTCCTTCAGCAGGGTGAGGAGCGGGTGGCCAGTTTGGGGCAGGAGCAGACACAGCGAGATTTTCAGAAAGAGATGCGCAGGTTTCTGCCGCTGCAGGTTGTAACGCAGACTGTCGATAATCGGGCGTTCTGGGAGTACGTCGTACAGACGGTAAGGGACCATTTCAGCGAGTTGCGGACGCATCTCGGCCACAAAGGTCGCGATGGAGGCGACTTGACATTCCTGATGTGAATTTTCTGGAGATTCATATTCAGGGGCTGTGTTCAATGGCTCTCTCCCCCTTTGCACTTTATTGAGATGAAAAGCGGGCCGCCGAGAGGGGTAAGCGATCCTAGGCACTCGTTTTGATTTTGGTTTTCCTTGACGAGACGCAACGAGGCGGACCAGGATTCCTCTACCCATGCTAGGTTTGAACAGTGGAGGTTCAGAGTGCAAGGTGTCAGAGTCGAGATACCAAGAGAAACGGTGGTTCGGCGTTATATGTCGCTGAACATATTTCAGAAAAACCGACCTTATGGTCGGTTTTTTTGCCCGTCCGGTCAGCGCCAGCGATCCAGCTGCCCCTGGGCACGGCTGCTGAAAATCGTCAGCAGCTCGCTCAATGTATGCGGTGACGGTTCGGCAGTGCGGGTCACCGCATGCAAGGTAATCGGCAGCGCCGGGGTCAGCGGCCTGATCGCGGTCGCCCCAGGCGCCGCGCCAAGTGCGGTGAAGGGATCGATCACCGCCAGCCCAGCACCGGATTCGACCATCGCCCTGGCCAGGGAATAGGTTTGCACCGCGATGCTCACCTGTGGCGGCGGCTCCACCGCCTTGAGGTAGCTTTCGAGGCGCACCGACAGCGGGTCGGCGCTGGACAGCCCGATCATGGGCGCACCGGCCAGTGCCGCCAACGGCAGCGGCTTGCCTTCATCTTCCAGCGGCCAATAACCTGCCGGTGCCAATGCCACCAAAACTCCGCTGGCCAGCGCCTGCGCCTTGAGCGCTGGGTGATCTGGCTGTTGCAGGGTCAGGGCGACATCGATCTCCCGCATCAACAGGTTCTGCACCAGTTCGCGACTGTGGGCGCTGGACAGCTCGCAGGCGATGTCCGGGTACCGCTGGGTCCACTCATGAATGGCCGGCGGCAGCAGTGACAGGGCCAGCGCCGGGGTCGCACCGATCCGCAGGCTGTGGCCCGGCGCGCGACGCAGGCTTTGCGCCAGGCGTCGCACCCCTTGCAGGCTCTCCGTGACCTTGTCGACCTCACGCTCCAGCTCCAGCGCTTCGGGTGTGGGCTGCAGCTTGCCGCGCACCCGCAGGAACAACGGAAAGCCCAGTTGCTGCTCGGCGTGCTGCAGCACCTTGGTCACGGCAGGTTGGGAAACGTGCAGCAACTGCGCGGCACCGCTGACCGAGCCGGTCTGGCGGATGGCCTGGAAAATTTCGATATGACGAAGGCGCATGGCAAGTCCATAACCTTTGTTTATGGCTCAGCGATCTTTATTCATTTTTCGCCACCTGTCACCTGGCCCTAACCTCAGCCTCGCTCCAACAAAGAACAAGGACTGACATGGCTCAGCATGTATGCATCATCGGCGGTGGCGTCATTGGCCTGTCAACCGCTTACGCACTGGTACGCGACGGCTTTGATGTGACGCTGATCGAGGCTCGCGATTCGTTGGGCAGTGAAACCAGCTTCGCCAACGGCGGCCAGCTGTCCTATCGCTACGTGGCGCCCCTGGCCGACGCAGGTGTGCCATTGCAGGCCCTTGGCTGGATGCTGCGCGGTGAATCGCCGCTGCGATTGCGCCCGCGCTTCGATCGTGCGCAGTGGCGCTGGATGGCAGCATTCCTGGGTGCTTGCCGCTCCTCGGTCAACCGCGCCAACGCCGGCCATCTGCTGCGCCTCGCACTGCTGAGCCAGTCGACCTTGCAAGCCTGGCGTGAGGAGGACGGCCTGGGTGGTTTCAACTGGCGACGCAACGGCAAGCTGGTCACCTTCCGCAAGGCCAGCAGCTTCGCACATGCGCGCAATAACCTTGCCGCGCCCCAGCAACAACAGGTGCTGTCGCACGCCGACTGTGCCCGTCTGGACCCAGCGCTGGCAGAGGCGCCCTTTGTCGGCGCCATCTATACCCCGGATGAAGAAGTCGGCGATTGCCACAGCTTTTGCCAGCAACTGGCGGCGCGCTTGCAGGCGTCGGGACGCTGCAAGTTCCGCCTGGGGCAGGCGGTGTCCGGAATTCGCCATGCGCATGGCGTGGTGAATGCGATTGAACTGGACGACGAAGTGCTGCCGGTGGAGCACCTGGTGGTTGCGGCCGGCCATCGCAGTGCGTTGCTGGCACTGCCGGGCATTGACCTGCCGCTGTATCCGCTCAAGGGTTATAGCCTGACAGTACCGATCGGCGCCCAACACCGGGCGCCGGACCTGAGCATCACCGACTACGACCGCAAGATCGTCTACGCCCGGATCGGTGAACAGCTGCGGGTGGCGGCGATGGTCGACATTGTCGGTTTCGATCCGTCGCTGGACCCGAAGCGCCTGGCCTTGCTCAAGCGCCAGGCCCGCGAGACTTTCGCCAACGCCGGTAATTATGACTACGCCATCGAATGGGCCGGCATGCGTCCGGCCACGCCTAGCGGCGTGCCGCTGCTGGGCGCAACGGCGTATCGCAACCTGTGGCTGAACCTTGGCCATGGTGCGCTGGGCTTTACCCTGGCCTGCGCCAGCGCACGTCTGCTGAGTGAACTGATCGGCCAGCGCCGCCCCTCCATCGACCTGCAGGGTTTCACCGCCCGTGCGGCTGGTGGAAGTAACCGTACTGCAGCATGTCTCTGATCCCCTCACCTACAACGGAGAATAACAATGCGAAAAATCACGTTGATCGGCTGCACCCTTGGCCTGTTGCTAGCCACCCAGGCCCATGCTGACGAAGCAGCGCTGGGGCCTACCCTGAGCAAGATTGCCAGAGCCAACAGCATTACCTTGGGCTATCGCGATGCTTCAGTACCGTTCTCCTATGTGGGCGACCATTCGGGGCAACCCATGGGCTACTCGGTAGACCTGGCGAACAAGATCGTCGAGCGGGTACAGCAGAAGTTGGCATTGCCCCAGCTCAAGGTGAAATACAACCTGGTGACATCGCAAACCCGCATTCCGCTGGTACAGAACGGTACCGTTGACCTGGAGTGCGGCTCGACCGGCGTCACCGCAGAGCGCCAGAAGCAGGTGGCGTTTTCCTACGGGTTCATCTATGTCAAAGGTCAATTACTGACAGCCAAAGACAGCGGAATCAAGAGTTTCACCGACCTGCGCGGCAAGAACGTGGTAACCACCGCCGGCACCACCAACGAACGCTATCTGAAAAGCTACAACGTCGATAACAAGATGGACATGTACGTGATCAGCGCCAAGGACCACGGTGAAGCCTTCCAGATGTTGCAGTCCGGCCGAGCGGCGGCGTTCTACATGGACGATGCGCTGCTCTACGGAGAACGCGCCAAGGCCCGCGACCCGCACAATTGGGTGGTGGTCGGGGAAGAGCAGTCACGGGAAATCTACAGCTGCATGGTGCGCAAGGATGACCCACAGTTCCTCGCGCAGGTGAACGCGGCGCTGGGCGAGCTGTACAGCTCAGGGGAAATCAACGGGATCTACCAGCGCTGGTTCGAACAGCCGATTCCGCCTAAAGGCTTGAACCTGGAATTCCCGATGACCAGCGAACTCAAGGCCATCTTTGCCAAGCCGGTGAGTGACCCGGTGCAATAGTTTCTGCTCGGCATCCACCTACGTATGGATCACGGCGGCAGTGACCTGCAAGCGTCACTGCCAGACGTCGCTACTGGGTGAGCGCCGCACGCTCGGGCTTTCTGTGAACACGTCTGGTAACAACCCCTGACGAACCACTCCGAACCATGCCCATCCCTCGACGTCCGATCCTGCATTACCCGCGTTTCGAGGTACCCCGCGTGAAAGACATCATCACCCGCAAGTACCGCCTGGTCGTGAAGACCGTCGGCTACATCGGCTGGTCGCTGTTCTGGCTGCTGATCTGGGATGTGCTGGTCACCATCGATTTCATGCTGTTCTTCAACAGCAAGTTCACCCTGCCGCTAATCCCGTTGACCTTGCTGGGCTCGGCGCTGGTGGTGCTGGTGAGCTTTCGCAACAGCAGCGCCTACAACCGCTGGTGGGAGGCGCGCACATTGTGGGGGGCGCTGGTGAACAGTTCACGCAGCTTCGCGCGGCAGGCGCTGACCCTGATCGATGACCCGGATGATGGCCTGAACCCGATCAAGGCTACCTTGCTGCGCCGGCATATCGCCTATGTGAACTGCCTGGCGGCACACTTGAAGGGCGAGCGCTGCCCGGATGAACTGATGGCGTTCATCCCGCCTGCGGAATTCGAGCGGCGCAACCGTTCGAACAATTTCGCCAACGACATTCTGAGCGGTTCGGCGGCGTTGCTGGCGCGGGAATACCAGGCCGGGCGGCTGGACAGCATTCGCCTGGCAAGGCTGGAGTCGACGCTGGTGGACCTGTCCAATGCCCAAGGTGGCATGGAACGGATCGCCAATACGCCGCTGCCCTACCCTTACGTGTACTTTCCGCGGCTGTTCATCACCCTGTTCTGCCTGATCGTACCGGTGGGGCTGGTGGAATCGCTGGGCTGGTTCACGCCGCTGGCTTCGACGGTGGTGGGCTTCATGCTGCTGGCCATCGAGCGGATCGGGACGGATTTGCAGAGCCCGTTCAGATTCAGTGAACACCAGATCCAGATGGACAGCATTTGCGAGACGATCGAGCGGAACCTGGAGTCGATGCAGCGGGAGGCGCAGTGCGGGGAGTTGGCTTAGTGCCAGACCTCAACGGCCCTATCGCCGGCAAGCCAGCTCCCACAGGGGCCGTGGAATCCTGTGACCTTGCACCGTACCTGTGGGAGCTGGCTTGCCGGCGATAGGGCCGCAACGCTGCCCCGGCTATCCATCAGGCCCGCACATAGCGCTGGCGCAACACATCACTCAACGCATCCACCAGTAACACCAGCACCAGCATCCCCATGATCACCGTGCTGGCCTGAGCCTCCTGGAACAGGCTCAAGGTGGTGTACAGCATCTGCCCCAACCCACCCGCACCGACAAACCCCAGCACGCTGGCCATGCGGATATTGTTCTCCCACCGGTACAGGCTATAAGCCAGCAACTGCGGCCACAGATTGGGCAAGGTGCCAAAGCAGAATGCCGCCACCTGGCTACCGCCCTGCAAGCGGATAGCCGCGGCCGGCTCCGGCGGTGCGTTCTCCAGCGCCTCGGCAAACAGCCGCCCCAGCACGCCAGCGGTATGCAGCGCCAACGCCAGCGTACCGGCATTCGGCCCAAGCCCGGCCGCCAGCACCGTCAGCGCGGCCCACACCAGTTCCGGGATGGCCCGCAGGGCATTCAGCAACAACCGCGCACAGGCCTGCAGCGGCCAACCGAACCGGCCAGCGGCCGGCAGCGCCAACAGCATGCCCAGCAGCATGGCCAACAAGGTGCCCAAGCCCGACATGGCCAGGGTTTCCAGCGCCCCGTGCGCAACCGCGCGCAGGTGCCCGGCAGACAGGTCCGGGTGCAGGAAACGCCCGGCATATTCGCCCATCTGCCCCAGCCCGCCGTTGCCGACCAGCGCATGCAAGTCCAGCTCCAGGAATGCGAACGAGGCCATCACCGCAGCACCGATGGCGCCTAGCACCAGCCAATTGATGACCCGGTTCATGCCAGCCTCCAACGCAGGAAGCGGCTGAGCAGGTCGGCCAGCATCACCAGGACCAGGAACGTCAGCAGCATGCTTGCCACTTCCGCTCCAGCGAACATGCGCATCGACAGGTCGATCTGCTGCCCCAGCCCACCAGCACCGACAAAGCCCATCACCACCGAGGCGCGTACGGCGCACTCCCAGCGGTACACGGTGTAGGACACCACTTCGGACACCGCACTGGGCAGGATGCCGTAGAAAAACGCAGCCAGGCGGCCACTACCCGCCTGCAGCAAGGCATGGGCCGGGCGCTGGTCGACCGACTCGAAGATCTCGGCATAGACCTTGCCGAGCATGCCACTGTAGGTGATGGCAATGGCCAGTACGCCCGCCGTCGGCCCCAGCCCCACGGCCCGCACGAACAGCAACGCCCAGACGATTTCCGGCACACTGCGCAGAAAAATCAGCAACCAGCGCACCGGCAGGCGCAGCAACCGCGACCATAACCCGGCGCGACCGCCACGGGAGGCTGCGCGCAGCGACAGGGCACGGCTGGCCAGCAACCCGGCAGGGACCGCCAGCAGCAACGCCAACGCCATGCCGGCCGTGGCCACGGCCAGGGTCTGCAGGGTGGCTTCATACAGCAGCGAAAGGAAATCGGCATCGTGTGCCGGTGGCCAGAAGGCACTGGTGAAACTGGCGATCTGCTGGCGGTTCTCTGCCTGCAGCAGCACCCCGGGGTTCAGTTCGCTCAATCGGATGCCAGGCCATAGTACCGCCACCGCCAGCAGGGTCAGCAGCAACCGCGGCAGCAGCGCCGGGTCGCGGGCATCAAGCTTCAGCATCGCGGAATCTGCACGGTCAGGGTCGGCCCCTGGCTTGGCGGTGAAGCCAGTTGTTCGTTGGCGTACAGCGCATCCAGCAACTGCTCGGTCACCGCTTGCGCCGGGCAGTCGAACGCCACCTGCCCTTCGCGGATACCAATCACCCGCGGGAAGTGCGCCAGCGCCAGATCCACGGCATGCAGGCTCGCCACCAGGGTCACGCCATTGGCCTGTGCGTGGCGGTTTAGCAAGGCCAGGCTGTGGTCGGCCAGCACCGGGTCCATGGCCGACACCGGCTCGTCAGTCAGCAACACCTGCGGCCGCTGGTACAGCGCCCGGGCAATACCCACCCGCTGCAACTGGCCACCAGACAATTGCCCGCACTGCACGAACAGTTTGTCGGCCAGGCCCAGCTCGGCCAGGGCTTGGCGCGCCCCCGGCACATCACTGGGGTACAGCAGGTTGAGCAGGCCGCGCAGCACACCCCACTGCCCCAGGCGGCCGGCCAGCACCGCCGTCACCACCCGCTGGCGCGGTGGCAAGGGCGGTGCCTGGTGCACCAGGCCTACCCGCGCACGCAGGCGCTGGCGGGCCCTGGCGGACAGCGCCCAGGGCTGTTCGCCGAGCAGCTCCAGGCGCCCGCTGCTGGGCTGGACGGCGGTCGCCATCAGGTGCAGCAAGCTGGACTTGCCCGCCCCCGAAGGCCCGATGATGGCGACGCGCTCGCCCTGGCCGATGCTCAGGCTCACGGCATCAAGCGCACGCACCTGGCCATGGCGCAGCCCGGCCCCGTGCAGATGAATAGCCACGTTGGAAGCCACTGTCGATGTCACTTGAGCAGGCCGGCCTCGCGTGCTGCCTGCTCGGTGCCCACGTAGTTCTCAGGTTTGGTCTCGATGAAGCGGCTGGCGGCCTGCAGGTCGAGGATCGCCTTGTGCTCCGGGTTGGCCGGGTCGAGGTCGAGGAAGGCTTTCTTGATCTTCTCTTTCAGCGCCGGGTCCATGTTGCCGCGCACGGTCCAGTTGTAGTCGAAGTAGGTCGGGGTGGTGGCGAACACCTTCACCTTGGCGGTATCGACCTTGCCGGCATCCACCAGCTTCTGCCACACGCTGGCGTTGAGCACGCCGCCATCGACCTTGCCGGCCTGCACCCAGGCCACGGTGGCATCGTGGGCGCCGGAGTAGGCAACGCGGCCGAAGTAGTCTTCAGGCTTGATGTTGTCCTGCTTGAGCATGAAGTAACGCGGCATCAGGCTGCCCGAGGTAGACGAGATGGAACCGAAGGCAAACGACTTGCCCTTGAGGTCGGCCAGGCTCTTCACATCAGGGTTGGCGGTGATGAACTTGGAAGTGAACTGCGCATCCTGTTCACGCTGCACCAGCGGCGTGGCGGCAGGGTCCTTCAGGTGCACCTGCACGAAGGTGAAGCCCCCCAGCCAGGCCAGGTCCAGGCGGTTGGAAGCCAACGATTCGACTACCGCCGGGTAATCGGCCACCGGCACGAACTTCACCTCCATGCCCAGCTGCTTGGCCAGGTATTCGCCCAAAGGCTTGAACTTGCGCTGCAGTTCGGTCGGTGCTTCGTCAGGGATGGCGCTGACCCGCAGGGTGTCGGCAGCCTGGGCAACAACGGCACAGCAAGACAGCACGAGGCCGGCGGCGAGCGCCAGAGGGCGTTTGAGCATGGGTGTTCTCCGGTTCAATAGCGGGGAAAGGTCGGCTTATGCGCCGACGACGGGAATTATAAGAGGCGCAGGCGCAAAGGCCAGCTTTGCTACAATCGCGCATCAAATTGACCTCCTGAGGTGCACATGAGCGAGCCGATTCGCCTGACCCAGTACAGCCATGGTGCCGGCTGTGGCTGCAAGATATCCCCCAAGGTGCTGGATGTGATCCTCGCTGAAAGCGGCGCCCAGGCCCTGGACCCGAAACTGTGGGTGGGCAACGCCTCGCGCGACGACGCTGCCGTGTACGCGCTGGATGACGAGCGCGGCGTGGTCTCGACCACCGACTTCTTCATGCCGATCGTCGATGACCCGTACGACTTCGGCCGCATCGCCGCCACCAATGCCATCAGCGACATCTACGCCATGGGCGGCGACCCGCTGATGGCCATTGCCATCCTCGGCTGGCCGGTCAACGTGCTGCCGCCGGAAGTGGCCCGCGAAGTGATCCGCGGTGGCCGTGCAGTGTGCGCCGAAGCCGGCATCCCGCTGGCCGGCGGCCACTCCATCGACGCGCCCGAGCCGATCTTCGGCCTGGCCGTCACCGGCGTGGTCAGCAAGCGCCACCTCAAGCGCAACGACACCGCCAGCGCAGGCTGCCACCTGTACCTCACCAAGCCGCTGGGTATCGGCATCCTCACCACCGCCGAGAAAAAGGCCAAGCTGCGCACCCAGGATCAGGGCCTGGCGCGCGACTGGATGTGCACCCTCAATACCCCCGGCAGCCGCTTCGGCAAGCTTGACGGGGTCAAGGCCATGACCGACGTCACCGGTTTCGGCCTGCTCGGCCACCTGGTGGAACTGGCTGAAGGCAGTGGCCTTACCGCACACCTGGACTATGCCGCCGTCCCGCGCCTGCCCAGCGTCGACCACTACCTGGCCGAGGGCTGCATCCCCGGCGGTACCCTGCGCAACTTCGACAGCTACGGCCACAAGATCGGCGCCCTGAGCGACGACCAGAAGCACCTGCTGTGCGACCCGCAGACCAGCGGCGGCCTGCTGGTGGCGGTTACCCCGGAAGGTGAAGCCGAGTTCCTGAAGGTGGCCGCCGAACTGGGCCTGCAGCTGGCACCGATCGGCAAGCTGGTCGAGCGACAGAGCCACGCGGTCGAGGTGATCTGATGCGCCCCGACTGCACCGACTTCCGCCAGTTGTTCCTCGACGATGTGCCGATGATGGACATGCGTGCACCTGTCGAATTTGCCAAGGGCGCCTTCCCCGGTGCCGTAAACCTGCCGCTGATGAATGACCAGGAGCGGCAAAAGGTCGGCACCTGCTACAAGCAGAAGGGCCAGGCTGAAGCCATCGTTCTGGGCCACAAGCTGGTCAGCGGCGAGATCAAGCAGGCACGTCTGGAGGCCTGGGCAAAGTTCGCCGAGGATCACCCGGAAGGCTACCTGTACTGCTTCCGTGGCGGCCTGCGCTCGCATCTTGTGCAGAAAGTGCTGCGCGATGAGAAGGGCATCGACTACCCGCTCGTCGAGGGCGGCTACAAGGCCATGCGCCACTTCCTGCTGGAGACTACCCAACAGGCGGTCGCGCAATGTGATTTCGTGCTCGTGGGCGGCCTGACCGGCACCGGCAAGACCGACGTGCTGCACCTGCTGGACAACGAGCTGGACCTGGAGGGCTACGCCAACCATCGAGGTTCCAGCTTTGGCAAGCGCGCCACTGCACAGCCAGCGCAGATCGACTTCGAGAACAGGCTGGCCATAGACGTGTTGAAAAAACGCGCCCGGGGTATCGAGCAGTTCGTGCTGGAAGACGAAGGCCGAATCGTGGGCAGCTGCACCGTACCGCTGGAGTTGTACCAGGGCATGCAGCAATACCCGCTGGTGTGGCTGGAAGACAGTTTGGCCAACCGCGTGGAGCGTATCCTGCGCGACTACGTGATCGACCTGAGCGCCGATTTCGTCAGCCTGCATGGTGAAGAAGATGGCCTTCGACTGTTTGCCGAAACGCTTCTGCAGAGCATGGCCAGGATTCACAAGCGCCTCGGCGGCGAGCGCCATCAGCGGCTGTCGGAAATCCTGCGCCAGGCGCTGGAAGAACAGCAGCGCAGTGGTTCGGTGGAGTTGCACCGGGTCTTCATCGAAAGCTTGCTGAGCGAGTATTACGACCCGATGTATGCCTACCAGCGTGCAGCGAAGGCAGAACGTATCGAGTTTGCCGGGGATGCGGTGGAAGTGCGCGAGTACCTCAAGGCCCGGGCGCTGCGCGAACCGCGCAGCTAAAGCTGCTCCCAAGAGCAGTGCAATACCTGTAGGAGCGGCCTTGTGTCGCGAAAGGGCTGCGCAGCAGCCCCGGCTGTTTTCGCCATGATGCTGAAATCGGGGGCCGCGTTGCGGCCCTTTCGCGACACAAGGCCGCTCCTACAAGGGGGCCAGTCATTCCTGACATGACCTCACTGCCCAGGGCTGAGCACCCGCTCCAGCTCCGCCGCGCGGTCGCGGGTCATGTCCATCACACAGGTCCCACCTTCCAGCTGCGCCATGGTCCCGCCACTGGTCTGCACATGGAACCCGCAATTGCCATCGCGGTAGGCAAGCCAAATACTTGGTCATAAACCCTGCTTGTGGGTATCACAGCGTCTGTGGCTGTTCCGGCGGCATCAGTACCTTGCCCGGTTCGAAGCGCAGCGATGGCATCTGCGTTGCCGCATACAACGCCACGCCAAGCGCCGCGATCAACACCACATCCAGCCAGCTCCAGCCCGGCATGTCGTCGGCGCTGCGAGCCCTCCAGCAATGCCAGGCCTGGCCTACGCAAAACACCACCATCGCCGCCAGCCACAGGTAGAAACCGGCACCGAAACCAGCCAGGTCATGAAATTCATAGCTCTGATTGTCCGGCAGGCGGTCAATTCCAAAGCTGCTGGCCGCCAGATACACAGCCACCAGCCCGACCAGCAATGACAGCCGGCGAAAGCGTCGATGAGCAAGGACCGCCAGGGCCAGCAACGGGTTGGCAAACCACTGGTACAGACCGAAGGGCATGCCCCAGGGCCCATACAACAGCATCTGCAGGGCCGGCATATGGCGGTCGCCGCTCATCAGCGCGCCATCGAAGAACAGTGCGAGCAGGTACAGCAGCAGGCTGAAACTCAGGTAGAAAACGGGCAAAAGATTTACTTCCTAGGCAACCGGGGGCTCTAGCAGAAGGCCATAAATACCCGAATCGGACAACTCGCCGGCAACGCACCAACGCGCACGCAATGTGCCTTCCAGCACGAAGCCCTGACGCTCCAGAGTGCGTGCCGAACCTTGGTTGCGCGGGTCTATCTCGCCTTCCAGGCGGCGCATGTGCAGGGTGTGGGCGAGGTAGTCGATGAAGCAGGTCAGTGCTTCGTCCATGTAGCCCCTGCCCTGCACCGCGCTGGCGAGGCAGTAGCCGATTTCACCACGGCGGGATACATCGTCGATGTTGAACAGCTGGACCATGCCGATCAGTTCGCTGTTGTCACGGCGGTACATGCCAAGCTTGAGCTGGTCGCCATTGGCATAGGCTTCGCGGTCGGCGGCCAGGGCGCTTTCGGCTTCGGCCAGGTTTTGCCAAGGTGCATGGTGCCAATAGCGCATGACCTCGGGGTCGGCCATGATCGCCAGCCATTGCGCGGCATCGGCATGGCGCATGGGGCGCAATTGCAGACGCGGGCTGTCGAGGCAGAGGTCACTGGGGAAACTGCGGGGTGGGGTCACGCCGGATCTCCTGTCCATTGCTGAGGAGATGACAGTTTAACGTCAAGCGATCGGTTCAAGCATCCCGGGGCTGCTGCGCAGCCCATCGCCGGCAAGCCAGGCTCCCACAGGTATAGTGCAAGGCTCCGGGCCTGTGGTGTACCTGTGGGGGCCTGGCTTGTCGTGGCGACGAACCGCGTCGATGGGCCGCAAAGCGGCCCCAAAAATCGTTCAGGCGCCCCGATTCAAGCCCATTTCCATGTCATTGATCAGCGCCTTGGCCATGGCGCTGAGAATGCGCGCCGCGCTGCCAGCGATCTTGTCGCCCTCCATCTCGGCCTCTTCGTTCAAATGCTTGATGCAGCCGATCAGGACCGACAATTCATCGAATGCCAGGTCAAGCGGTACGCCCGGTTCTACCCGGTAAAGCTCGAGGAACTTCTCCACGCCTGCGGTGGTGCGGGATTTGAGGTAATTGCTCATGATGAACTCCAAATGTGTGCTGAAGGCAACCACCTCGATCCTTCTCACAGATTTGGGCGGCAGCCGTGCGCGAGGTGAGAAGCCCGTGTTGGAGTCACCACGGTCAAGCCGAAGCCTGCACGCGCACAGCTGCCATAAGCTGACAAGAGGACTACCAACAACGAGTTCTCACACTCGCTCGCCTTCTGGGCGAACGGTGAAGTTAACGCTGTGGTATTTCCCTGCCTATCAGACGGCAACCGACTGAGCTCGTAGGATAATTCCCAATGCCCGGCCACCTGAAGCATTTGGTTTCAGTTTCAGAATCTTCTTACAGCTGATGGCCTCTTCGCGGGCACGCCCGCTCCCACAGGGACCGCACAGTGTTTGAGTCCTGTGCAGTACCTGTGGGAGCGGGCGTGCCCGCGAAGAGGCCGACAAAGGCAACCAGGATGAATCAGGCCACCTCAGCCCCATCATCCGGCCAATGCGGCTCGTTGGCCCCGGGCGGGGTCAGCGGTGGCAGGCCATACGCTGCCCGCGCATCGTCGCAGCTGGGGTTATGCACCCCACCCTCCCACGACGCCTCGAACTCGCGGCAGGGGCTGGAACGGTTGGCGTAGATGGTGCACGCCACCTCCTGGCCGATCTCGCCCTGCAGGCTGATGCAGCGGCAGGGTTTGGCATCGGTGCCGATCATGGCAACACGGGTGGGGTTGATCTGTACCACCAGGTCGTCCGGTACAAGGCCCCCGGCAGACTGGCATTCGCCCCAGAAAAAGGACACACGGAAGTACCCGCAGCAGGCGCCGCAGTCAAGGCAAGGGTTGTATTCGGACATGATGGCACGAAGGGAAGGTTGTTGTTATCGGGGCTGGCCCGCGGCGCCATTTTCAATCCAAGCCGGGGCGGCTGGATAGAGGGGGAATGCAAAAATATTTGCCGCTGATCCGACGATTCAATATAGGCGACCAACGTCTTTCCCGGCCACCCGTTCAAGTTAGCGTAATGCCTTGTAGGAAGTGACATCCCAATGCTGCAGGCCAAGGCCTTCGGTCGGCTCATAGCCATTACCGCACACCTTGCTGAAGGGAATGCAGGCCTCGCCGCAATACACCAAGCGGTCGTCATCTTCGCCCTCGGTAAGCACGGTATACGACTCGCTGCGCATGGCCTTGTACTGCCCTTCGGCAGCGGCCATGACCATGTGATATCGCATCAACTGGCGGTCGCTCAGGGACAGGCGCTTGTCCAGTTGCACACCCCAGCGGGTCAGGCAGACCTCGGCAAAATGGCGAACGATCAACCCCGGCTCCGCCAGTACCTTGCCGTCACCCGCACCGTCGACGGAGGCGTTGCCCACCAGCGTGGCATGCCGGCCTGGCATGGGGTAGATGCACATCCGCGTATCCGGTTCGACCGAGGGGATCACACAGGCGAAACCTTTTGATCGTTCGTCCCGCGAATAGAAACCCACGTACTCGCGGACATTGCCCGCCAGGGTTACCCGCTGGCTTTGCAGGTTACCGATGCCAGGCACCGGGTCGATGACGAAGATATTGACGGGTATGTCCCGTAATACAGGGTCCTGCGCCATGGCGTTGGCCAGCATGTGGCAACTGATCCCTCCCCTGCTCCAGCCCACAAGGTTCACCTGGGTCGGCAAGCGAGGCTTGCGGAACAAGCTGATGATGCGCTCCTGCAACTCCTGCGGTGTTGGATGGCGCTCGCCGTAGTCGTAGGTGCGCCAGAACCAGGAGGCTGTGGAGGAAACATCCGGAATGGGTACGCCAGCATCCTTGAGGCGCTCGTACTCCTCCTCGCTCAGCTTGGTGCGCTGCCAGCTGCTTTCACCCTTGATCACCTGCAGCACATGGTTGACGTTCTCTTCCCACCCGCGGCCGAACAACTGACCGGTCCAGTTGAAGTAGCCGCCGGGCTCGACGAACAGGTTGTCGTCCTGGAGGTTGCCGCTGCCGGGGCCGTCAACGGCGATCCAGTGGGCAAACTCGCGGCCCTGGTCATTGCTGGCCAGGGTAGAGACCAGCTCGCCATTCCAGAAGTTGGGGTTGGCGTCGTCGAAGCGGTGGGAACCGGTGCCGCAGAAATAGGCGGTGAAAACACTCATTTGTGGATCTCTGTGGTGAGAAATGAGTGCAGAAAAATAGGTAGATCAATCGGTGGGATGCAGGTGGAAAACTCGCCCTTGAGTCAGTCGGGGCTGCTTTGCAGCCCCAACAGCTTATTTGCGGGCCACCCCATCAGCCCGGAACATCTGCCGGATCCCGCGAATCGCCTGGCGAATACGGTCCTGGTTCTCGATCAGGGCAAAGCGCACATGGTCATCACCATAATCACCAAAGCCGATCCCCGGCGACACGCATACCTTGGCCTCGGCCAGCAGCTTCTTGGAGAACTCCAGCGAGCCCAGGTGCGCGTACTCCGGCGGGATCTTCGCCCACACGTACATCGAGGCCTTGGGGTTCTCGACCATCCAGCCCAGCTCGTGCAACCCTTTCACCAGCAGGTTGCGGCGCTGGCGGTATTGCTCGGCGATGTCGCGCACGCACTGCTGGTCGCCTTCCAGTGCTGCAATGGCAGCCACCTGCAGCGGAGTGAAGGTACCGTAGTCGTGGTAGCTCTTGATCCGCGCCAGGGCACTGACCAACTCGGGGTTGCCGACCATGAAACCGATCCGCCAGCCGGCCATGTTGTAGCTCTTGGACAGGGTGAAGAACTCCACCGCGATGTCCTTGGCCCCCGGCACCTGCATGATCGACGGGGCTTTCCAGCCGTCGTAGACGATGTCGGCGTAGGCCAGGTCATGCACCACCAGCACGTTGTACTGCTTGGCCAATGCCACCACGCGCTCGAAGAAGTCCAGTTCCACGCACTGAGCGGTGGGGTTGGACGGGAAGCCGAGGATCATCATCTTCGGCTTGGGGATCGACTCGCGGATGGCCCGCTCGAGTTCGTTGAAGAAGTCCACACCCGGTACCAGCGGCACCGAACGCACCTGGGCACCGGCAATCACCGCCCCGTAGATATGGATCGGGTAGCTGGGGTTGGGCACCAGCACCGTGTCGCCCTGGTCGAGGGTGGCCAGCATCAGGTGTGCCAGGCCTTCCTTCGAGCCGATGGTGACGATGGCTTCGCTTTCCGGGTCGATGTCGACCTCGTAGCGTTCCTTGTACCAGTTGGAGATGGCCCGACGCAGGCGCGGGATGCCACGGGAGGTGGAGTAGCCGTGGGTGTCTTCACGCTGGGCGACCTGCACCAGCTTCTCGACGATGTGCGACGGGGTTGCGCCATCGGGGTTGCCCATGCTCAGGTCGATGATGTCCTCGCCACGGCGGCGGGCAGCCATCTTGAGCTCGGCAGTGATGTTGAAGACGTAAGGGGGGAGACGATCGATGCGCGCAAAGCGGCGCGGCGAACCTGGGTTGGCCATGGCTTCCTCTGAGTACGTAAGCGCCCGGAACCGTCCGAGCGACGCTGGCCGATGTGGCGGCCTGAATCAGAAGATAGTGCCGATACCGGATGCTTGTAAAGGACAATTTCCTGTTTTCATAGATCTTTTCAGATGTATTTTTTGAAAATAAGAAATTTAAATTCTGCTGTGCCGGCCTCTTCGCGGGCTTGCCCGCTCCCACAGGATTACTCACCTGCCCCGAGACCTGCGCCGTACCTGTGGGAGCGGGCGAGCCCGCGAACGAGGCCAGCACAGAAAAAGCCCATAAAAAAACCCCGGCACAGTGGCCGGGGTTTTCGTGAAACAGGCAGCAGTATCAGCGTGCGTATGTCATCAGCACGTCCGCAGCGGTCTGGCTGTCCACACCCATCATCACGCTCAGGGCAGTGACGGTGAGGATGGAGAAGCCGAACACCTTGCGGGCCCACTTGCTGTCGTCCTCGGCCTTGTAGCCACCCCAGGCCATGTACAGCCAGTACAGGCCCATGGCTGCTGCCACGGCCAGGTAGCCGAGGCCGGCGTAACCGCCGAGGGTAAGCATCAAGGTTGCGAGCACGAAGGCCAGCACGTACAGCACGATCTGCTTCTTCGCCGCGAGGATGCCACGTGCCACCGGCAGGACCGGAATGTTGGCAGCGCTGTAATCCTTGAAGCGGAAGATCGCGATGGCGAAGCTGTGCGGCATCTGCCACAGGCTGAACATCACCAGCAGGGTAACCGCAGCCAGGTCGAAGCTGTTGCTCACGGCGCAATAGCCGATCACCGGAGGCATGGCACCAGACAGGCTGCCGACCAAGGTGCCGTGCACCGATTTACGCTTCAGCCACAGGCTGTAGAAACCGACGTAGACGATGAAGCCGATCAGCGCACAGAACGCCGACAGCGGGTTGGCCTGGACATACAGCAGGCTGAAACCCGCCACCCCGAGCAGGGTGGCGTAGATCAGCGCGAGGGGCAGCGACATGCCGCCCTGGACCATGACGCGGTTCTTGGTGCGCTCCATCTTGTGGTCGATGTCACGGTCGATGCAGTTGTTGAACACGCATCCGGACGCAACCACCAGCGAAGTACCGATCACCACCGCCAGGAACAGGGCGAAATCCACATGGCCCTTCGAGGCAAGGAAGAAACCGCCTGCCACGGAAAGCACGTTACCGAAAATGATCCCCGGTTTGGTGATTTGGATAAAGTGCTTAACGGACATGCAGTCTTACCTCACTTGGCCAACATTTCGAAGTGGATGCTGAACATGATCCACAGCGACAGGCCGACAAGCAGAGCGATCACCAGAGTGGTGAACAGGAACGTCGAAACGTTGTTGCGTTGCTCTTTCGAGCGGTCCATGTGCAGGAAGTACACGAGGTGCACTACTACCTGGATCACGGCCATGGCAACAATGATCAGAACGGTCAGGTTCTTCGGCAGGCTTGGCGACATGGCCAGGCCGAACGGGATCGCAGTCAGGATGATCGACAGGATGAAGCCGATCATGTACGACTTGACGCTGCCGTGATTACCTTCGTGATGAGTGTCGTGTGCGTTAGCCATTACAGAACTCCCAGCAGGTAGACGACGGTGAATACGCAGATCCAGACCACGTCCAGGAAGTGCCAGAACAGGCTCAGGCAGCTCATGCGGGTCTTGGCGGTCGGCGTGATGCCGTGCTTGTTGATCTGGTACATCATGATTGCCATCCAGATCAGGCCGGCGGTCACGTGCAGACCGTGGGTACCTACCAGGGCGAAGAAGCCCGACAGGAAGCCACTGCGCTGCGGGCCGAAGCCCTCGGCGATCAGGTGATGGAATTCGTAGATTTCCATCGCGATGAAGCCTGCACCGAACAGGAAGGTCACAGCCAACCAGCCCAGTACGCCAGCTTTCTTGCCATCGAACATCTTCAGCATGGCGAAGCCGAAGGTGATCGAGGACAGCAGCAGGAACAGCGTTTCAACAGCTACGAAATCGAGCTGGAAGATGTCATGACCCGACGGGCCGCCGGCAAAACTGCCGGACAGCACCGCGTAGGTGGCGAAGAGCGACGCAAACAGGATGCAGTCGGTCATCAGGTACAGCCAGAAACCGAGTACGGTCATCTGGCCCGAGTCGTGGTGGTGGTCGTCATGCCCATGGTCGTGACCATGAGCAGCACCGTGCATTACTTGACTGGACATTGATTACACCCGCTCAAACGATTCGACACGTGCGCCGGCAGGCAGAGCACCTGCTTTGGCCAGCGCTTTCATGCGCTCGCCTTCGATGCGCGCCACTTCTTCGGCCGGAACCATGTAGCCCTGGTCGTCACGCGCAGCGTGGCGAACGAAGACAGCGATGGTTGCAACCAGGCTCGCGCCAACCAGCCACCAGATGTGCCAGATGAAGGCGAAGCCGAAGACGGTCAGGAACAGGCCCATGAACAAACCGGTGGCGGTGTTGCTCGGCATGTGGATCGCTTCGTACTTGGCCGCAGGCTTGTAGGCGACACCGGCTTCCTTGGCTTCGTGCCAGGCGTCCAGGCCAACCTTCTCAGGCATGTGGGCGAAGTTGTAGAACGGAGGTGGCGACGAAGTCGACCATTCCAGGGTACGGCCGCCCCATGGGTCGCCGGTCACGTCCAGGTTCTGGTTGCGGTCGCGAACCGATACGTACAACTGGATCAGCTGGCAGGCGATACCGAACAGGATCAGCACGGCGCCGACAACGGCTACGTACAGGTAGGGTTCCCACAGTGGGTTGTCGGAGTGGTTCAGACGACGGGTCATGCCCATGAAGCCCAGGGCGTACAGCGGCATGAACGCTACGTAGAAGCCCGAGATCCAGAACCAGAAGGCAGCCTTGCCCCACTTCTCGTTCAGGGTGAAACCGAAGGCTTTCGGGAACCAGTAGGCGAAGCCGGCGATGTAGCCGAATACCGCACCACCGATGATCACGTTGTGGAAGTGAGCAATTACGAACAGGCTGTTGTGCAGCACGAAGTCAGCACCTGGAACAGCCAGCAGAACGCCAGTCATGCCACCGATGGAGAAGGTGATCATGAAGCCCAGGGTCCACATGATCGGCGCGGTGAAGCGCAGACGGCCCTGGTAGATGGTGAACAGCCAGTTGAACAGCTTCACACCGGTCGGAATGGAGATCAGCATCGTCGCCAGGCCGAAGAAGGTGTTGACGCTGGCGCCGGCACCCATGGTGAAGAAGTGGTGCAGCCATACGGCGAAGCCCAGCACGGCTATGGCGCCCGATGCGTAGATCATCGAGTGGTGGCCGAACAGACGCTTGCCGGAGAAGGTGGAGGTAACTTCCGAGAACACACCGAAGGCCGGCAGGATCAGGATGTAGACCTCAGGGTGACCCCACGCCCAGAACAGGTTGACGTACATCATCGGGTTCCCACCAAGCTCGTTGGTGAAGATGTGGAAGTCCAGATAACGGTCAACAGTCAGCAGAGCGAGTGCAGCGGTCAGGATCGGGAAGGAAGCCACGATCAGCACGTTGGCCCAGGTGCAGGTCCAGGTGAAGATCGGCATGTCCATCAGCTTCATGCCAGGTGCGCGCATCTTCATCACGGTGACGAGGAAGTTCACGCCGGTAAGCGTCGTACCCAGGCCTGAGAGCTGTAGCGCCCAGATGTAGTAGTCGACACCCACCCCAGGGCTGTACTGAATGCCCGCGAGCGGCGGATAGGCAACCCAGCCGGTCTTGGCGAATTCACCAACGCCCAGCGAGATGTTGACCAGCAGCACGCCTGCCAGCAGCAGGTAGAAGCTCAGGGAGTTCAGGAACGGGAAGGCAACGTCACGTGCACCGATCTGCAGAGGAACCGCCAGGTTCATCAGGCCGGTGAAGAACGGCATCGCCATGAAGATGATCATGATCACACCGTGAGCGGTGAAGATCTGGTCATAGTGTTCAGGCGGCAGGTAGCCTTCGGAGCCACCGGTAGCGGCAGCCAGCTGGGTACGCATCATGATGGCGTCGGCAAAGCCGCGCAGCAGCATGACCATCGCGACGATGATGTACATCACCCCGATTTTCTTGTGGTCGACAGTCGTCAACCACTCGCTCCACAAGTAGGTCCACTTGCGGAAATAGGTGATAGCACCGACGACAGCGATACCACCGAGCGCGATCATGGCAAGCGTCACCATGACTATCGGCTCGTGATAGGGTATCGCCTCCAGGCTTAGTTTACCGAACATCTCTTACTCCTCTGCACCGGCAGCTGGTTGCATACTCGATTCCACACCCTTGGTAGTGGCCAGATCTTTGCTGCCTGCTTCTTCGTGGCTCGGACGACCGCGGTTCATGCCTTCGTACTTGTCGACGATCAGCTGGAACTGGTCAGGCGAAGCCTCGCTATACAGCGCGACTGGGTTGTTTTCGCTTGGTTTGGCCAAGGCGTCGTATTCAGCCTTGTCCAGCTTCTTCGGCGACTGCTTGACCTCGGCGACCCACTTGTCGAAGTCTTCCTGAGAGGTGGCAGTAGCCTTGAATTTCATGCCGGTGAAGCCAGCACCGCTGTAGTTGGCGCTGATACCGTCGAACTCGCCGTTTTCGTTGGCGATCAGGTGCAGCTTGGTGGTCATGCCGGCCATGGCGTAGATCTGGCCGCCCAGGCCCGGGATGAAGAACGAGTTCATCACGGCGTCGGAAGTGACGCGGAAGTTGACCGGAGTGTTAGCCGGGAAGACGATCTTGTTGACCGTGGCAATGCCCTGCTCCGGGTAGATGAACAGCCACTTCCAGTCCAGCGCGACCACGTCGATCTGCACCGGCTTCACATCGGAATCCAGCGGACGGTACGGGTCCAGCTTGTGGGTGGAGTGGTAGGTGACGTAGCCCAGGGCGATGATGATCAGGATCGGGATGATCCACACCGCGGCTTCGATCTTGGTCGAGTGCGACCAGTCAGGGGTGTAGGTGGCAGCCTTGTTGGAAGCACGGTACTTCCAGGCGAAAACCACGGTCATGATAATGACAGGAATCACCACCAGCAGCATCAGGCCGGTAGCGATCAGGATCAGGTTCTTTTGCTCAATGCCGACCTGACCTTTCGGGTCGAGCAGGGTCCAGTTGCACCCACTGAGTAAAAGCATGCCTAAAAAGGGCAATATGCCAAACAGTCTGGGGTAACGCTTTTTACTCATCTCACGACCTCTAGATCAGCTTGCTTCAATGCAATTTGTGTTTTGGTAGCCAACACTTCGTCCTGCCAAGTGCGGCATTTCGCGCCCGTACTCGCTCCTGCCCGGGGTCCGACTGCAGGACCTTGGCGTCAAGCGGGTTAGCGGTGCTTATGGTTTCGTAGGCAACAGGCCTGTACTTCAGACCAAGTCCATTTGGTGCGGGAAAACGCGGAGGGGGGTCCGCCCGGTATCGCCGTTGGGCGAAACTTGACGAAGTCAGCAAAAAGGAGCGCTGGGGCTTCCTTCAATCCTGCGACTTGCAAGCAGTGCCGAACGGAAATTGGGGGCGATTGTAGATAGGTCGCCAACCCTTGACTATGACTTATTGAGCAACAGTCCTTTACAGAATCTGCAACAATACTGCTCAAAAATTCAACTTCGCGACAGTTTGTCGCACCCCGCTTGATAGGCCCCAAAGCCGCATTCTGCAAGGCCTCTGGGTTGATCTGGATCAAGCGGTGAGCGAATTTTCCCTCTTCTCATGCGGCGTAAAAGACCCCATGCCGTTCGGGACTTTTGTCTAAGCCTGGCGTCGGTTGCGATAGATCCCGAGCGGAACCAGGACGGCCGTCAGGACGAACGCCACCAGCGCCCATTGCGCCAGCGACAGACCGAGGATCGGCGGGTACGGCGTGCTGCAGAAGCCGTCGACCTGGAACACCAGCGGCCAGAGCTTGGCCAGCGGCAGGTCGTCCACGATCGGCTGCAGGGTGTCGATGCCGCAACTGACCATGGGGTTGGCGAGTATATACACATGGTTGCCGGCCGCAACGATTCCGCCAATGGCGCTGAGTACCACCAGTGCCTCGAAGAAGGTCAGGCTGCGGCGCCCGGGCATCGCTGCGGCGATGAAGGCGAACACGGCGATGAACAACAGCGCATAACGTTGCAGGATGCACAGCGGGCATGGTGCCTCGCCCAGGACTATCTGCATGTAGAGGGCGCCACCGATCAGCGAAAGGCAGATCAGGCCCAACAGTACCAGAAAGCGCCGTTCCCGATTCAGGCGCGATGTTTGTTCGTTCATTGCCGGTTCCTTCGATGGATAGTGGCAGCGTGATCCGCCTGCCTGGCGCAAGTCTACACGCTGGGCAGGGCCTTTGAGCGTGCCGAGGAAGCGGCTTGATAGCGCTGCGCAGGGCTATCCGGTGTGGCTGAGACCGGCCGCAACGACGTCGGTTCAACGCCGGGCGGCAAAAAAGCGGCTGCCCGGGTGCCGCGCAGGGGCAAGCCCCTCGACACCCGGGAGTGAAGGATACCGTGATTAAAGGAGGATTAAAGATGAAAGCTGCACAGCCGCTTTCATCTCTCCTTTATATATAGGCAGGAAGGTGAAGTGCGGCCCAGCCGCTGGCAGCCAGCCCCCAGGCGGCGAATGCGATCGACCGTTTCGTTCTCGATTACCCACGGGCGGGAGCAGTGCTGCAAGGGAGCTGGCTTGCCAGCGGCTGGGATGAATACGCTGTAAGCCTGTACCGGCCTCTTCGCGGGTAAACCCGCTTCCACAGGGATCGCGCAGATTTCAAAGCCTACGCGATCCCTGTGGGAGCGGGTTTACCCGCGAAGAGGCCAGTACAGGCGCTACATCACTCCAGCGCAGCCGCCGGCCCGAAGAACTCGTAGCGGCTCTGCTGCTCTGGCACACCCAGGCCTTTCAGCTGGCGCTTGACCGCCGCCATGAAGCCCTTGGGCCCGAGGAAGTAGGCATCCACGTCTCGCTCTTGCGGCAGCCACTCGGCCAGCAGGTCCTCGCTCAGCAGACCTACCGCATCAGCCGCGGCACCACCCTGCGGTTCTGCATAGCAGTAGAAGCGCTTGAGCTGCGGGTGACGCTCGGCCAGCTCGTCGATCCAGTCGCGGAAGGCATGCACGGCGCCGTTACGGGCGCAGTGAATGAAATGCACCTCACGCTGGGTTTGCAGTGCCGCCTGCAGCATTGGCAGGGTCGGGGTAATACCCACGCCACCGCTGATCAGCACCAGCGGCTTGTCGCTCGCTGCCAGGGTGAAATCGCCAGCCGGCGGGAACAGCTGCAGGGTATCGCCCACCGCCAGCACATCGTGCAGGTAGTTGGAAACCTTGCCACCTGCCTCGCGCTTGACGCTGATGCGGTATTCCTTGCCGTCGCACAGTGCCGACAGGGAGTAGTTGCGGCGCTGCTCGGCGCCGTCGATGTCCAGCTTCAGGCCGATGTACTGGCCAGGCTCGGCCTTGAGCACCGGCTTGCCATCCACAGGGGCAAAGTAGAACGAAACGATTTCGCTGCTTTCCTGTTCACGGCGCACCAGGCGGAATTCGCGGGTACCGCGCCAGCCGCCTTCGGCTTCTTCCTTCTGTTTATAGAGGTTCTCTTCCGCACCGATCAGGATGTCGGCCAGCTGGCCATAGGCCGCGCCCCAGGCGTCGATCACGGCGGGGGTGGCGATTTCCTTGCCCAGCACTTCTTCGATGGCGCGCAGCAGACAGCTGCCGACAATCGGGTAGTGCTCCGGCAGAATCTGCAAGGCAACGTGCTTGTTGATGATCTGGCCGACCAGGCCGCCAAGCTGCTCCAGCTGGTCGATGTGGCGGGCATACATCAGCACGCCGTTGGCCAGGGCGCGCGGTTGGTCACCGCTGGCCTGGTGGGCCTGGTTGAACAGCGGGCGCACTTGCGGGTACTCGCTGAGCATCATCTTGTAGAAGTGGGTGGTCAGCGCTTCGCCGCCGCTTTCCAGCAGGGGGACAGTGGCCTTGATGATTGCACGTTGTTCGGCATTGAGCATTGCAACAACTCCTGAGCCTGTGGCTTCAAATGACTGCCCGAGCTATTACATCAATCATGCCAACTTTTATCTCCAGCAAAATCAGGGGTTTGACGCAGGTCATGTCAAAACGACCCACCTCGACGTATAGTCATATCGACCCACAGGAGTCCATATGACCACGAAGCCCCTGCTCACCACCTTGCTGCCCTTGGTCAGCGACCTTTCCCGCGACCTGCCCGACCAGGAACGCTATCGCCGCCTGCTGCAGGCCATGCGTGGGTTGCTGCCCTGCGATGCCGCCGCGTTGCTGCGCCTGGACGGCGAGTGGCTGGTGCCGCTGGCAGTGGACGGCCTGAGCCCCGATACCCTGGGCCGACGCTTCCGGGTCAGCGAGCACCCTCGCTTCCAGATCCTGCTCAGCAGCGCGGAACCCACCCGCTTCGCCAGCGACTCCGAGCTGCCCGACCCTTACGACGGCCTGGTAAACGCCCCCGATGCCAACCTGGAAGTACATGACTGCATGGGCTGCCCGTTGATGGTCGACGAGCGCCCTTGGGGCCTGGTTACCCTCGATGCCCTCACCCCCGGGCAGTTCCAGAGCCTGGAGCTGGGCGCCCTGCAGGCCTTCGCCAGCCTGGCCGCCGCCACGGTCACCGTGGCCGAGCGCATCGAGCACCTGGCCCTGCGCGCGGAAGACGAACACCACCGCGCGGAGATCTACCGCCAGGCCAGCGGCCAGGACAAAGAGCTGATTGGCCAGAGCCCCGCGCACAAGCGCCTGGTGGAGGAAATCCGCCTGGTCGGTGGCAGCGACCTGACCGTGCTGATCACCGGTGAGACCGGCGTCGGCAAGGAGCTGGTGGCCCAGGCCCTGCACCAGGCCAGCAACCGCGCCGACAAACCGCTGGTCAGCCTCAACTGTGCCGCCCTGCCCGACACTCTGGTGGAAAGCGAACTGTTCGGCCATGTACGCGGTGCCTTCACCGGCGCCCATGGCGAGCGCCGCGGCAAGTTCGAGCTCGCCAATGGCGGCACACTGTTCCTCGACGAAGTCGGTGAGCTGCCACTGACGGTGCAAGCCAAGCTGTTGCGCGTGCTGCAGAGCGGCCAGTTGCAGCGCCTGGGCTCGGATCGCGAACACCGGGTGGATGTGCGCCTGATCGCAGCCACCAACCGCGACCTGGCAGCAGAAGTGCGCACTGGCAACTTCCGCGCCGACTTCTACCACCGCCTCAGCGTATACCCGCTGCATGTGCCGCCGTTGCGCGAACGAGGGCGTGATGTGCTGCTACTGGCCGGCTACTTCCTCGAACAGAACCGTTCGCGCCTGGGCCTGAACAGCCTGCGCCTGAGCAGCGAGGCCCAGGCCGCGCTGCTGGCCTACGACTGGCCAGGCAACGTGCGTGAACTGGAACATCTGATCGGCCGCTCGGCGCTCAAGGCGCTGGGCCAGCATTCCGACAGGCCACGCATCCTCACCCTGGAAGCCATCGACCTGGACCTGCGCGCAACGGCAACGCCCGGCACCCCGCCCTCCCCTGCTGTGCCCTTGCCGGCGGCACCGCTACCCGAGGGGGGCCTGCGCGAAGCCGTCGACGACTACCAGCGCCAGGTGATCGAGGCCTGCCTGCAGCGGCACGAAGAAAACTGGGCAGCGGCTGCCCGGGAACTCGGCCTGGACCGCGCCAACCTTAGCCGCCTGGCCCGTAGGCTGGGGCTGCGCTGATTGACACCAGCGCGGTACCTGTGGGAGCGGCTTTAGCCGCGAAGAATCCAACGCGGTGCACGGCACCGGCTGCGCCGGTGTTCGCGGCTAAAGCCGCTCCCACAGGGTCCAGAGCATTCCTTGGCTCGGTGCAAAATGACTAAAGCCAAGCCCGAACAGGCCGATAACCGGTTATCCCCTGTTCCCCACGAAGGTCACCATGGCCACGCAAAATGCCCGCGCGGATTCGCTGTCCCTGCTGCTGTTCACCCTGCGCAGCGGCAAGTTGATGGCAATCAACCTGCTCAAGGTCAGCGAGATAATTCCCTGCCCGCCGCTGACCAAGCTGCCCGAATCGCACCCCCACGTGAAAGGCGTGGCGACCCTGCGCGGTAATCCGCTGTCGGTCATCGACCTGTCCCGCGCCATCGGCGAACGGCCGCTGGCCGACCCGGACGGCGGCTGCCTGATCGTCACCGAGATCAGCCGCTCGCGCCAGGGTCTGCATGTGCAGGCGGTCAGCCGCATCGTGCATTGCCTGAGCACCGACATCAAACCACCACCCTACGGCTCGGGCAGCCGCTCGTTCATCACCGGCGTGACCCGGGTCGACAACACCCTGGTGCAGGTGCTGGACATCGAAAAAGTCATCCACGCCATCGCCCCGCCGGTGCCCGAGCAGCCTCACGGCAACTTGAGCGAGGAAGATGCCAGCCTGCTGGCCGCCGCCAACATCCTGGTGGTGGACGACAGCCAGGTGGCCCTGCAGCAGTCGGTGCACACCCTGCGCAACCTCGGCATCGAATGCCATACCGCGCGCAGCGCCAAGGACGCCATCAACGTGCTGCTTGAACTGCAAGGCACCGCGCAGGAAATCAACGTGATCGTCTCCGACATCGAAATGAGCGAAATGGACGGCTACGCCTTCACTCGCACCCTGCGCGAAACCCCCGATTTCCAGCACCTGTACATATTGCTGCACACCTCGCTGGACAGCGCCATGAGCAGCGAAAAGGCGACCCAGGCCGGGGCCAATGCCATCCTCACCAAGTTCTCCTCGCCGGAGCTGACCGATTGTCTGGTGGTGGCGGCGCGCGCCGTGGTGTTCGCCGAGCGCTGATATATTCGGAGACAAACTCCCCGGCTTGCCGCCGGGGTCGAGTCGGGCATAATTCGCGCCCCTCGCAAGTAACTTGCCGGAATCGCGTATGAAGTTTCTCAGCTCTATCCTGATCAGTTGCGCCCTCTTCAGCGGTATCGCCCAGGCCTCCAGCAGCCAGGCCTGGAACGAGCAGCGCCAGCAGATGCTCAAGGCCTGCCTGGCCGCCAGCCAGTTCAAGGATGCCCACGCCCGCAGCAAGCCCGCCGAGTTCGATGACCAGGTCGGCATGAGCGCGCTGCTGATCGAAGGCGTCTACCCCCAGAAGCACATGCAGCAGCGCACCGGCACCGAACTTTGCCTGTACGACCGCCAGCACCAGCGCGCCTTCGTCAGCGAGTGGAGCCCGGAAGCCAAGTGACCGACAGCCTGCGTTTCGCCTGTACCGGCTGCGGCAAGTGCTGTACCGGCCACCACGTGCCCTTGACCCTGGCCGAAGCGCGCCGCTGGGCGGACAACGGCGGCCAGGTGGTGGTGCTGATCGAAGCCTTCGTGGCAGACGGCCCTGGCATGCCGGTAGAACAGCGTGATCATGTGCTGCGTCGTTCCCATCCCGTGCCCTGCGGCGACGGCGAGGCGCGCGTTTCGGTGACCTTCGCCGCCTTCAACCCCGGGCGCTGCCGCAACCTCGACGACAACGACCTGTGCACCATCTATGACCAGCGGCCGCTGGTCTGTCGCATCTACCCGGTGGAAATAAACCCGCATATCCCGCTGCGGCCAGGCAGCAAGGACTGCCCGCCGGAAGCCTGGCAACAGGGGCCGGAGCTGATTCACGGCAAGCAACTGGTCGATGCCGGGCTGGAGGCGCTGGTGCAGGCCTCGCGCCAGGCCGACCGCGATGACATCGCCGCCAAGGTGGCGGTGTGCCAGGCGCTGGGCATGACCACCAGTGCGCTCAAGGGCAACGGGTTTACTGCCTACTTACCTGACATGGGCGCATTCAGCGCGGCCCTGGCCCAGGTACCGGAGGCTGGCCGGGCACAGTGGGCCTTGCATGTGGAGGACGCGACGCTGGTGGCGATCTTGCAGGAACATGGTTTGCGCACCACCAACGAGCCCCCGGTGTATTACGCCTTCATCGGTTTCTAGGTAAGCAGTACCGACCCTATCGCCGGCAAGCCCCACAGGGATAGCACATGGCTTCAGGTCGACGCGGTCAGGGTGGGAGCGGCCTTGTGTCGCGATGGGCTGCGAAGCAGCCCCGGGATTTTGGCCATGGTGCTGATATTGCTGGGGCTGCTCTGCAGCCCTTTCGCGACGCAAGGCCGCTCCCACAAAAGAAATCCGCGCATGACCAAAGGGCGCAAAACTGACAGCGCTGTCAGCCAGCGGTCACGCTGCCGACCCGGTTCGGGGGCTATAAGCTTGAATACAGACAACCATTCCCCTCCCCTCTGGCCAAGGTGCCCGCACCGATGCGACGTCCGTCCCGCCCTGTCATCCTCGCCGCCCTGGCACTCCTGGTCCTGGCGGTAGCGGGTATCTGGTTCGGCCAGCGCCAGCCAGCACCTGCCACCCGCGCGCAAACCGCCATCCCGGTGCGCGTGGTCAGTGTCGTCCAGCAGAACGTGCCGCGCTATGCCAGCGCCATCGGCTCGGTGCTGTCGCTGCACAGCGTCGAGGTGCGCCCGCAAGTGGAGGGGGTACTGACCCAGGTGCTGGTCAAGGAAGGCCAGTGGGTGAAGGAAGGCGACCTGCTGGCCACCCTCGACGACCGCGCCATCCGCGCCAACCTCGACCAGGCCCGTGCCGAACTTGGCCAGAGCCAGGCGCAGATCCAGGTAGCCAACGTCGACCTGCAGCGCTACCGCCTGCTGAGTACCGACAACGGCGTTTCGAAGCAGACCCTCGACCAGCAGCAGGCCCTGGTCAACCGCCTGCAAGCCACGGTCAAGGGCAACCAGGCGGCCATCGCCAATGCCGAGGTGCAGCTGTCGTACACGCAGATCCGCTCGCCAGTGACCGGCCGGGTGGGTATTCGCAACGTCGACCCCGGCAACCTGGTGCGCACCAGCGATACCCGCAGCCTGTTCAGCGTCACCCAGATCGACCCGATCGCCGTCGAATTCGCCCTGCCGCAGCAAATGCTGCCGACCCTGCAAAGCCTGCTGAAGGCGCCCACCCCGGCACTGGTGCAGGCCTACATGGATGCCGACGGCGAACGCAGCCTGCTCGGTGAAGGCCACCTGGCACTGATCGACAACCAGATCTCCGCCACCACCGGCACCGTGCGGGTAAAAGCTGAGTTCGACAACAAGGACGGCCGCCTGTGGCCGGGCCAGCTGGTCACCATCCGCCTGCGCACCGCCGTGGAAGAAAACGCCCTGGTGGTACCGCCGCCTGTGGTACAGCGCGGCGTCGACGGGCACTTTGTCTACCGCCTGGACGGTGACAAGGTCACCAGTGTGCCGGTCAAGGTGCTGTACCAGGACAGCGGGCTGAACATCATTGCCGGGGTCAAGCCGGGCGAGCGCCTGGTGCTCGATGGCCAGTCGCGGCTCAAGCCCGGTTCGCGGGTCGAGGTGGCCCCCGACGCCCCCGCGCCGTCGGAAATGGCCGACCGCCGGAGCCAGCCATGAACACGCGCAACGGTGTTTCGGCCTGGTGCATCGACCACCCCATCGCCACCCTGCTGCTGACCTTCGCCCTGGTGCTGCTGGGGGCCATCGCCTTCCCGCGCCTGCCGGTGGCACCACTGCCGGAAGCCGACTTCCCGACCATCCAGGTCACCGCCCAGCTGCCCGGCGCCAGCCCGGAAACCATGGCCTCGTCGGTGGCCACGCCGCTGGAAGTGCAGTTCAGCGCCATTCCCGGCATGACCCAGATGACCAGCAGCAGCGCACTGGGCTCGACCAACCTGATCCTGCAGTTCACGCTCGACAAGAACATCGACACCGCCGCCCAGGAAGTGCAGGCAGCCATCAACACCGCCACCGCGCGCTTGCCGCAAGACCTGCCCAACCCGCCGACCTGGCGCAAGGTCAACCCGGCCGACAGCCCGGTGCTGGTGCTGACGGTCAGCTCCAGCCAGATGCCTGGCAACGACCTCAGCGACTACGCCGAAACCCTGCTCGCGCGCCAGCTGAGCCAGATCGACGGGGTCGGCCTGATCAACATCACCGGGCAACTGCGCCCGGCGATCCGCGTGCAGGCGCAACCCGAGAAACTGGCCGCCATAGGCCTGACCCTGGCCGACCTGCGCCAGGCCATCCAGCAGACCAGCCTGAACCTGGCCAAGGGTGCGCTGTACGGCGAACACAGCGTGTCGACCATCGCCGCCAACGACCAGTTGTTCCACCCCGACGACTACGCCCAGCTGATCGTCTCCTACCGTGACGGTGCACCGGTGCACCTGAAGGACGTGGCCAAGGTGATCAATGGCGCCGAGAACGCCTATGTCAAAGCCTGGTCCGGCGACCAGCCCGGGCTGAACCTGGTGATTTTCCGCCAGCCTGGCGCCAACATCGTCGATACCGTGGACCGGGTACTGGCTGCCCTGCCCAAGCTGCAGGAGATGCTGCCAGCCTCGGTCGAAGTGTCGGTGCTGCAGGACCGCACCCAGACCATCCGTGCCTCGCTGCATGAAGTGGAGCTGACCCTGATGATCGCCGTGGCCCTGGTGATCGGGGTGATGGCGCTGTTCCTGCGCCAGTGGTCGGCGACCATGGTGGTGTCCAGCGTGCTCGGCGTATCGCTGATCGCCAGTTGCGCGCTGATGTACATCTTCGGCTTCAGCCTGAACAACCTGACCCTGGTGGCCATCGTCATCTCGGTGGGCTTCGTGGTCGACGATGCCATCGTCGTGGTGGAGAACATCCATCGCCACCTGGAGGCCGGCGACGACAGCCGCACGGCGGCGCTCAAGGGCGCCGGGGAAATCGGCTTCACCGTGGTGTCGATCAGTTTCTCGCTGATCGCCGCGTTCATCCCGCTGCTGTTCATGGGCGGCGTGGTCGGCCGGCTGTTCAAGGAGTTCGCCCTTACCGCCACCGCCACCATCCTGATTTCGGTGGTGGTTTCACTGACCCTGGCGCCAACCCTGTGCGCACTGTTCATGCGCCGCCCGCCCGGAGAGCACAAGGGCGGCTTCGGCGAGCGGCTGGTCAGGTGGTACGAAAAGGGCCTGGACCGCGCCCTCGCCCACCAGCGCCTGACCCTCGGCATGTTCGGCCTGACCCTGGCCCTGGCGGTAGCCGGTTACGTGGGTATCCCAAAGGGCTTTTTCCCGCTGCAGGACACCGGCTTCATCCTCGGCACCAGCGAGGCGGCGGCGGATGTGTCGTACCCGTCGATGATCGAGAAGCACCAGGCGCTGGCCAAAATCATCGAGGCCGACCCGGCGGTGCGCGCGTTCTCCCACTCGGTGGGCGTCACCGGCAGCAACCAGACCATCGCCAACGGCCGCTTCTGGATCGCCCTCAAGCCGCGTGGCGAACGCGATGTATCGGCCAGCGAACTGATCGACCGGCTGCGGCCCAAGCTGGCCCAGGTACCAGGCATCGTCCTGTACATGCGTGCCGGCCAGGACATCAACCTGAGCTCCGGCCCGTCGCGCACCCAGTACCAGTACGTGCTCAAGAGCAACGACGGCACGGCGCTGAACCTGTGGACCCAGCGCCTGACCGAGCGCCTGCGGGAAATCCCGGCGTTCCGTGACCTGTCCAACGACCTGCAACTGGGCGCCAGCGTCACCCGCATCGATATCGACCGCCAGGCCGCGGCACGTTTCGGCCTGACCACCACCGACGTCGACCAGGCGTTGTACGACGCCTTCGGCCAGCGGCAGATCAGTGAATTCCAGACCGAGACCAACCAGTACAAGGTGATCCTCGAACTGGATGCCCGCCAGCGCGGCAAGGCCGAAAGCCTCAACTACTTCTACCTGCGCTCGCCGCTGACCAACGAGATGGTGCCGCTGTCGGCAGTAGCCCATGTGGCACCGCCCAGCACCGGGCCGCTGTCGATCAGCCACGATGGCCTGTTCCCGGCAGCCAACCTGTCGTTCAACCTGGCCCCGGGCGTGGCCCTGGGCGATGCGGTGACCATCCTCGAGCGCACCCAGCGCGAGCTGGGCATGCCCGACTCCATCAGCGGCAACTTCCAGGGCGCGGCCCAGGCCTTCCAGAGTTCGCTGTCGAGCCAGCCGTGGCTGATCCTGGCTGCGCTGGTGGCGGTGTACATCATCCTCGGCGTGCTGTACGAAAGCTTCGTCCACCCGCTGACCATCATCTCCACCCTGCCCTCGGCCGGCCTCGGCGCACTGATCCTGCTGTGGGCCATGGGCCAGGACTTCAGCATCATGGGGTTGATCGGTGTGGTGCTGCTGATCGGTATCGTCAAGAAAAACGGCATCCTGCTGATCGACTTCGCCCTCGAAGCCCAACGCCGCCAGGGCCTGACCCCGGAGCAGGCGATCCACCAGGCCTGCCTGACGCGCTTCCGGCCGATCATCATGACCACCCTGGCCGCCTTGCTCGGCGCGGTGCCGCTGATGTTCGGCTTCGGCACCGGTTCCGAACTGCGCCAGCCACTGGGCATCGCCGTGGTTGGCGGCCTGCTGGTGAGCCAGGCGCTGACGCTGTTCACCACCCCGGTCATATACTTGGCCCTGGAGCGCCTGTTCCACCGCCGCCAGGCCGCCCGTGCGGCGGCGCCCAGTGCCAGTTAGGACAAGACCATGCGTGTGCTGATCATCGAAGACGAAGAAAAAACCGCCGACTACCTGCATCGCGGCCTCAGCGAGCAGGGGTTTACCGTCGACCTGGCGCGGGATGGCATCGATGGCCTGCACCTGGCCCTGGAAGGTGACTACGCGGTGATCGTGCTGGATGTGATGCTGCCTGGCCTGGACGGGTATGGCGTGCTGCGCGCCCTGCGCGCGCGCAAGCAGACACCGGTCATCATGCTGACCGCCCGTGAACGGGTCGAAGACCGTATCCATGGCCTGCGCGAGGGTGCCGACGACTATCTGGGCAAGCCGTTTTCCTTCCTCGAACTGGTCGCCCGCCTGCAAGCCCTGACCCGCCGTAGCAGCAACCATGAACCGCTGCAGGTGCAGGTGGGTGACCTGTGGATCGACCTGATGGCGCGCAAGGCCACGCGCGCCGGCCAACGCCTGGAGCTGACGGCCAAGGAGTTCTCGCTGCTCAGCGTGCTGGCCCGCCGACAAGGTGAAATCCTGTCGAAGACGGCGATTGCCGAGCTGGTCTGGGACATCAATTTCGACAGCGATGCCAACGTCGTCGAAGTGGCGATCAAGCGCCTGCGCGCCAAGCTCGACGGGCCTTTCGACAACAAGTTGCTGCACACCATCCGAGGCATGGGCTATGTCCTGGAAAACCGTGCAGGGTAATTCCATCGCGCTGCGCCTGTCGGCGCTGTTCATCCTGGTGGCGCTGGGCGTGTTCCTGCTGATCGGTTCGGCGCTGTACCGCCAGGTCGACCGCAGCCTCGACCTGCTTCCGCAGGCCGAGCTGGATGCGCGTTTCAGCGTGCTCGAGTCCACCCTCAACCGCTTCGGCACACCGGAGCACTGGGTCAAGATCAACAACAAGCTCAACCTGCTCAGTGAAGAGGACAAGCGCATTCGCTTCTGGGTGGTCAGCAGCAACCCGGCCTACGAATACGGCCACCCCAGCGAGCTGGTCCGCGCCTTCGCCGAAGGCGCGCAGGGCATGCGCGACCTGCGCCTGCCCGACCGGCCCTACCCTTACAAGGTGCTGGTCAGCGAACTGCCGGCCCTGGGCGAGCGGCCGCCGTTGCGCTTTCTGATTGGCATCGACACCGAAACATTCTGGCAGGCGCAGCACAGCCTGCTGGTGGCGATTGTCGGGCTGGCGGTGCTCGGCGTGCTGCTGGCCTCGCTACTGGGCTACTGGGTGGCGCGTATCGGCCTGCGCCCGCTGCTGGCATTGTCCGTTGAGGCCCAGGCCCTGGCCCCTCCGCGCCTGGACGGGCGCCTGCAGACCCACGCCCTGGCCCCGGAGCTGGCGCAGTTCGCCGGCGCCTTCAATGCTGCGCTCGACCGGGTAAGCCAGGCCTACTCGCGGCTGGAGGCGTTCAATGCCGACGTCGCCCACGAACTGCGCTCGCCGCTGACCAACCTGATCGGCCAGACCCAGGTGGCGCTGACCCGCGGGCGCAGCGCCGAGCATTACTTCGAAGTGCTGCAATCGAACCTTGAGGAGCTGGAGCGCCTGCGCAGCATCATCAACGACATGCTGTTCCTGGCCAGTGCCGACCAAGGCAGCAAGGCCACTGCCCTGACCCAGGCCTCGCTGGCCGAGGAAGTGGCGACCACCCTCGATTACCTGGACTACATTCTCGAAGACGCACAGGTCAGCGTGAGCGTGAGCGGCGATGCCCAGGCGCCCATCGAAAAGGCCCAGCTGCGCCGGGCGCTGATCAACCTGCTGAACAACGCCGTGCAGCACACCGCACCGCACCAGGTGATCAAGGTGCAGATCGATGCCGGGCCGGAGCAGGTCAGCATCGCCGTGAGCAACCCGGGGCCGGCGATCGACGATGAGCACCTGCCGTTGCTGTTCGAACGCTTCTACCGGGTGGATGCGGCACGTAGCAACAGTGGTGGGGGTAACCATGGGTTGGGGTTGGCGATCGTCAAGGCGATTGCGCTGATGCATGGTGGGGAGGTGTTCGTGCGTAGTGCCGCTGGGGCCAATACCTTTGGGATCAGGCTGCCGGCCCATATCTGACCATCCAACGCCGTCCTTGTGGGAACAATTGCCTTGCTCAGAGTCTGAAAACAGCCGCAATCTTTGTGGGAGCGGGCAAGCCCGCGAACACGGGCGAAGCCCGTGCCATCCACCGCGGTGCCTGCTTCGCGGGCTCGCCCGCTCCCACAATGAACGCGTAGCGCGTCTAGCATGGGGGTTTGCGGCGAAAGTCCAATTGCTTTTCCTGCGATAGTTACCTTTTGCGCAACAGTGCTTATCGCACTTCGCTCTGTTTCAAGTGCATTGAAAGGACTAACTTTACCCCCGTCCTCATTAGCACTTGCACCGCAAGAAGGTAGTTTCAAATGTCCAACAGTATGGGTATTGCCAGCGTCTTCGTCCTGTCTTCCCTGTTGTTGTCGCCCCTGGCCATGGCCGAAGAATCCAAGGCTTTCGTCACCCGTAATGCTGAGTTCGCCGCGGTCCACCAAGAGGCCCGCGAAGCCGTAGCCGCACAGCAGGCAGACGCCGCCAAAGACGCAAACCAGACAGCTTCCAAGGTTTCTGTCGATGCCAACGCCGACAGCTGATCAAGCGCTGTCGCTGCTCCCGTTTTCCCTTGGCTACGCCATGGGCACCACCGGTGCCGATATGTTAGCCTTTTAAAGCCGCTGCCGATCAGCGGCTTTTTTTATGTGCTTCAACTATCAGCCAAGCTGTAACGTCCACCTATAAAAAAGACGCACATTCGAAAATAAAAACTGCCCCACCGCCAGACCCAAGGAGCTAGTACCGGTGCCTTCCGCGTTTCGTTTTACCCCGTTGTTCATTGCGTTGACTGCAACGATCCCTTTCGCCGCCCAGGCAGATGAAGACAAGGCTGATGGCTTCATCGAAGGCTCGTCCTTCAACCTGCATTTCCGTAATGCCTACTTCAACCGCGACAACCACAACGCCGGCGTGCGCGATACCCGCGAGTGGGGCCAGGGCGCGGTTGCACGCTTCGAGTCGGGCTACACCCCAGGTGTGGTCGGCTTTGGCCTGGACGCCCACGCCATGCTGGGCCTGAAACTCGACGGTGGCGGCGGCCATGCTGGCACCAGCATCCTGCCGACCCACCAAAAGAACGAAGACGAACTGGGTGCTGCGCCGCACTCGTTCTCCACCGCCGGTGCCGCAGTCAAGCTCAAGGCGTTCGACACCGAGCTGAAAGCCGGTGACCTGTTCCTCACCAACCCGGTGATCGCCGGCGGCGAAACCCGCATGCTGCCGCAGACCTTCCGTGGTGTGAGCCTGACCAACACCAGCATCGACGGCCTGCTGCTCGAAGGCGGCCAGGTGAGCTTCACCAAGCCGTACAACCAGAGCGGCCACCGCCGCATCGACACCTACTACGGTTCGCTGGGCGAGCATGACAAGAGCAAGCACCTGAACTGGGCCGGCGCGTCGTGGAGCGGTACCCCGAACATCACCGCCAACCTGTATGCGGCCGAGCTGAAGGACATCTGGAACCAGTACTACGCCGATTTCGACTACACCTACGTGGTCAACGACCTGGTCAGCCTGAACCCGGGCGTGCACTTCTATCACACCCAGGACACCGGCCAGGCCTTGCTGGGCAAGATCGACAACAACACCTATAGCGTGCATTTCACCGTCAACGCCGGGTTCCACAGCGTCACCGCCGCCTACCAGCGGGTCAATGGCAACACGCCGTTCGACTACATCAACCTGGGTGACAGCATCTACCTGGACAACTCGCGCATGTACTCGGACTTCAACGCACCGAACGAGCGCTCGTGGAAGCTGCAGTACAACTATGACTTCGCTGGTGTGGGCATCCCTGGCCTGACCACGGTGCTGTCGTACTCGCGCGGTGAAGCCGACCTGACCAAGGCCGTCCAGGACCCCACCCACTACGACTACTACCGTGCCGATGGCAAGAACGCCATGCACTGGGAGCGCGACCTGGACGTGAAGTATGTGTTCCAGGAGGGTGACCTGAAGGACCTGTCGGTGCTGGTGCGCTACGCCACCCACCGTGGCAGCCAGGGTTATGCGTCGATCGACAGCAACAGCGACAACGATGAACTGCGGGTGATCGTGGATTACCCGTTGAACGTGTTCTGATCCAGGCTTGGATGCGAGGGCTTCGCCCTCGTTTCGCCGGCAAGCCAGCTCCCACCTTGACCGCATTGACCTAAAGCCTTGTGCGGTACTTGTGGGAGCTGGCTTGCCGGCGATGGGCTGCGCAGCAGCCCCGGCGTGATTCCGTCGGACAAATCTTGTCCGACAATCCCCGCTTCCCTAGAATGTCGCCGCCGCGAATGGCCCTGCCCACGCAGTAGCGAGCATGACCACCCGATTACCGCGTTTCGCACACTACAGGTCGCACCCCGAGCTGATCCTCAATCTGGGCAGTTGCCTTGCCGTGCTCGCCATCGTGGCCATCGTCAGCTACCTGCTGGCGCGCGAGCGCGACAATGTCGAGCTGTCGGCAATTCGCTCGTCCAACAATATCGTCCAGCTGATCGAAAGCGACATCCTGCGCAACGTCGAACTCTACGACCAATCGCTGCAGGGCCTGATCTGGGCAGTTGGGCGCAAGGAGCTGCCGGAAATCCCCGGCCCGGTGCGCCAACGCCTGCTATTCAATGAAGCCTTCGTCGACCGCAAGCGCGGTGACGTACTGTGGCTGGACAAGCAAGGCAACGTGGTGGGCGACTCCACCAGCAGCGTGCCACGCAAGGCCAACTTCGGCGACACCGGGGTATTCCAGGCGCACCTGCACAACCCCAACCTCGGCCTGCTGGTGGGCCCGCCATTCAAGGCCAAGCTGGGCGACCTGGACTGGTGCATCAGTTTCAGCCGGCGTATCTCTGACGCCAATGGCGAGTTCACCGGCCTGGCAGCGGGCGCACTGCGCCTGTCGTACTTCAGTGAGCTGTTCCAGCGCCTGGACATTGGTGATGACAGCAGCATCAACCTGCTCAACACCGACGGCCAACTGCTGGCTCGCCAGCCCAGCCGCACGCAAGACCCAGGGATCGGCAGCAACTATGCCGAGCGGCCCAATTTCAAACGCATACTCAGCGAGCAGAGCGGCAGCTTCACCGCCCGCTCCAGCCGCAACGGCAAACCACGCATGTACACCTTCGCCCGGGTCGCGCAGCTGCCGCTGATCGTACTGGTGGTGCATTCGGCCGAAGACGTGTTCGAGTCCTGGCGCCGCACTGCGATCCTGGTCAGCGTGGCCACCGGGGTACTCTGTGTGGGCATCCTCTCGCTGACCCTGCTGCTGGGCCGCGAACTGCGCCGCCGCCAAGAGGCCGAACAGGGCCTGGCGACCCTGGCCGCCACCGACAGCCTGACCGGCCTGGCCAACCGCCGCCGCCTGGACCAGGTATTGCGCCAGGAGTGGGCCCGTGCCCAGCGCAACCGCAAGCCGTTGGCGGTGCTGATGGTGGACGTCGACCATTTCAAGGCGTTCAACCAGCGCCACGGCCATGCCGGTGGCGACCATGCCTTGCGCGAAGTGGCCAGGACCATCGAGGAATGCATCCGCCGCCCGGCCGATCTGGCAGCGCGTTACGGTGGGGAGGAATTTCAGGTGGTGCTGCCGGAAACCGACCTGGCCGGTGCGCAGCTGCTGGCCGAGCGCATCCGCGCCAGTGTCGAGGCGCTGGCGCCGTTTGCCGATGATGCCCACTCGGTCACGGTGAGCATCGGCATCGGCCTGTCAGGCACCCAGCACGATCTGGCGAGGGTGCTGGGTGCTGCGGACGAAGCGCTCTACCGGGCCAAGGCCAAAGGCCGCAACCGGGTAGAGGGGCCTGCCGACTAGGCGCGGGCGCGGGCGGCGTTGCGCAGGGCCCTGACCTGGTCATGGTTGCGCTGTACACCTTGCAGCTGTTTTTCCACCAGGGTGTAGGTCTGGTCGCTGGCGGTGCGGCCCAGCTTCACCAGTTTCTCGCGGGCTTCCTTGTAGGCCTTGAGGGCATGGTCCTCGCCCCGCTCCACCTCGTTCAGCACCGCTTCCTCATCCTTGCCGGTGACCATCGCCTTGAGGTTGACCCAACCCCGATGCAGGTCACCGCTGATGCTGGTGGAGGTTTCCGGGTCGCCACCCAGGCGACGCACCTCGCTCTGCAGTTCGCCGGCCGCATTGGCACACTCACCGGCACGTTGAACGAAGAACGCTTTCAGTTCGGGGTTCTTCACATCATCGGCCGAGGCCTTGAAGCCTTTCTCGCCATCCTTGCTGTACTCGATCAGGTCGTTCAGCACGTCGATCACATCTTTGTTGGGATTGCTCATGGCACAAACTCCTTGGCAGGTGATAGTCATCTGTAATGGAGCAGTGTTCGTGCCAAGCCTTTAATCTCAATAAAATCCTTCCAAATCAATTAGATACAAATATCACAGCAGAACCTGAAAATGGCGTTCTGCATGATTGCCGCTTGGGCCTTCGTGCAGATTGCAGTATGGTCGGCGCTTTTCAACAGCCAGGTGCGCCGATCATGAAGCCGGAAACCCTCGAACTGCTGGTGACCCGCACCATGCCGTTTGGCAAGTACCAGGGACGAATCATTGCCGACCTGCCGGGGGATTATCTGGCCTGGTTTGCGCGCAAGGGTTTCCCGGCGGGGGAATTGGGTGGGTTGCTGGCGCTGATGCACGAGATCGATCACAACGGGCTGGGCGATCTGCTTGTGCCGTTGCGGCAGAAGCATCGGCGGTGACCTGTTCCGGCCTCTTCGCGGGCACGCCCGCTCCCACAGGTACTGCATGATCCTGAAGCTTGCAGTGACCCTGTGGGAGCGGGCGTGCCCGCGAAGAGGCCAGTAAGGCCCGCTGAAATCTCTAACCCTTCACCGGCGCTACCGCCAACTCCACCCGCTCGCTCTTCTTGATCACCGCATACACCACCGCCGTCAGCAGGCTACCCGCCACGATCGCCAACAAGTACAGCAGCGCATGGTTGATCGCATTGGGGATCAGCAGCACGAACAGGCCGCCATGCGGCGCCATCAGCTTGCAGCCGAAGTACATCGACAATGCCCCGGTCAATGCCCCGCCGGCCACGCTGGCCGGGATCACCCGCAGCGGGTCCTTGGCGGCAAACGGAATCGCCCCTTCGGAGATGAAGCACAGCCCCAGCGCCAGGGCCGCCTTGCCCGCTTCACGCTCGCTCTGGGCAAACTTGCGTCGGGCCAGGAGGGTGGCGATACCCAGGCCAATCGGCGGCACCATGCCGGCGGCCATGGTCGCGGCCATCGGCGCATAGCTCGACGAGGCCAACAGCCCCACCGAGAAGGCATAGGCGGCCTTGTTGATCGGCCCGCCCAGGTCGACACACATCATGCCGCCCAACAACAGGCCCAAGAGGATGGCATTGGTGGTACCCATGCTGTCGAGAAAATGCGTGAGCCCTTCCAGCATCGCCGCCACCGGCTGGCCGACCACGTAGATCATCACCAGGCCGGTGAACAGGCTGGCCAGCAGCGGAATGATCAGGATCGGCTTAAGTGCCTCCAGGCTGCTGGGCAGGCGCGCCCAGCGGGCAATGGCCTTGGCGCTGTAGCCGGCGAGGAAGCCGGCGACGATACCACCGATGAAACCGGCGCCCAGGGTGCTGGCCAGCAGGCCGCCGATCATGCCGGGCGCCAGCCCCGGGCGGTCAGCGATGGACCAGGCGATATAGCCCGCCAGCAGCGGCACCATCAGCTTGAATGCAGCCTCGCCGCCGATCTGCATCAACGCCGCCGGCAAGGTGCCCGGTTCTTTATAGGCCTCGATACCGAACACGAACGACAAGGCAATCAGCAAGCCGCCAGCCACCACCATCGGCAGCATGAACGACACGCCGGTGAGCAGGTGCTTGTATACCCCGGTCTTCTCGCCCTTCGCTGGCGTGCTCGCCGCTGCAGCATCGCTGCTGTTTTCCACCTTGGCTTCGGCCAAGGCCTTGTCCAGGGTGGCACGGGCCTGCTTGAGGGCGATACCGGTGCCACAACGGTAGATGCGCTTGCCGGCGAAACGCGCGGTGGGCACTTCGATGTCGGCGGCCAGCAGCACAACATCGGCTGCGGCGATGGCTTCGGCGGACAAGGGGTTGCGCGCACCGACCGAACCCTGGGTCTCGACGGTGAGCTGGTAGCCCAGTTGCTGCGCGGCCTGCTGCAAGGCTTCTGCGGCCATGAATGTATGCGCGACGCCAGTCGGGCAAGCCGTGACGGCGACGATGCGTGCGCCTGCGTTGCCAGCTTCGGCCGCAAGGCCGGGCACAGCGGCCAGCAGCCGGGCATTGGCCGCCGCCTCATCGAGGAAGCCTTCGCGGTCGGCCAAAGCCTGGGACGGCGTGCTCTGGTACACGCGCTTGCCGACGAAACGCGCCAGGTCCACCGGGCCGGTGCTGACCACCAGCACCCAGTCGGCCTCGGCGATCTGCGCGGCGCTCAGTTGCCGCTCAGGGTGGCCGGCATCCTGCACTTCGACGCTGGTGCTCCAGCCGCGCCGCTGGGCAGCGGCGGACAGCAAGCGCGCGCTCAGCACGCTCGACACCTGGCCGTTGGGGCAGGCAGTGACAATGGCAATGTTCATCGGCAACCCTCTTGTTGTTCTGTCAGTTGCACGGCGGCTTCCAGACGCGCCAGTTGCTCGCGGTCACGGATGCCGAAACCAACCTGGGTAACAGCCTGTGCTGCGATCGCGGTGGCACGGGTCAAGGTCTGCGCCGGAGCTTCGCCCTGCAGCAGGCCGTGGACCATGCCGGCCACCAGCGAATCACCTGCGCCCACCGTGCTGGCGACCTGCACCTTGGGCGGGCAAGCATGTACGGCATGGTCATGGGTAAACCAGCTGACGCCCTGCTCGCCCGCCGACACCACCACGTGTTCGACGCCACTGGCCAGCAGGCGCTCGGCAGCAGCGCGCTGCTGCGCCGGGTTATCCACAGCCAGGCCAAGCACCTCGCCCAGCTCTTCGGTATTTGGCTTGACCAGCCAGGGCGAGCTCTGCAGGCCGGCACGCAGGGCTTCGCCGCTGCTGTCCAGGGCCACCTTGAGGCCTTGCGCCTTGAGCTGTTCGAGCAACTGTCGGAACCAGTCGGCACTGATCCCACGTGGCAGGCTACCAGCCACCACCACCGCGTCGTGGCCCGGGGCAATCTGCGTCAGGCGGCGCAGCAATGCACTGCGTGCCGCTTCGTCGACTTCCGGGCCTTGGCCGTTGATGTCGGTGACACGGCCATCAGACTCGACCAGCTTGATGTTGCTGCGGGTTTCGCCCGGTACGCGGACAAAGCAATCGACGAAGCCGCGCCAGTCGATCAGCGCCTCGAAGGGCTGCAGGTTGTCACGCCCGAGGAAGCCGCCAACAGTGACGCTGTGCCCCAGGTCGGCCAGTACCTGGGCAACGTTCAGCCCCTTGCCCGCAGCGTGGCTGTGCTGCTCCTGGCTGCGGTTGACCTGCCCCGGGCGCAGGGTATCCAGGCCGATGGTGATATCCAGCGCCGGGTTCAGGGTGAGGGTGAGGATCTTGGCCATTCAGTAACGCTCCACCAGCGCGCGAACCGCTGCGGCGCTGTCCTGTTGCAGGGCCTCGCGCGCCAGGGCGCGGGCCGTCTGGTGATCGGCCTGGCGGACCAGGGCCTTGACTTCGGCAATGCTGCGCGCGGCGACGCTGAGTTCGTCCACGTCCAGGCCCAGCAGCACGGCCACCGCCTGCGGGTCGGCCGCCAGCTCGCCGCACACGCCCACCCACTTGCCACGGGCATGGGCGGCGCGCACGGTCATGTCGATCAGGCTGAGCACCGCCGGGTGCAGGCCGTCGGCCTGGGCCGAGAGGCTGGGGTGACCACGGTCGATGGCCAGGGTGTACTGGGTCAGGTCGTTGGTGCCGATGCTGAAGAAGTCCACTTCGCGCGCCAGCTGTGGTGCCAGCAGCGCTGCCGAGGGCACTTCGACCATGATGCCCAGCTGCAGGTCGGCTACCGGGATCTCGGCGCGCAGGCGCTCGACCATGGCACGCGCCTCGCGCCATTCATGCACCTGCCCGACCATCGGGAACATGATGCGCAGCGGGCGCTGATCGGCCGCGCGCAGCAAGGCGCGCAGCTGGTCCTCCATCACCTGCGGGCGCTGCAGGGTCAGGCGTACGCCGCGCACACCGAGGAACGGGTTTTCCTCGGCAGCGATCGGCCAGTACGGCAGCGGTTTGTCACCGCCGACATCCAGGGTGCGCACCACCAGCGGGCGCCCGCCGAGGCCATCGAGCACGCGGCGGTACTCGGCTTCCTGGGTCGCTACGTCCGGGGCCTGGGTGTGGGCCATGAAAATCAGCTCGGTGCGCAGCAGGCCCACGCCTTCGGCGCCCTGCTCCACTACCTTGGCAATGCCGTTGCTCTCGCCGATGTTGGCAAACACCTCGACCGCGTGACCATCACGCGTGACCGCCGGCTCGAAGCGCTTGGCCCAGGCGGCCTGCAAGCGCTGCTCGCGCAGGTCGCGTTCGGCCAGGGCCCGTTGCAGTTCATCCGCCGGCGGCGCCACGCTGACCACGCCACGCTGGCCATCGAGCAGCAATGGCGTGCCACTGTCCAACAGCAGTATCGACGCCCCCGCGCCCACTACCGCCGGAATGCCCAGGGCACGGGCGACGATGGCGCTGTGGGCGGTGGCGCCACCCTGGGCGGTGACGATACCGGCGACGCGGCTCGGGTCCAGCCGGGCGACATCGGACGGGCCGACTTCGGTCATCACCAGCACGTAGGGTTGCTCGGGTTCAGCCTGGGCCTGAACGCCACACAACTGCGCCAGCACGCGGCGGCCAATGTCACGCAGGTCGGCAGCGCGTTCGGCGAGCAAGGCATCGTGCAGCGACTCCTGCTGGCGCGCCGCCGCCTCGATCACTGCCATCCAGGCTGCCGCGGCGCTTTCGCCCTGGCCCAGGCGCTGCTCCACATCATCGGTCAGGGCCGGGTCGGCGAGCATCTCCTGATGGGTGACGAAGATTTCGCCAATGGCCTTGTCGCTGCGCTGGACCAAGGCCTGCAGCTCGCCATTGACAGTCGCAACGGCTTCACGCAGCTTCTGCCGCTCCAGGGCGCAGGACTCGCCGCGCAGGGGGTAGTCGAACTCACGCTCGACACACACATGCGCCGGGCCACTGGCAATGCCGGGCGCAGCACCCACGCCGTGGATGCGGCTACCAGCTGCGGGCGCTTGCAGCACTTCAGCCGCTGCGCCGGCTGCAGTCGCCGCGCTCTGTGGCAGTGGCTCCACCTCTTCGCCCAGGCCTTGCTCGATGGCGGCCAGCAGCACCGGCAAGGCATCGGCGGCGATGGCTGGCTCAGCCACCAGTTCCAGCGCCTGGCCACGTCGGGCGCCGAGGCTGAGCAGCTTGCTCAGGCTCTTCACCGACACCGCTGGCTGTGCACTGTCGACCAGGCGTACACGGATTTCCCCCTCGAAACCTTTGGCCAGTTGCGCCAATACCTTTGCCGGGCGGGCGTGCAAACCGTGCGGGTTGGCCAGCACGACCCGCGCGCTGGGCCAGTCCGCCGGCGCCTCACCGCCCAGCACTTCCAGCACCGCGCGGCTGCTGGTGGCCTGGTAGAGCATCTGCCCGCGGCCTTCGATCAGCACTTCGCACAGGCGTTCGAGCAAGGCCTGGTGGGCAGCACCGAGGCTGGCCAGGCAGAACAGGCCGTTGAGCGGCTGGTCGCGGTAACGCAGCGGCTGCTGCGGGGTGATGAAGGCCAGGCCCGGCTGGCGCACCTGGCGCTCGCTGTGCAGCCACCACAGGCCCTCGCCCAGCGGTAGCGGCTCGGCCTGCTGCAGCACGGCGGCAAAACCGCTGTCGACGCAGTCGGCGCGCTGCAACAGGCGGGCACCGCGCCAGGCCAACTCATCGAAGTCCTCGGCAGCCAGGTTCAGGCCGACCAGTTGTGCATCCAGCGCCAGTTCCTGCGGCGCGCCCTGCAACAGTTTCAGCAACGCCTCGGCGGAACCGGCGCGGCGCAATGCTTCGGCCAGGTCGGTCTCGCCCAGGGCGCGGGTCAGCAGTTGCAGCAGGCGCAGGTGCTCGTCGGAACGGGCGGCGATGCCGATGGCAAGGTAGACCATCTGGCCATCGCCCCAGTCCACGCCCTCGGGAAACTGCAACAGGCGTACGCCGGTGGCGTACACCAGGTCACGGGTCTGCGGCGTGCCATGGGGGATGGCAATGCCCTGCCCAAGGAAGGTGGAGCCTTGTGCCTCTCGGGCCTGCAGCCCTTGCAGGTATCCCTCGGCGACCAGGCCATCGGCGACCAGCCGGTCGGCCAGCAGGCGCAATGCCTCGGCCTTGTCGGCGGCCTTCTGGCCCATGGCTATCTGCTCCTTGGCGAGCTCGAGCATGACCTTCTCCTTTTGCAGTTCCCGGTCGGGTACTGGAGTATTGTTGTGAAATTCACTTGAACGGCCAGTTCAACAGCCTTGCACGGATGGCAGCCGAGGCAGAAAATTCGGCAGCTGAAACGATTAATCTGACCAGACGGCCACGTTACTCGATAATCTGCCGAGGAAAAAGCCCCATCCTGTCGGACAATTGCGACAATGGTCGTCTGCGCGTGGCGCCCTCGCCGGGTCAAACTACCCGGTCAGGGCTCACAGCCAGCCCCGGTAATAACAAGGAAAATTCGGTGAAACTCAGCGATATCGCCCGTCTGGCCGGTGTGTCCGTGACCACTGCCAGCTACGTCATCAATGGCAAGGCCGAACAGCAGCGCATCAGCAACAGCACTGTCGAACGGGTACGCGCGGTGGTCGAGGCCCACGGCTTCACCCCCAACCCGCAGGCCGCTGGCCTGCGCAGCCGGCATACCCGCACCCTGGGCTTCATTCTCCCGGATCTGGAGAACCCCAGCTACGCCCGCATCGCCAAGCAGCTCGAACAAGGTGCCCGCGCCCGTGGCTACCAGTTGCTGATCGCCAGCAGCGACGACCAGCCCGACAGCGAGCGCCAGTTGCAGCAGCTGTTCCGCGCCCGCCGTTGCGATGCACTGTTCGTCGCCAGCTGCCTGCCGCCAGAGGACGACAGCTACCGCGAACTGCAGGACAAAGGCCTGCCGGTGATCGCCATCGACCGCCGCCTGGACCCGGCGCACTTCTGCTCGGTGATCAGCGACGACCGCGACGCCAGCCGCCAACTGGCCGCCAGCCTGCTGAGCGCCGCCCCGCGCAGCATCGCACTGATCGGCGCACGCCCCGAGCTGTCGGTCAGCCAGGCACGTGCCGGCGGCTTCGACGAAGCCCTGCAAGGCTATGCCGGCGAAGTTCGCCGCTATCAGGGCGAAGCGTTCAGCCGTGAGTGCGGCCAGCGCCTGATGCAGCAGTTGATCGACGACCTTGGCGGCCTGCCGGATGCCCTGGTGACTACCTCCTACGTGCTGCTGCAAGGGGTGTTCGATACCCTACAGGCGCGCCCTGCCGACTCACGCCAGCTGCAGCTGGGTACGTTTGGCGACAACCAGTTGCTCGACTTCCTGCCGCTGCCAGTCAATGCCATGGCCCAGCAGCATGGCCTGATTGCCGCCACCGCCCTGGAACTGGCACTGGCCGCGATCGAGGACAAACGCTACGAACCTGGCGTGCATGCCGTCGGTCGAACGTTCAAGCAACGCATTACAGCGGCCTGAACATGCACCTGATCGACACCCACACCCACCTGGACTTCCCCGACTTCGACGCCGACCGCCCGCGCCTGCTGGCCAACGCGGCGTCGCGCGGGGTTGAGCGGATGGTGGTGCTGGGGGTGTACCAGGCGAATTTCCAGCGGGTGTGGGACCTGGCCTGTGCCGACCAGCGCCTGTTCGCCGCGCTCGGCCTGCACCCGATCTACCTTGACCAGCATCGCCCGGAGCACCTGGCGCAGCTGCGCGAGTGGCTGGAGCGCCTGCACGGTGACCCACGGCTATGTGCCGTGGGCGAGTTTGGCCTGGACTATTACCTCGAAGACCTGGACAAGGCCCGCCAGCAGGAGCTGTTCGAAGCGCAACTGCAGATGGCCTGCGACTTCGAACTGCCCGCCCTGCTGCACGTGCGCCGCAGCCATGCGCAGGTGATCGCCACGCTCAAGCGCTTCAAGCCGGCGCGGGCGGGGGTGATACATGCGTTTGCCGGCAGTTTCGAAGAGGCCCGCGAGTACATCAAGCTGGGCTTCCGGCTTGGGCTTGGCGGTGCGGGTACCTGGCCGCAGGCCCTACGGCTGCGCAAGACCCTGGCGCGGTTGCCGCTGGACAGCGTGGTGCTGGAGACCGATGCGCCGGACATGGCGCCGGTCATGTTCCCCGGGGTGAGGAACAGCCCGGAGCACCTGCCGGAGATCGCCGAGGCGCTGGCACAGGTGATGGGTGTGGAAGTCGCGGAGCTGGCTGAAGCCAGCACCCGCAATGCTTGCGAGTTGTTTGGCTGGTAGCTGAAGTGCTGGCACCTGCATGGGCCTCTTCGCGGGCTTGCCCGCTCCCACAGGGACCGCGCAAATCGTAGACCGGCGCAGTACCTGTGGGAGCGGGCAAGCCCGCGAAGAAGCCAGCGAGCCAGTTCAGACAAGCACCGTCCACAGCGCAAACCCGGCATACCACAGCACCGCACAGCGCAGCAGCAGCTCCCACAGGCTGTCCAGCCGCCCCAGCCCGCGCTGGCTGTCCTCTTCCTCGGGAATGTCATCGGCAATGCGCCCGACCCGGGCCACCAGGTGTGCGGCGCTGATGTGCCAGTTGAGCACCTCGTGCAGCATCACTCGCGTGACCGCGAGGAAGTTGCCGACCAGGGCAAAACTCAAGGCCAGCACCCGTACCGGCAGCCAGTCCATGATATGCCTGAGCTGCTCGGCACGAGCCTTCAACGTCGGTTGCTTGCTGTGTTCGCCACACAGCGCCAGCAGGCGGTAGGCCAGCGCGGCACCCGGGCCCAGCACGAAGTACCAGAAGATCACCGCGAAAAAGCCCTGGTACACCTGCCACAGCAGGTTGCCCTGCACCCGCACCAACAGGCTGTGCGGTTCGTCGGCCGCCAGCCCCAGGTCGCGCTCGGCCACATGCAAAGCGGCCTGGTCATCACCGCGCCGCCAGGCATCGCGGAACGGCCCCAACGATGCCTTGGCATCGCCGCGGCCCAGGCTGTAGATCAGCACCAGCAGGTGCACCGGCAATGCCAGCAAGCCATACGCCACCGGGTCCAGCACATGCAGCAGCAACACCAGCAGCGCTACCGGTGCCAGTACCAGGATGGCCAGCGTCCACCACGGGTGCACCTTGCCGCTGCGCTCCAGGCGCACCAGTTCGCCAAGGAAGAACCCATCGCGCTGCACCTGATGGCGCAGGGCCGAGAACTTCTCGACCCACAGCGCCAGCAACAACACCAGAAAACTCATGCCTTGTCCTCGTTTTGCTGCAGCGCCTGTCGGTAGCGCGGCCAGTCGAAGGCCGGGCCGGGGTCGGTCTTGCGCTGCGGGGCAATGTCGCTGTGGCCCTGGATGCGGCTCAGGTCGATGGCCGGCCAGGCATCGCGGATGTGCCGGGTAAGTTGCTCCAGCACCCTGTACTGGGCATCGGTATAAGGCAGATCGTCGGTGCCTTCCAGTTCGATGCCGATGGAGAAATCGTTACAGCCTTCACGCCCGTCGAAGCACGACACACCGGCGTGCCAGGCGCGGTCGAGCAACGACACGAACTGGGTCACCGCACCGTCACGCTCGACGAACAGGTGCGCCGACACGGTCAGGTGGTTGATGCTGGCGAAGTAGGGGTGTTCGTCGGGGTCCAGGCAGTTCTGGAAGAATTGCTGGACCTTGCCGGTACCGAAGCAGGCAGGCGGCAGGCTGATGTTGTGGATCACCAGCAGGGAAATCGATTCGCCTTCGGGGCGGGTATTGAAGTTCGGCGAGGGGCAGTGGGTGATTCCGATTCCGTGGAACCAGCCAGTGGCACGGTCCAATTGCATGGGGCAGATCCTGAAAACGCCGTGAACAGGTCAACAGTATGCCCTGCGACCAACGGCGTTTGCATGTGAATGAATGTAATCCCGGCGGCACTCTCATAGAGCTGCACATAAATTATTGATTCAACGGGGTCTCTGTGGGAGCGGGTTCACCCGCGAACACCGGCGCAGCCGGTGCCAAGCACCGCGTTGGATTCTTCGCGGGTGAACCCGCTCCCACAGAGTAAGCGAACTGCCTGCCAACTCGGCTCTCTATGCAACAGCGCAGCACGAAGGACTGAGTGACCTCCCACAAAAATTGGGCGTGCTTGCAGGTTTTGCGCAGGGCAGTTGCTCCTACCGGCGCAAGCTGTCGAGCACCGCCTCCAGCGCCCGCTCGAACAACAGCCCGTCATCCAGCACTCGCACGTCGCCTCGGTGCAGTGCCTGGGCCAGGCTGGCACCATTCCATTCGCGCACTTTCATGCCGGTGCGGTTGGCGAACACCAGCCGGTCGCTGCTGTCGATGCGCGCCACCAGTTTGCAACGCAACGGTTCGTCCTCGTCCAGCACCTCGACCCAGGTACCGATACGCAGGCGCTGCACCTGGCGCAGCGCCACAGCCTGCCCGTCGGCAAACTGCAACGGAGCACAAGCGGGTTCTTCAGCAATCGCCAAGACGATGTCCTCGTCCACCAGCACCTCGCTCAGGGGTTGGCCCTCACCACCGGACTGCATCGCGGTACCTGCGCAAGCACGCAGGTGCAGCTGCTCCAGTTGCAGGAAGAATTCGCGGGTCGCTGCCGAATCCAGGGCCACGCTGGACAGGCCATCGCGAAGTGCCTTGAGCAGGCCCGGTACCTGCTGCAGCAAGGTATGTGGCTCGTGCGGCGGGGTGATGCTGGCCAGCAGCGTGTCCATCGTCTGCAAGGCGTCTCGCCAGGCCTGGGATGCCTCGCCCTGCTTGAGCCAGGCCAGCAGCAGTACCTGGCTCCAGGCCTGCACCAGCATCTGTACCACCACCTGCGGCAATAACCGGCCACGTAGCCGCTGGTTGAGTGCATGCTGCACCTGCTGCCTGGCCTGCAGGGCTCGTGCACGCCCTTCTTCGGCGTCGCGGGTACGTTGTTCAAGCAGCTCGTTGCGCCGCCGCTCGTCCTGGTTGAAAGCGAGGAAGTCTTCGAGCAGTTCGGCGAACAGGCTGGCATCTTCGGCAAAATCATTGAGAAGGCGCTGGACGATACGCTCCACCCGCAGGTGCAGGCTGTCGCGCATGCCGTCGCTGCCGCATTCCCAACCGATTGCCGCGCCAGCGATCTCGTTGAGCAGGCGGCGGGCCGGGTGGCTGGCCCGACTGAACAGCCCCTTGTCCAGCAGGGCTACCTTCAGCAGCGGAATATGCAGGCGCCCGATCAGCGCACGCAGGCTGGCCGGCAGGTTGTCGTCGTTCTGGATGAAGGCGAACAGCAGCCCAACCAGGTTGATCATGTCCTCGTCGGCCACGTCGATGCGCCGGCGTGTGCCGCTGCGCACGCTGACCCGTAGCAGCAGTTGTTCTAGCTGTTGGCCAAGCTCGAAATCATCGGCCTCGTGGGTAGCGGGCACGTAGTGCTGCAAATGCGAAAGCAGGCGCAGCAGGTCGGCGGTGCTGATTGGCTGGGCGGCGGCCACCGCCTGCAAACGAGGCGCGAACTGCCCGCGCGCCGGGGCCAGCAGTGTTTGCAACGAGGCAAAGAAAGCCTGCCCTGCCGCGTCCGCGCCCACCTCGTGCCCCAGGTTCGCCGGCCCGCGTCGTGCGTTCATGCGCCGGTCTTCGGCGCGCCGGCGCGGTGCCGTTGGCAACTCGGGCAACACACCGGCAGCGGCCAGCAACTGGTTGGCTTCGCCATAGATCACATCGGCATCGCGCAACACATAGCGCTCGAACAGTTTCAGCAGGACCAGCTTGACCCGCAGGCCAACCCCCAGGTTGCGGCCAGCGTCGAGGAAGTAGCCGCACAGCGCTGCGGGCCCCAGCGGGTTGTGCTGCTCGTGCAGGGGGCGGTCGAGCAGTACCTGCAAGCGCAGGCCCAGTTGCTGCAGGGCAATGCCGTCGCGTGACAGCACCCGCGCGACCATGCCTTCGATCGCGGCGGCCCGCTCCACCTGGGCCTTGCTGCGCAGGTTGCCCGGCTCGACCAGGTGCGCCAGCAGGTCGACCTGGCCGATACGGGCAAAGGCATCATAGAACGTGTCGAGAAAACCGCGCTCGATGCTCTTGCGCTTCAGGCGCAGGTCACGCATGGCCTCGAAGTACAGGTTCTGGTCACTGCGGTCGAAGGCCTTGTCGGCCATCTCGAAGAGGGTGTCGTCGGCGTTGTCGAACAAATCCTGCAGGCCCTGACGCAACTGCAAGGCGGCCTTGTCCCGCACCTGCAGGAGCAACACCGGAAGGCAAGGCAGAGGCGCACGCCCGCCTCGATCGATGGCTGCCGCCAAGGGCACCACCTTGCCTTCTTTTTGCATCCTGTACTCCTTGCAGGGTGTCTCGCCCGAAGGGGCTGAAGATCGTCAAAGTCATGACGCCAAATACTGGTCACCATTATCGGTAAAAACCCGCACAGCTGCCAGCGCCGTTTCACTGGCTGGCTAATGACCCTGATTTATCCCGCTTGCTCACACCGGCCGACCAAAGGTCATCGCCAAGGCGACTGTACACACCGGCCCGCTGCCCTATAATCGCCGGCATCTAGCTTGTGGAGCCGACCATGCCGAACCTACGCCTTGCCGACCTGACCGCTGAAATCGAAGCCAACGTGCGCCGTGCGCTGTTGGAGGACATCGGCAGTGGCGATATCACAGCGCAGCTGATCCCGGCGGAGCGCCTGGCCAAGGCGACCATCATCACCCGCGAAGACTGCGTGATCGCAGGCACCGCATGGGTCGACGCCGTGTTCCGCCAACTTGACCCGCGCGTGGCCGTGCACTGGCAGGTGGCCGATGGCGAGCGCGCCACGGCCAACCAGCCGCTGTTCCATCTGGAGGGCCCCGCGCGTTCGCTGCTCAGCGGTGAGCGCAGTGCACTGAACTTCCTGCAGATGCTGTCGGGGGTCGCCACCCGTGCGCGCTTCCTGGCCGACCTGGTGGAAGGCACCCAGGTGCGCCTGCTGGACACCCGCAAGACCCTGCCGGGCCTGCGCCTGGCGCAAAAGTATGCAGTGACCTGCGGCGGTTGCGACAACCACCGCATCGGCCTGTACGACGCCTTCCTGATCAAGGAAAACCACATCGCAGCCAGCGGCGGCGTGGCCGAGGCCGTGGCGGCGGCGCACCGCATTGCGCCGGGCAAGCCGGTGGAAATCGAAGTGGAAAGCCTGGACGAACTGCGCCAGGCACTGGCCGCAGGTGCCGACATCATCATGCTCGACGAGCTGAACCTGGAGGAGATGCGCGAAGCAGTGCGCATTACCGCGGGCAAGGCCAAGCTGGAAGCCAGTGGCGGGGTCAACGAGACGACCTTGCGGGTGATTGCCGAGACTGGGGTGGACTACATCTCGATTGGTGCAATGACCAAGGATGTGAAGGCGGTGGACCTGTCGATGCGGTTGAGCCTGTGAGCTGATCGCAGGCATGAAAAAACCGGCCTCACGGCCGGTTTTTTCTTTGGGGGCGCTTTGCGCCCCTTTCGCGACACAAGGCCGCTCCTACAGGGATCGCATATCCCTGTAGGAGCGGCCTTGTGTCGCGATGGGCTGCGCAGCAGCCCCGGCGATTCAGAATCAGAACGAAGCGTTGGCCAGCCCGTCCAGGTAACGCTCGACATCCAGCGCCGCCATGCAGCCCGCACCGGCCGAGGTAATGGCCTGGCGGTAAACGTGGTCAGCCACGTCACCGGCGGCGAACACGCCCTCGACGTTGGTGGCGGTGGCATTGCCTTCACGGCCACCGTTGACCACCAGGTAGCCGTCCTTGAGGGTCAGCTGGCCTTCGAACAGCGAGGTGTTCGGGGTGTGGCCAATGGCGATGAACACGCCGTCGACCTTGATTTCGTCGCTGCTGCCGTCGTTGTTCTTCAGGCGCGCACCGGTCACGCCCATGTTGTCACCCAGCACTTCGTCCAGGGTGGCGTTGAGCTTGAGCTCGATCTTGCCTTCGGCCACACGGGCGTGCAGCTTGTCGACCAGGATCTTCTCGGCGCGGAAAGTATCGCGACGGTGTACCAGGGTCACCTTGCTGGCGATGTTCGCCAGGTACAGTGCCTCTTCCACGGCAGTGTTGCCGCCGCCCACCACGGCTACCGGCTTGTTGCGGTAGAAGAAGCCGTCGCAGGTGGCGCAGGCCGAAACACCCTTGCCCATGAAGGTTTCTTCCGACGGCAGGCCCAGGTAGCGGGCGCTGGCGCCAGTGGCGATGATCAGCGCGTCGCAGGTGTACTTGCCGCTGTCACCCTGCAGGGTGAAGGGCTTGTTGGCCAGGTCGACGGCGTTGATATGGTCGAAGACAATTTCGGTTTCGAAACGCTCGGCGTGCTCCTGCATGCGCTGCATCAGGGCCGGACCGGTCAGACCATGGGGGTCGCCCGGCCAGTTGTCGACTTCGGTGGTGGTGGTCAGCTGGCCGCCGGCCTGCATGCCGGTGATCAGCAGCGGCTTGAGGTTGGCACGGGCGGCATACACCGCGGCGCTGTAACCGGCAGGGCCGGAACCGAGAATGATGACGCGCGAATGACGTACTTCAGACATGTCGAACTCCTGTCGAGCGGGCCGCAGGGCCGGCATCGGTGTACCGGCTGCGCCAGCAGGAAAATTAAAAAGGACCCACGCAGCACTTGGGGAAGGCTACAACGCGCAGGCCCAGAAAGCGGAAAGTTGAGCGCACTGTAGCGAGGTCGCAAAGATTAAGGAAATATCCTTCGACAATCCACCTCATAGGCATCGTCTATTCAGCGATTTCATCGATAGCCAAGCCCTGCTGCTTTTGTTACAGCCCGTTTCCCGCCCGCTGCCCGCCTTTCGTCGGCGCGGCAAACTCGGTAAGGTCAGCGCGTTTCCTTCTCTGCGGAGTCTCTCGATGCAAGCCCCTGTCCTCTCTGGCCCCCAGTACCTGCGCGAAGGCCTGAAACTGGTGCTGAGCCCCAACCTGCGGTTGTTCGTGCTGCTGCCGCTGGCGGTTAACCTGCTGCTGTTCGGCGGCCTGATCTACTTCGCCGGGCATCAATTCGACCTTTGGCTTGATGCCCTGATGCCGACGCTGCCGGATTGGTTGAGCTTCCTCAGCTACATTCTCTGGCCGCTGTTCGTTGCCTTGTTGGTGCTGATGGTGTTCTTCACCTTCACCTTGGTAGCCAACATCATTGCCGCGCCTTTCAATGGTTTCCTGGCAGAAAAGGTCGAGGTGGTGGTGCGTGGGCAGGACAACTTCCCGGCGTTCAGCTGGGGCGAACTGGTGGCCATGGTGCCACGGACCTTCGGCCGTGAAATGCGCAAGCTGGGCTACTTCCTGCCACGGGCAATCGGCCTGTTCATCCTGTCGCTGATCCCGGTGGTCAACGTGGTGGCGGCGCCGCTTTGGCTGATCTTCGGGGTGTGGATGATGGCTATCCAGTACATCGACTACCCGGCGGACAACAACAAGATGAGCTGGCAGGACATGCTCGCCTGGCTGCGCCAGAAACGCTGGCAGAGCCTGGGCTTTGGCGGCATTACCTACCTGGCGTTGATGATCCCGCTGGTGAACGTGCTGATGATGCCGGCGGCGGTGGCCGGGGCCACGTTGTTCTGGGTGCGGGAACGGAACTGATCCTGTGGGAGCGGGCGTGCCCGCGAACACGGGCGAAGCCCGTGCCATCCACCGCGGCGCCTGTTTCGCGGGCGTGCCCGCTCCCACAGGAAACGCGCAGGCATTGAAAACTGGGTGACGCTCTTACTGCCCCAACCGGCTGGAAAACTGCCCCACCACATCCACCACCCGCTTGGCCCCGTCCTGGATCTCGACAATCACGCTCCCTGTCTCGTCCGCCAGTGCCAGCCCCTGCTCGGCCTGGCGCTTGCTGGTGTCGATGATCGCCACTGCCGCCTGGGCCAGTTGCTCGTTCTGCTGCACCACCCGGGCGATTTCCTCGGTGGCGGTGCTGGTGCGCGAGGCCAGCTGGCGCACTTCATCCGCAACCACGGCAAACCCCCGCCCCTGCTCGCCGGCGCGGGCCGCTTCGATGGCCGCGTTCAGCGCCAGCAGGTTGGTCTGCCCGGCAATGTCGCTGATGGTCTTGATGATCGAGCCAATCACCCGCGACTGGGTATCCAGCGCCTGGATGCCCTCTGCCGCCTCTTGCATCGACGCTTCCAGCCCGCGCATCACGCTGACGCTCTGCGTGACCACATCGGTGGCCTTGCGGGCGCTGGCATCGGTACCCAGCGAGGTGTTGTAGGCAACATCCGCCGCCTCGGCCACCGCCTGCTCCTGGTTGACCTGCTCGGTGATGACGGTGGCGAACTTGACCACCTTGTACAGCACATCATGGGCATCGAAGATGGGGTTGTACGAAGCCTCCAGCCAGACCACCCGGCCATGGGCATCGATACGTTTGAAGCGGTCGGCAACGTACTCGCCACGGCGCAGCTTGTCCCAGAACGCCTGATAGCCGGCCGAGTTGGCCTCCTCCGGCTCGCAGAACATGCGGTGATGCTTGCCACGGATCTGCTCCAGGCGGTAACCGACGGTGGCCAGGAAGCGTTCGTTGGCGGTAAGCACGGTGCCATCGAGATCGAACTCGATCACGGCGGTGGAACGCATCAGCGCCTTGATCAGGCTTTCGTGCTCGCGGGAGGTCTCGATGGTGCGGGTAAGGTCGCTGGAGTGCAGCGTGAAATACTTGATGCGCCCCTCGCTGTTCTTGACCGGCTGCAGGATCGACCGTAACCAGGCCTCCTGGCCATTGCCGCGCAGCAGGCGGAATGCACCGTTCAGGTGTTCACCGCGGCTGATCGCGCCTTTCATGCGCTGGTAGAAATCCAGCGTCTTCACATGGGCGGGGACGATGTCCTCGATGTTGCGCCCAAGCAATTGTTCGGCACGGTAGAGCATCTCGCTCTCGAAGTTGCCGTTGACCATCTCGATCCGCCCCTGGGGGTCGAGTTGCAGTACCAGCATCTCGCTGTCGAGGCTACTCTTGACCTGTTCGATGGACATCAGGTCTTCGCGCAATTGCCGGATTTCTTGCTTGAGCTTGTTGTTGAACATCACCGCTCTCCTGGAGCGCATCGTCGAATGCATCTTCATCGGCTGCCGGTGCCCCCTCTTGAGCATCCTTGCAAGGAAAAATTCACAAGGCGAAAAGCGTCGCCGATCAGGCGTCATCTGTACGTCACATGGCAGTCACATTGGCGCAATCCAGCAGGCGGACACTTTTTGTCATGAATACACCCGCCCTACGCATTACCCTGGTCAGCGAAACCTTCCCACCCGAGATCAACGGCGTGGCCAATACCCTTGGCCGGCTCAGCGAAGGGTTGCGCCAACGCGGCCATGAGATCGAAGTGGTGCGCCCGCGCCAGGCCGGTGAAGCCCCCCTGCACAACGACCCGAACCTGATGCTGTGCCGTGGCTGGCCCCTGCCTGGTTACCCGGGCTTGCAATGGGGCGAAGTGTCGATGCACAAGCTGTTGCGCCGCTGGCGCCGGCAGCGCCCGGATGTGCTGTACATCGCCACCGAGGGGCCGCTTGGGCTCAGCGCACTGCGCGCGGCCCGGCGCCTGGGGGTAGCGGTGGTCAGCGGCTTCCACACCAACTTCCCGCAGTATTCCGGCCAGTACGGGTTGGGCCTGCTGACGCGCCTGCTCACCAACTACCTGCGCTGGTTCCATCGGCGCACGGCGACCACCCTGGTACCCAGCCTCAGTCAGCGCCTGGAGCTAGAACGCCGCGGTTTCGAACGCCTGGAGCTACTGGCCCGGGGGGTCGATGCCTGCCTGTTCAACCCGGCCCGGCGCAGCCCCGTGTTACGGGAACGCTGGGGGCTCGGCCCGGACGACATCGCCGTGCTGCACGTCGGGCGGCTGGCGGCAGAAAAGAACCTGGGTTTGCTGCGGCCAAGCCTGGAGGCCCTGCAGAAAACTTATCCACACAAACGCCTGCGCCTGATCATGGTGGGTGACGGCCCGCAGCGTGCCGCCCTCGAACAGCAGGTACCGGATGCCGTGTTCTGCGGCGCCCAGCGAGGCGAGCTACTGGCCGAACACTATGCCAGCGGTGACCTGTTCCTGTTTCCGAGCCTGACCGAAACCTTTGGCAATGTGGTGCTCGAAGCCATGGCCTCGGGGTTGGCGGTGGTCGCCTATGACGAGGCGGCCGCCGCGCAGCATATTCGCCATGGCCATAGCGGTGCGCTGGCCATGCCGGGGGACCAGGCGGCTTTCATCGATGCAGCCTGCTGGTTGCTGGAGGAAGAAGAGACGTTACGGCGGGTGCGCCTGAATGCGCGAAAGCATGCCAGCCGCCAGGGCTGGCCGGCGATTGTCGAGCAGTTCGAGGGGTATCTGCATGCAGCCCGGAACCAGGCTGCGACTTCACCAGCTTCGAGGCTGGGTGCTACGCGATCTGTGTAGGAGCGGCCTTGTGTCGCGATCGGGCTGCAGAGCAGCCCCTCGATAGTTGCGACAATGCTGATATCCGGGGGCCGCTATGCGGCCCGATCGCGACACAAGGCCGCTCCTACAGAGAAACCGCGCTAGGCGCTTCAGGCCAAGGCTTTCTCGATAGCCTGTACCACCGCCGGATCATCCGGTGCCGTGCGCGGCGAAAAACGCGCCAGTACCCGCCCGTCCTTGCCCACCAGAAACTTCTCGAAGTTCCAGGTAATGTCCCCCGGGAACTCCGCCCCCTCACCCGCCAGCAGGCGGTACAGCGAGTGGCGCTGCGGCCCGTTGACCTCCAGCTTGCCACCCAGCGGGAAGCTCACCCCGTAGTTGAGGCTGCAAAACTCCTGGATTTCCTTTTCGCTGCCAGGCTCCTGGCCGGCAAACTGGTTGCACGGCAGGCCAAGCACGTTGAAGCCCTTGTCCTTGTAAACCTGGTAGAGGTTCTCCAGGGCCTTGTATTGCGGCGTGAGACCACACTTGGAGGCAACGTTGACCACCAGCACCACTTGGCCCTTGAACGGTGCGAGGGGCAGCTCCCCGCCGTTCAACGCGTCCAGTTTCAGGTCGTGAAATGCACTCATGATGAATCCCCTCTCAGGTTCCCGGTTGCCGCGCAGGTGAATTCCGCCCACTAAAAAGGCGCTCGTCCAAACCGTCCACCTCCCGTAGGAAGGCAAATCGGCTTGCCCGAGCGCCTGGCGACTTTCTGAGCTTAGCGCAGAAAATCAGTGGTGATGGCCACCTTCACCGTGGATGTGACGGTGAGCGATTTCTTCGTCGCTGGCATCACGCACGTTGACTACCTTGACCTGGAAGGTCAGGCGCTGGCCGGCCAGCGGGTGGTTGCCGTCGACGGTCACGTCGTCGCCGTCGATGTCGCGGATGGTGACGATCTGCATCTGGCCATCCGGCGCCGAAGCGTGGAACTGCATGCCCACTTCCAGCTCGTCGACACCTTCGAACAGGCTGCGGTTCAGGGTGCTGACCAGCTCGGCCAGGTATTCGCCGTAGGCATCTTCCGGCTCGATGGAAACGTTCAGCTCGTCACCGGCCTGCTTGCCTTCCAGGGCTTTTTCCAGGCCCGGGATGATGTTGCCGGCACCGTGCAGGTAAACCAGCGGCGCACCGCCGGCGGAGCTGTCGATGGTCTCCCCGGCGTCGTTGGTCAGGGTATAGTCGATGGAGACAGCCTTGTTGGCGGCGATCAGCATGGGGCAAGACCTTTTGCAAAAGTATGTAGAGCGGACAAGTGTAACCAAGCCATCGCCCGATTGCGAACGCACTGCGGACGAGCAACGGCCCATCAGTCGGATCACCGGCTTCCACCAGGACGAAGAGGGCCACTGGGTGGCCGAACTGTCCTGCGGCCACACCCAGCACCTGCGCCACCAGCCGCCGTGGCAGGCACGCCCCTGGGTGCTCGACCCGGCCCAGCGCGCGCAACGCATCGGCCAGCCTTTCGCTTGCGGCTGGTGCGCACAAGGGGCCGATAGCGCTACCCTTGGCCGTTAATTTCTTGCACCGCTTATTTCGAGAAGCACGCATGCAGACATTTTTCATTGCGCCGACCGATTTCGGTGTCGGCCTGACCTCCATCAGCCTGGGCCTGGTGCGCACCCTGGAGCGCGCCGGGCTGAAGGTCGGCTTCTTCAAGCCGATCGCCCAGCCCCACCCGGGTGACACCGGCCCCGAACGCTCCACCGAGCTGGTCGCCCGCACCCACGGCATCAAGCCCCCTGTGCCGCTGAGCCTGGCCCACGTCGAGCGCATGCTCGGCGATGGCCAGCTGGACGAGTTGCTCGAAGAAATCATCCGCCTGTACCAGCAAGCCTGCATCGGCAACGACGTGGTGGTGGTCGAGGGCATGGTGCCTACGCGCCACGCCAGCTATGCGGCGCGGGTCAACCTGCACCTGGCCAAGAGCCTGGATGCCGAGGTGATACTGGTATCTGCACCGGAAAACGAAGTGCTCAGCGAGTTGTCCGGCCGGGTCGAACTGCAGGCCCAGTTGTTCGGCGGCCCGCGCGACCCGAAAGTGCTCGGGGTAATCCTCAACAAGGTGCGCACCGACGAAAGCATGGCGGACTTTTCCACCCGCCTGCGCGAACACTCGCCGCTGCTGCGCGGCAACGACTTCCGCCTGCTGGGCTGCATCCCCTACCAGCCCGAACTGAACGCCCCGCGCACCCGTGACGTGGCCGACCTGCTCGGTGCCCAGGTGCTCAATGCCGGTGACTACGAGCAGCGGCGCATGAGCAAGATCATCATCTGCGCGCGCACCGTGGCCAACACGGTGCCGCTGCTTACCTCGGGTACCCTGGTGGTGACCCCGGGCGACCGCGACGACATCATCCTCGCCGTCAGCCTGGCGGCGATCAACGGCGTACCGCTGGCCGGCCTGCTGCTGACCAGTGACGGCAAGCCAGACCCACGCATCCTGGGCTTGTGCCGCGGCGCCCTGCAGGCCGGCCTGCCGATCCTGTCGGTTAGTACCGGCTCGTACGACACCGCCAACCAGCTCAACTCGCTGAACCGCGAAATCCCGGTGGACGACCGCGAGCGCGCCGAATTCATCACCGACTTCGTCGCCAGCCACCTCGACGCCACCTGGCTGCACCAGCGCTGCGGCACCCCGCGCGAACTGCGCCTGTCGCCGGCAGTGTTCCGCTACCAGCTGATCCAGCGGGCGCAGCAGGCCAACAAGCGCATCGTCCTGCCGGAAGGCGCCGAGCCGCTGCTGGTGCAGGCAGCGGCCATCTGCCAGGCCCGCGGCATTGCCCGCTGCGTGCTGCTGGCCAAGCCCGAGGATGTCGATGCCGTGGCGCGCGCCCAGGGCATCACCTTGCCGCCGGGCCTGGAAATACTGGACCCCGAGGTGATTCGCGGGCGCTATGTGGAGCCGATGGTCGAGCTGCGCAAGAGCAAGAACCTCAATGCCCCAATGGCCGAGCAGCAACTGGAAGACCCGGTGGTGATCGGTACCATGATGCTGGCCCTGGACGAAGTGGATGGCCTGGTCTCGGGCCTGGTGCACTCCACCGCCAACACCATCCGCCCGGCCCTGCAGCTGATCAAGACCGCGCCGGGTTCGAGCCTGGTGTCGTCGGTGTTCTTCATGCTGTTCCCCGAGCAGGTGCTGGTGTACGGCGACTGCGTGATGAACCCGCACCCAAGTGCTGTCGAACTGGCCGAGATCGCCCGGCAGAGTGCCGAATCGGCGCAGGCCTTCGGCATCGCGCCACGGGTGGCGATGATCAGTTATTCAAGCGATTCGGCCAGCGACGAGGAAGTCGAGAAAGTGCGCGAAGCGACCCGCCTGGCACAGGGCGCGGCGCAGAAGCTGCTGATCGACGGGCCGTTGCAGTATGACGCGGCGGCCAACCCGGCGATTGCACGGGAGCTGGCGCCGGGCAGCCCGGTAGCCGGGCGGGCGACGGTATTCGTGTTCCCTGACCTGAATACCGGCAACACGACCCACAAGGCGGTGCAACGCAGCACCGACGGGGTCAGCCTGGGGCCGATGCTGCAAGGGTTGCGCAAGCCGGTGAACGACTTGCCGCGCGGGGCTCAGGTTGACGATATCGTGCATACCATTGCCCTGACGGCGATTCAGGCGAGCGTGGTGGGCTAAAAGCTGGGGCTGCTTTGCAGCCCATCGCCGGCAAGCCAGCTCCCACAGGATTTGCATAGCCCTTGAGCCTTGTGCAGTACCTGTGGGAGCTGGCTTGCCGGCGATGGGCCGCAAAGCGGCCCCAGGATTGATGCCTTACTGCTGAACCTGCCCTTGGTCATACTGCTGACCCGGAATCGGCTTCAGGTTCACTTCCACCCGGCGGTTCTGCGCGCGACCATTGGCGTCGGCGTTGCTCGCGATCGGCTGGTCCGGGCCCATGCCACGTACGGTGATGCGCGAGGCATCCACACCCTGCGAGGTCAGGTAGGTGCTGACCGCCTGCGCACGGCGCTGGGACAGGTCCATGTTGTGCTGGCGGCTGCCAGTGCTGTCGGTGAAACCGACCACTTCGATGGTGTTCTGGTTGAACTGCTTGAACGAGCCGGCCAGGTTGTTCAGCGGCGAATAGAAGCTTGGCGCGATGTTGGCCGAGTCGGTGGCGAAGGTGATGTTGCCCGGCATGATCAGCTTGATCTGGTCACCCTGGCGCTGCACTTCCACGCCGGTGTTGGCCATCTGCGCGCGCAGCTCGGCTTCCTGCTTGTCGGCGTAGTAGCCATAACCGGCTGCGGCGGCACCTACGGCGGCGGCACCGATCAGTGCACCCTTGCCACGGTTGTTGTGGTCGATGGCGGCACCGGCGATAGCACCGGCCAGCGCGCCCAGGCCGCCGTACTTGGCGGTCTTGCTCATCCCTGTGGAGCCCTGCGCCTGCCCCTGGCTGTCATAAGGGTTCTGCCCGGCACAGCCGGTCATCAGGGCAGCGGCGGTTGCGACGATAATCAGACGACGCATGGTGAACATGGACAAGCTCCTACTGAATTCATGAATGCGGCAGATCATAAAGGGATCTATGCCAGCCTTGGATTGCAACGGCAACAAAAAATTCCATGAAAGTGCCTTCATGTGCCATCAGGCACGCACGAAGGGGTTTTCGCGCATTTCGTCGCCCAGGCGGGTATCAGGCCCGTGGCCGGTCACCACGATGGCCTCCTCGTCCAGCCGGTACAGCCGCTCCTTGATCGAACGGACGATAGCCCGCTGGTCGCCACCCCACAAATCGGTACGGCCAATGCCACGGCGGAACAGGGTATCGCCGGCGATCAGCAGCTTGGCATCGGCAAACCAGAAGCTCATCGAGCCCGGCGTGTGGCCTGGCGTATGCAGGGCCACGCCACAACCGCAGGCCAGCTCCTCGTCATCCCCCAGCCAGCGGTCTGGCGCAGGTACCGGGGTGTAGGGCACGCCGAACATCTGGCACTGCATTTCCAGGTTGTCCCACAGCGCTTGGTCGTCCTTGTGCAGGTGCAGCGTTGCGCCGGTCAATTCCTTGAGCTTGCCCGAGGCAAGGAAGTGATCGAAGTGAGCGTGAGTGTGGATGATGCTCACCAGCGTCAGCCCGTGGGCCAGCAGGCGAGCAAGGATCTTGTCCGGGTCACCGCCCGGGTCGACGACGATGGCCTTTTTGGTAAGCGGGTCGCCGATCAGGGTGCAGTTGCATTGCAGGGGACCTACAGGGAAGGTTTCGCGGATGAGTGAAGACGGGGGTTGGATCATTGACGTTCTCATGAGGAAAGCGCAGCGCGCTAAAAGCGTCGAGTCTATATATTCAATCAAGCGCAGGCAGGTCGCCGGGATTACAAGCTGCCCCCTGAGGCAAACGAAAAACCGGCCAATAGGCCGGCTTTCAGACTAATACGAGTGTGCAGCAAGGCGCATATCCCAGGGCCTGACGTGCTGTCGTTCAGGACGGGATTCCTGCCAGAGGGCCTGCGGGCTCAAGCTCTGCCCCCTTCGCCTTCGCGACCTGCAGGAACCGCAGCTGGTTACTGGAGACTCGACCAGCAAGACGTCTGGCTTCAGCTTCGAATCTTGCAATGGCAAGCAATTCTACCTGTCTCGTTTTGGATCGCATGGTTACCCCCAAAAGCTTGATCGACGCAATCGATGTTATTAGGGATCAACCTGGATCACAAGCCGACCCTCGGCGGTCCAGGTGAAGCCAAGCGCCTCATAAACTGACATTGCGCCCTCAATAGGGTCTTGTATTTCAATCTCTTGACAACCCAACATGCGAGCGTAGAAGTCTATCGATGTCAGCGCCAAACCAGCGATCTCTCCCCGGAGTGGATGCCACCTGCTGGGATTACCTTGGAGCAGAATGACCTTGATACATAAGCGACTTTTTCTAGGGCTTGCATAGCAGAGACCACAGAGCTCGCTTCCGAACCAGATGGCAAGATCGAACCCTTTGGGATCGCTATCCTTCCAGTCGACAATTTCCTCCCAAGGAAACATACACCCACTTGTCAGCCATTCCAGGCTAGCACTGACGGCCTCGTGCGTTATGGGCTCTATCCGGACTTGATCCAGCTCGACATCTCGGCTCAGTAGTTCTGGCTGCCGACACAGCAATTCATGAGTGAGGGTTCTGGCTTGGGATCGAAATATTTGGTATCGGAGTTTGCTGATTCGCCTTCTCATGCAAGCCCCGCATTCGAAATGGAGCCTCCGTCCATTTAGAACTCACGACCTACTGGTTGCATGCGGTCCCACACCCGCATGTCTTTCGGTTGCGGGGCATTGAAGTCGCACTGACCGAGGAGCGACGCAAGGTCATAACGGTTTGCGCCGAAGCCCGCATTCCTCTGATGCTCATTCGCTCGGAAGCTTTCAATCGGTGAGCAGTGGTTCAACTTCTGGGTAAATCTCTTCATAACCGCTCTGCTGGTAGTCATCGAAAACCGAATAATTACCAGCGTGAACGCCGATGAAAAAGAGCTCAAAAGCCCGTTTGGTTTAGATCAGATTGCTCCTACAACTCACGACGAAGCGTCGCCGCTGTACTAGCAGGAAGCGTTGCTTGATGTGTCAATACGGGCCGTGCTCTGCAAGCTTCTCTCAAGGCAAGAACAACCTGAACAACCCACCCCCAAGCGCGCCGCCATTGGAGATCTCGATCCGCCCGCGCACCCCGCCGCTTTCATGCAGTGCCGCGATTCGCGCCGCAAAATACAGGCCCAGGCCGGTACTGCCGCTGGTCGAGTCGATACCCTGAATGAATTCTTCCTGGCGTTCGAGCATGCGCTGTGGATAACCCGGGCCGTCATCGTTGACGCAGATGGCCAGCTGGTTGTCTGCCTCTTCGATGGTGATCAACAAGGCATGCGCGGCAAAGCGGGTGGCGTTGGTGATCACGTTGGCGATCACCGAGGCCACCAGCTCGCGGTCGAAGAAGCCCAGCGGGTTGTCGGTGTCGATGCGCCAGGTGGCAAGGATGTCCTTGTGCTTGAGCACTTCCTCGTGCGCAGCCAGCTGGGCTTCGATGAAATCGTCCAGTTCGTGGTAGTCCGGGCACACCGGCAACTGGTTCACGCCCAGTTTGTACAACCCCAGCAACTGCACCAGCATGCCATTGAGGTGGCGAAACTCATGCTCCATCACCCCCTGCTCGGCACCACCGCGCAGTTCCTCGGGCAAGCGCTGCATCCACTGGTTGTGGGACTGGATCAACGCCGACAGGGAATTCTTCAGGTCGTGCACGGTGGAGGCGATCACCGTGGAAAAATCCAGCCCCTGGTTGTCTTGATTCATGCGCCGAACACTCGGATGTGCAGTTTGCGGTAGCGGTCGTAGCGGTTGTCGCTGGCGGGGATGCCGGCCACGCTGGTCAGGGCGTCGCGGCACTCCTGCATGATCGCGGGCTGAGGGCTGTCTCCGCCGATGCGCAGCAGCGCCTGAGCAGTGTTGAGGGCGATGCTGATGTTCTTCGGCTGCAAACCCAGCGCCTTGCGGAACAGCTGCAACGCCTCGCCGAGCTGCCCCCCCTGGTAACTGCGCACACCCTGGCGATTGAGGGTGACCGCTTCGGTAATGGCGTTGAGCACGCTGGGGTCGTCCGTCAGCTTGCCGACCCTCTCCATGACCTTGGGGTCGTCGCCATAACTTTCCACACAGCTCCTCAGCACGCCGATGGCGGCGGCTTCCTGCCCCATGGCCTGCAACTGCGCGGCAACGGTCAGGGCCGAATCGACCGAGAAGAACTGGTTCATCTTGTCCAGGCGCTGGATCGCCTGTTCGGTCAGCTTGGCAGCCGTTTCAGGATCGCCGGCCTGCTGCAGGCTGGCGGCCTTCATCATGCGGGCACGCACCTGCAGGCCCTGGTCCTCGGGGTTTTCCTTGGCTACTTCGCTGAGCGTGCTGTTGATCTCGACCCGGGTGCGCGCATCCAGGCCAAAGCCGGCATTCCTGCTCATCAGCGCCTGCACCAGGCCCAGGTTGTTCTCGGGGTCCTTGTAGCGTGAGCTCTGGCCCTGGTTCACCGCATGGCGGAACGCTTTCGAGGCACTCTCGAAGTCTTCGTTTTCCAACGCCAGCTTGCCCAGCGTCGACTGCCGGCGCACCGACAGCGGCGACAGGCGCACGGCTTCTTCAAGCATGTTCTGCGCACGCCTGGTTTCGCCTTGGGCCACCAGCACCTCGGCCATGCCATCGTACAGGCCTGGCATGATCGGGAAGGCCTTGAGCGCCTGCTCGTACACGCCCTGGGCCTGGGCATTCTGGCCGCGCTTGTGCATCAGGCTGCCCAACGCCGAGTACACCCACGGCTGCGGGCGGCTGGCCAGGATGGCCTTGAGGAACTTCTCCAGCTCCTCGAAACGGTTGAGGTTGCGCAAGGCATCAGCCCGATAGCGCAGGCACAGCGGGGCCAGGCGTGGGTCGCGCTTGCACAGCTCGGCGCAGGCCGCCAGCACTTCGGCCGGGCGATTGCGGTCCAGGGCCTGCAGGATCGGCTTGAGCAAGGTCTTGCGCTGGTACAGCTTCTCCACGCGCTGGGCCAGGCCAACCCGGTTGAACGGTTTGGTCAGGTAGGCATCAGGCTCGTGCTCGATGGCGCTGAGGACAATGGCCTGGCTGCTCTCGGCCGTGACCATGATGAATATGCACTCATGGCTGATGTGCTTGTCGAGGATCAGGTCTTCGAGCACCTGCTGGCCGTTCTTCTTGCCGTCACCCAGGTGGAAGTCCTGCAGGATGACGTCATAGCGCTTTTGCGCGCACATGCGCAGCGCCTGCTCGCCGCTGTCGGCGGTGTCCACGTCACGTACGCCCAGCTCGCGCAGCATGGAACGGGTCGACGTGCGAAAGTCGGTAAAGTCGTCGACGATCAGAAAGCTCTTTTGCCCGTACTGCAGCATCAACACGACCTGCCTTGGAATGATTGAAAAATCGCGCGAGGCGATGCCACCGATAGCTGTATCGGCAGCTGGTCGGGAAAGATGAGGGTAGAGCGTTGGCGGCCACGAACGATGGCCTGGCGCCATCGCTTTAGCGAGCAAGGCCCTGCAGGGCTATTGTCACGCCAGCATTCCCAGGGACTTGGCCTTGGCCACCGCCTGGGTACGCCGCTCCACCCCCAGCTTGCTGTTGATATGGCTGGCGTGGGTTTTCACCGTGTGCAGGGAAATGAACAGCCGCTCGCTGATCTGCTGGTTGGAACAACCCTGGGCAATCAGCTCGAGCACGGCCAGCTCGCGGCTACTCAGGGCTTCACCGCTGCCGGTGCTGGCGCTCGGCAGCGGTGGCAGGCGCTTGAGCAGCTCGGCCTGCACCGAGCAGGCGGCAACTGCCTGCAGCTGTTCGAGAAGCCACTGCGGGTGCTGCTCCAGCAAAGGCTGGAACGGTTGCAGCACGCCGCCTTCGGCTGCCTCCAGCAACCGTGGCAACAACTGGGCGGCCTGCTCGTCCCGGCCTTCGCCCAGCAACAAGCCAAGCCACTGGCACAGGGCACTGACGCTGAGCATCATGCCGCCACTGGCCTGGCCGCGCTCGACCAGGCTGGCCAGGCGTTGCGCCGCGTCGTCGCTATGCGACTGGATACGCTCGAGCGATGCCTGCTGCAAGGCGATGTGCAACGGCAGCAACGGGTGGAACTCCGGGGCCGCCGCCGGTTGCTCGCCGCCATAGGTCTGGCCCAGGCGCAGCAGCCAGGACTCGGCCAGGTCGATGCGTCCCTGTGCCAGCCACAACTCGCATTTGACCAGGGTGATCATGGCCAGGTAGTAGACCGGCGGCACATCCCAGATGTGCATCAGCCGCTCGGCCTCGGCCAGTTCGGCAAAAGCCTCGGCAAAGTGCCCTTCCCGGCCATCGAGCGTAGCGATCACGCAGTGGCCGATGAGCACGCTGATATCGCGGCAGGCCCGCGCCTCGCCCAGCCCCGCACGCAAGCGGGCACGGCCCTGGGACGGCTGCAGGCGCGATACCAGCAGGTAGCCTTCGTAAAGCGTCAGGCGGGCGCGCACGGCATACAGCCGCTGTGCCGACAGCCCTTGCAGGCGCTGCAGCCCCTCGCGCACTTCGTCCAGTGCGCGCAACACCTCGCCACGGGCATGCAGCACCCGCGCCCGGTCGTAATGGGCCAGGGCCTCGAACAATGGGTTGCCAACGCGCTGGGCCAGCTCCAGGGCCTCACGGTTCCAGCCGCGGGCCCGCCAGAAATCGCCATCGGCAATCGCCAGGTTGGACAGCGTCGACAGGCACACCAGGCGTTGGCCATAACGCTTGCTCGGCAGGCTCTGCAGCGCTTCGCCGCAATAGGCCAGGGTGCGCTCGCGGTCGCCACGGCCACGGGCGATCACACCACTCAGCGCCAGCCACTGGGCCAGCATGGACTTTTGCGCGGTCGCCGAAGGCGCGGGCAGGAAGCGGCTGAGATAACCCGCCAGCTCTTCGGCCGCGTCCAGCTGGCACGCCAGGCCCAACGCCCAGCTGTACAGCACGATCAGCCGCGGCGTGCTGATCAGCAGGCTGTCGGGCAGGTCCATCTTCCAGCGCAGCAACATGCCGACGTTCTGTTCGGCCAGCAGTTGCTCCTCGGACAGGCTCTGCACCAGATCGGCGGCGACATCAAGGTGACCGGCCCGCAGCGCCTGCTCCACCGCTTCGTCCAGCAGGCCCTGGCTTTCGAACCAGCGGCAGGCACGCAACTGCAGGCCGGCCAGCGGCTCGCTGGCCTGGCGGCTGCGCAGCAGGTCGGAGAACAGGTGGTGATAGCGGAACCAGTGGCCATGCTCGTCCAGCGGCACCAGGAACACCTGGTGCGCCTGCAAGAAGCGCAGGATCGCGGCGCTGTCGTGGCGGCCGCGCACGGCATCGCACAATGGTGCGCAGAAACGCTCCTGGCAGGCCGTTTCGTACAGGAAGGCCTGCACATCGGCGGGCAGCATGTCGATGACTTCTTCCAGCAGATAGTCGCGGATCAGGCCCTCGCCGCCGTGCAAGGCCTGTGGCAAGGCCTGCTCGTCAGCGGACTCGCTGGCCGCCAGTTGCCAGAAACGCAACCCGGCCACCCAACCGTCGCTGCGCTGGATCAGGTTGTCCAGGGCCTGGCCACGCAGCCCGGTGGGTTGGCGACCGATCACCGCCAGCGACTCGTCAGCGGTAAGGCGCAAGTCCTGTTCGTTAAGCTCGACCAGTTGCCGCGACAGGCGCAGGCGCGCCAGGTGCCAGTCTGGGCGCTGGCGGCTGGTGACCAGCAGCACCAGGCCGGGGGGCAGGTGATTGAGGAAGAACTGCAGGCAGCGGTCGAGCACCGGCCCCTGGGCCAGGTGATAGTCGTCCAGCACCAGCAACAAGGGCGTATCGGCTTGCAGGTACAGCGCCAGCTCGTCGAGCAGGCCGTCGAGCCATTCCTCGAAGGCGAACGGCTGGTGGCGCTGGCGCATTTTCAGCAGGCCCATGGCCTGGCCGCCCAGCGCCGGGCAGTACTGCTGCAGGCCTTCGAGCAGGCGTTCGAGGAAGCGGCCAGGGTCGGCATCCCGTTGGCTCAGGCCCAGCCACAGGCTACGCCAGTGCTCGGGCAGCGCTTCGCAAAATTCGATGGCCAGGGAGCTTTTGCCGAAACCCGCCGGAGCATTGACCAGCAACAGCCGCCCGCCGAGGCCGGCTTGCAGCCGCTGGCACAGGCGCAGGCGCGGCACATGGCCGTCCGGCAAGGGCGGCCGGAAGAAACGCCCGTCCAGCAGGCCCAGGGCCTGGCTGGCGAATCCATGCGTACGGGACAGATCTGTCATGGCCGGCTCGTTCTGGTTGGAAGACTACGGCGGTATGGATGCTTGCGAGACTAGCGGGTAACGCTGCGCATTTGAAGATGATGGGCGCAATTCCCCTGGAAAAGACTGCGACAAAAAGCAACATGGCTGATGGACAGGGGCTGGGGCGGGGATTTGGGGAGGTATTCAGCAGATTTATTGCCTGTTCCGGCCTCTTCGCGGGCACGCCCGCTCCCACAGGGATTTCGCAGGCTTCCAGGCCAGCGCAGTACCTGTGGGAGCGGGCGAGCCCGCGAAGGGGCCGGTACAGGAAAATGAAACGCCCCGGACAAGCCGGGGCGCTCCGAGGTTGCGCGATACTTAGCGAATACCCGACTGGCGCAGTGCCGCTGGCTGGAAGTCCGCCTTGCTGGCGCTGAAGCCGAAGTCGTAGGCGCGCTTCTCTTCGTTCTTCATGCCCAGGGCCAGGTAACGGCCCGACTGCAGGTCGTAGATAGTCTCCAGGGTGTACCACGGCACTTCCACATTGTAGTACGGCTGGGCATGTGCCTCGGACACGCGCCACAGCTGGCCACGGCCGTCGTACTGGTCGATCACCGCAGCCTGCCAGGTGTCCTCGTCGATGTAGAAGTCACGCTTGGCATAGATGTGCCGCTGGCCTGGCTTGAGGGTCGCGACCACGTGCCACACGCGGCGCAGCTCGTAACGGGAAAGGTCCTGGTTGATGTGCCCGGCCTTGATGATGTCGGTGTACTTGAGCTTGGGGTCGTCGAGCTTGAAGGCGTTGGACGCGATGTACATCTCCTTCTTGCCTTCCAGCTTCCAGTCATAGCGGTCCGGCGCACCGTTGAACATGTCCAGGTTGTCCGAGGTGCGCAAACCGTCGGCGGCGGTACCCGGGCCGTCGTACGACACTTGCGGTGCCTGGCGCACACGGCGTTGGCCTGCGTTGTAGATCCACGCCTTGCGCGGTTCCTTCACCTGGTCGAGGGTTTCGTGCACCAGCAGCACGGTACCGGCCAGACGCGCGGGCGCGGTCACCTCCTGCTTGAAGTAGAACAGGATGTTGCCCGGGTTGTTCGGGTCGTAATCCTTCATCTTGTCGCGGAAGACGAACTGGTCGGAGAAGTACACAGGGTTGAAGGAGCCGTTCTGCTGCGGCGTGGCCTGGGTCACCAGGCGGCTGACGCTGCCACCCCGGTAGCGGGTGATGTGGTTCCAGATCACCTCCAGGCCGCTTTTGGGGATCGGGAACGGTACAGCCGTGCGGAAGTTGCTCAGGCCGTTGCCGCCTTCGACCAGGGTGGTCTTGGTGGCGTTCTCCTTGATGGCGGCGAACACATCGGCCGGCACCGTGGAACCGCGATGGGTCTTGAATACCGGTATCTTGAAGGTGTCCGGGTAGCGCTTGAGCATGGCCAACTGGCCCGGCGAGAGCTTGTCCTTGTACTGGTCGGCGTTCTGCGCGGTGATGGTGAACAGCGGCTTGTCGCTGCCGTACGGGTCGGACAGGAAGCCCTTGCCGTCGGCACTGCCCGCGCTCTTCGACAGCGGCTCCCACGGGCCGATCGAGCCATCGGCGTTGCCGGCCTTTTCGGCGCCCATCGGGGTCAGGGTACTGCCCAGCTTGGCCGCCTCGTCGGCGGATACTGCAGCCATGACGCTGGTCGCCAGCAGGGACAGGCCCAGCACACCGGCTTGCAGCAGACTTCTGGTCTTGTTCATGTCGTGTCGTCCTGGATCTGTATGCTTAGAAGTTCACACCGAAGCTGAGGGCGACGAAGTCGCGGTCATCCACGGTGGTGTACTTGCCGTCGAAGAAGTTGGTGTACGACAGGCTCGCCGTGTAGGTTTGCTGATACTCGGCATCCAGGCCCAGGCTGATCGCCTTGCGACCTTCCTCGAAGTTGCCGCCAGGACCAGGTGAGTAACCGTCGACGTCGTGCGACCAGGCCAAGCTCGGGCGCAGGTTAATTCCGGCAAAGACGTTGTTGTAGTCCCAGATCGCGCGGATGCGGTAACCCCAAGAGTCGGAAGTGGTGTAGCCATCGTTCTCGCAGTAGCGCGACACGTTGTTCGCGTTGGCGGTACCCAAAGTATTGGCGTTGAGCGTCTCGCACTGGCCATTTGGAAGCGGCCCCGGACCAAACACCGGGTCGCGCCCGTAGCGCAGCTTGGACGTGCTTTCCAGGCCGCCAACGTGCGTCCATCCGACTTCCCCTACCATGGTCAACCGCTCGGCCCCCATCACCTGATCGAAGAAGTGGGTGAAGGTTGTCTGCAGCTGGGTAATTTCCTTGCGACGATAACCTGGCTGGTCGGTGCCAGGCTTGCCTTGCAATACCGATACATCCGGGTTGAGCGGTGTCAGGCCGGAAAAGAGAATATCGGTAGTATTCAACTGCACGGGTGCGTTCGGACGGTAGCTGATCTCACCGCTCCAGGCAGTGCCAGTAGGCAGCGTCGTGGAGAAGCTCAGCCCGTACAGGCGGATATCTTCTGGGTATTCGACGTAATAGCTGGAGTTACCTGCCACCTGCAACGGCAACAGACTGGGCAACAGATTACCCAGCGCCGCCGCTGGTACTCCTGCGCTGACCAGCGCTCCCGCCAGGCCTGTGGCACTGTAATACTGAAGATCGGCCCCGCGACCGCTGAATATTGGTGCGCGGCTGTGGTAGTTCATGAAGTAACCACCAAACTCGGTGTTCAACGGTTCGAACATGTAGCGCAGCGAAACGCCAAATTGGCCACTGTCACGTGCATCACGATCCGGACCGCGGCTTACGATCACCCCCTCGTCAGGTGAGCCATGAGTCACGCCTTGCGCAGCCAACGCGGCCGCTACACGAGGGGACAGCGGCCCAAGCCGGCTGGCCAGCGAGTTCTGGGTGGCCAGAACGGCCAAGTTGTTGTTGCAGCCATCGGCGATCACATCAGGCTGGGAGAAGAAGGTGCCGCAGTTGTCGACGACCGTCTGGTCCCATTCGATCTGGTAGAAGGCCTCGGCCGACAGGTTGTCGGTCAGGCTCTGCGAAACGTAGAACATGTTGACCGGAATCAGGCCTTCCTTGATCTCGGCCCCCGGGCGGCGGAATGCCGACACGTCGATCGGGTTGATCGAGTTGATGCCGCCACCGATGAAGGTACTTTCACCCCAGCTCACCACCTGCTTGCCCAGGCGCACCGAGCCTGGCTGATCGCCGATGGAGTAGTTGTGGTAGACGAACGCGTCGAGCAGCTCGGCACCGGACGATTTGGCGCCTTCCTTGCGGTTGGAGTCGCTGATGTCCTTGAACTCGCGGCCTTCGTCCTTCAGTTCGAAGTCATACCAGTACTTGCCGCGGACGAACACGCCGGTGTCGCCGTACTTGAGCTCCAGGTCATGGATGCCCTTGAAGATCTTGGAGAAGGTTTCGCCCTTCTTGAAGTTCAGGTGGCCATCGTCGGATGTCTGCGACAGGCCCTTGCCGCCGTTGTTCACCCCGATCAGGTTCTTGTTGGGGTTGGCCGTCGACCAGCTGGCGCCGATGGAGAGCGACGAGTCGAACTGGCCTTCGATTTCACCAATGTTGAAACTGACAGCGAAAGCAGGACTTGCGAGCGTGGAAGCAAGGCTGACAGCCAGGGGCAGCTTGGCCCGGCGCCAGAACAGGTTTGCAGATTTCATCGACGCTACTCCATGTACTTTTTTTGTTATGGCAGTGAGTCCTTTCAAGAACGGCCCGAGCGACCGGTTTGCAGGCTTGCGCCCGCGGCGACACGGCTTGCGCATGTCGCCTTCCCCCATTCCTGAAAATCCCCTGGCCCCGACTATAGCCAGCAAGGCACAGGCGCTTGATCCCTCTAAAGTGTGATTTGCGCTCCGTGCGGCCAACTCGCTGCCATGTTGCCCCGGCTGCGCGCTGGCAGTGCTAAAGGATGGCGTATTTCTGCCGTTTGGCAAGGCTCCACCCCTCTAGCATGCGGGTCGCGTGCTGCGGTACGCGACCCGCATGGCGGTTACAGCGTGGAGAGGAACGCGCTGTTGCTGGCCTGCCACTGGACGATGTCCTGGCGGATGCGTTTCTTGTCCAGCTTGCCGACACTGGTCTTGGGAATTTCAGTAACAACGGCGATCTGGCTTGGAATCGCCCACTTGTTGATGTGCCCTTGCTCGACAAAAGGCTTGAGGTGTTCCTTCAATGCCTTGGCGTCGATGGCCTGGCCATCGCGCACCACCAGCAGGGCAAACGGGCGTTCACCCCACTGCGGGTCGGCCACCCCTACCACCGCCACTTCGCGCACGGCCGGGTGGCGGCTGATCAGGTCTTCGAGGTCGAGCGAGGAAATCCATTCGCCACCGGTCTTGATCACATCCTTGATACGGTCGCGGATGTCGATGTAGCCCATGCCGTCGAGCGTGGCGACATCGCCGGTGTGCAACCAGCCACCCTGCCACAGCTCCTCGCTCTTCTCCGGCTCCTTGAAGTAGCCCATGGTCAGCCACGGCGCACGCAGCACCAGCTCGCCCTGGGTTTCACCATCGGCGGGCAGGAAATTGCCGTCGCCGTCGACGATGGCCGCCTCGACCAGCGGCACCGGCACGCCGGCCTTGATGCGGTAGGTGACGCGCTCATCCTCGCTGCCGGCCTGCAGTTCGTCGTTCAGGTGGGCGGCGGAAATCAGCGGGCAGGTCTCGGACATGCCATACGCGGCGGTCAGCTGGATGCCGCGTGCCAGGGCGGCCTGGTACAACGAGCGGTTGAGTGCGCTGCCGCCGATGATGATCTTCCAGCCGCCGAAGTCCTGACCTTGGGAGGTCGGGCAGTTGAGCAGCATCTGCAGGATGGTCGGCACGCAATGGGAGAAGGTGACCTTCTCTTCGCGCCACAGCTTGACCAGCATGTCCGGCTCGTAGCGCCCCGGATACACCTGCTTCATGCCGAGCATGGTGGCGGCGTAGGGAATGCCCCAGGCGTGCACGTGGAACATCGGCGTGATGGGCATGTACACGTCGTTGCTGCCCAGCAGGCGCACGCTGTCGATGCTGCCGGTCACCGAAGCTTCGGCCAGGGTATGCAGCACCAGCTGCCGGTGAGTGAAGTACACCCCCTTGGGGTTGCCGGTGGTGCCGGTGGTGTAGAAGGTGGTGGCCACCGAGTTCTCGTCGAAGTCCGGGAAGTCGTAGCGCGGGCTGGCAGCGGCCAGCAGTTGCTCGTACTCGCCCACCAGGTTGGGCAGCTCGGCTGTCTTGTCCGGGCCGTCGGTCAGCAGCACGGTCTTGTCGACGGTGGTCAGTTGCCCCGCGATGGCCTGGTACAGGCCGACGAAGTCGCTGTTGACCAGCACCACGCGGTCTTCGGCGTGGTTCATGGTGTAGAGAATCTGCTCGGGCGACAGGCGCACGTTGATGGTGTGCACCACCGCGCCGATCATCGGAATGGCGAACATGCATTCCAGGTAGCGGTGGCTGTCCCAGTCCATCACCGCCACGGTGTCACCGGCCTTTACCCCGGCTTCGGTCAGCACGTTGGCCAGGCGCGCGATGCGCTCGTTGAGTTGTGGGTAGGTCAGCCGCAACTGGTCGCGGTAGACGATTTCGCGGGTTTTTTCATAGCGGCTGCCAGACATCAGCAGGCGCTTGATCAGCAGGGGGTAGGCGTAGGCGCCCTCGGCGGGCTTGATGATGCGGGTCTGCAACATGGGTATCCCTTTTCTGAAAAGCGGGCCGGACAAGTCTGGGAACTACTGTAGTTCGCCAATGTGACGGCTAAATCAGCCGAAGGAATGATTTGCATGATGAAGGTATGAGTGGCGGGCGTTGACGGGCGGCAAGGTTGAACTAGACACTGCGGCGGCAGCTTCAGGATTTGTGCTGGAGCCAAAGGCCCTTTCGCGGGCACGCCCGCTCCCACAGGTACTACACACCCCGCAGGTTGGTGGGGTCCTGTGGGAGCGGGCATGCCCGCGAATGGCCACAACACCGAAATCCCGCCCAGCCTCGGAGAACTTCATGCCCAGCCCGCGTCGCGCCGTGTTTCTCGATCACCAGTCCCTGGACCTGGGCGATCTCGACCTCTCGCCCCTGAAGCAGCAGTTCGATGAGTTCGAACTGTTCGCCGCCACTCACCAGGAGCAGGTCGCCGAACGCCTGCAGGGCGCGGTGGCGGTAGTCAGCAACAAGGTCATGCTCGACGCCGCGACCCTGGCCGCCAACCCGCAACTGAAGCTGATCCTGGTGGCCGCCACCGGCACCAACAATGTCGACCTGGCGGCCGCGCGCGCCCAGGGCATCACCGTGTGCAACTGCCAGGGCTACGGCACACCGTCCGTCGCCCAGCACACCCTCGCCCTGCTGCTGGCCCTGGCCACCCGCCTGTGCGACTACAACCAGGCGGTAGCCGACGGCCAGTGGGCCAAGGCCAGCCAGTTCTGCCTGCTGGACTTCCCCATCGTCGAACTGGAGGGCAAGACCCTTGGCCTGCTCGGCCACGGTGAACTGGGCGGCGCGGTGGCGAGGCTGGCCGAAGCCTTCGGCATGCGCGTGCTCAGCGGGCAGCTCCCCGGCCGCCCGGAACGCGCCGACCGTTTGCCACTGGACGAGTTGCTGCCGCAAGTCGACGCCCTGACCCTGCACTGCCCGCTGAACGAGCACACCCGACACATGCTCGGGGCCCGCGAACTGGCCCTGCTCAAGCCCAACGCGTTGGTGGTCAACACCGCCCGCGGCGGCCTGATCGACGAGCAAGCGCTGGCCGACGCCCTGCGCAGTGGCCACCTGGGCGGTGCCGCCACCGACGTGCTGAGCGTGGAACCGCCGGTCAATGGCAACCCGCTGCTCGAACCCGGCATCCCGCGCCTGATCATCACCCCGCACAGCGCCTGGGGCGCAGTGGAATCGCGCCAGCGCATCGTCGGCCAGCTCAGCGAGAACGCCCAGGCCTTCTTCGCCGGGCAGCCACGCCGCGTGGTCAGCTGAGCCCGACGCCCGCCTCTGCTACACTGCGCCACTTTTTTCCAGGAGGCGTCGTCCATGGACCCGCGCAGTGAAGTGTTGCTCCGCCAGGCAGAGCTGTTCCAGGGCCCGCTGCTGCTCGCCGGCGCCCCCGCCGACGGCCTGCTCGGCCAGTTGCCCCAGGCCCGGGCCTGGACCTGGCATGCGGGCGACCAGGCCATGCTCGAGAGCCGCTTCGCCGGGCGCAGCCACTATGCAGTGGAGCCCCCTGAAGTGGCTTTCGACAGCGCCGTGCTGTTCCTGCCCAAGTCCCGCGAACTGGCCGCCTACCTGCTCAACGCCCTGGCCTCGCGCCTGGCTGGCCGAGAGCTGTACCTGGTCGGCGAGAAACGTGGCGGCATCGAGGGCGCGGCCAAGCAGCTGCAGGCCTTTGGCAAGCCACGCAAGCTCGACAGCGCCCGCCATTGCCAGCTGTGGCAGGTGACCATCGAGCACGCGCCAGAAGCCAAGCCCCTGGAAAGCCTGGCCGAACGCTTCGAGCTCAGCCTGGAAGACGGCCCACTGCAAGTGGTCAGCCTGCCCGGTGTGTTCAGCCATGGTCGCCTCGATCGCGGTACCGCCCTGCTGCTCAAGCACCTCGACGGCCTGCCGAGCGGGCATGTGCTGGACTTCGGCTGCGGTGCCGGGGTGCTGGGCGCCACGGTCAAACGCCGTTATCCGCAAAACCGGGTGACCCTGCTGGACGTGGATGCCTTCGCCGTGGCCGCCAGCCGCCTGACCTTGGCCGCCAATGGTCTGGAAGGCGAAGTGATCAGCGGCGACGGCATCGACGCGGCGCCGACCGAGCTGAGCCTGATCCTGAGCAACCCGCCGTTCCACACCGGGGTGCACACCAACTACCAGGCATCGGAAAACTTGCTGAAAAAATCGGCCGTTCATCTGCGAAAAGGTGGCGAAATGCGCCTGGTTGCCAACAGTTTCCTGCGCTACCAGCCACTGATCGAAGGGGCGCTGGGCAACTGCCAGGTACGCGAGGAGGCGGACGGTTTCCGCATCTACCAGGCAACACACGGATAAAAACAGCGCTTGCCGAAAGCGTTTTGCCTAGGCAGAATCCGCACCGTCCTAGGGGAGTAGTCTCCCGCGAGCGCCCAGCTCGCCCGGTACGCGTCAACATACTTGGTCCACAGACCATGGCGCGTGCGACCCTCCATGCCAGCCTGCATGGCGAGATCCGTATAGACGGATCCAGGGTTTGACAAGACCTATGACACGCACACCTTACCCGGGGCGGGGAGGCTGTACGTGTCATAGCCGTGTCGACCCGCCCCCGTAGGAATCCTGATGCTGGAATCTCTGTTGGTCCCCACCGCCATCGTTGCCCTCGCCGAAATCGGCGACAAGACGCAATTGCTCGCGCTCATAATCGCTGCCCGCTTCCGCAAGCCCTGGCCGATCATCGCCGGCATCATCGCCGCCACCCTGGCCAACCATGCCGCGGCTGGTGCCGTGGGCGCGTGGGTCGGCAGCTTCTTCAGCGACTCGGCACTGCACTGGATCCTGGCTGCGAGCTTCACCGCCACAGCCCTGTGGACCCTGGTTCCGGACAAGATGGATGACGACGAGAACCCGGCACGCCGCTTCGGGCCGTTCCTGACCACGCTGATCGCGTTCTTCCTGGCTGAAATCGGTGACAAGACCCAGGTCGCCACGGTGATGCTGGCAGCACAGTATCCGTACCTGATCATGGTCATTATCGGTACCACCCTGGGCATGCTGATTGCCAACGTGCCGGTGGTTTTGGCGGGCAACTTCGCGGCGGACAAACTGCCGCTGACGCTGATCCGTCGCCTGGCGGCCACGGCGTTCTTCGTGCTGGCGATCGTGGCCGTGTACTCGGCGATGAAAGCCAGTGGCTGGGTGGGCTAACTGCTGACGGGGGCCCGCTCTGCGGCCCAATCGCCGGCAAGCCAGCTCCCACAGGGTGCTCTATCGGCCTCAAGGCCTGTGCAATACCTGTGGGGCTTGCCGGCGATTGGGCTGCAAAGCAGCCCCTTACGGTCTTACTTCTTGGCCGCCTGATACAGCGGCATCACCTTCGGAATGGCCGCCTGCAACGAAGCAATGCGGCTCTGGGACGCCGGGTGAGTGCTCATGAACTCAGGCGGTGCGCCTTCGGAAGCCTGGCTCATCTTGTTCCACAGGGTGATCGCGGCATTCGGGTCGTAACCGGCACGCGCCGAGAGTTCCAGGCCGATCAGGTCGGCTTCGTTCTCGTTGGCCCGGCTGTTGGGCAGGGTCATGGCATAGTTCACCACGGTATCGGCCATGGCCATGCTCCCCTGGCCGAGGCCAAAGAGGGCACCGGCGCCCTGGCGCGCCATTTCCACACCATACGCCTTGGACATCGCCTCGCGGCTGTGCTCACGCAGGGCGTGGGCGATCTCGTGGCCCACCACCGCAGCAATTTCCGCATCGGTGAGCTTGAGCTGATCGATCAGCCCGGTGTAGACGATGATCTTGCCGCCAGGGCCGCAGTTGGCGTTGAGCTCGTCGCTCTTGATCACGTTCACTTCCCAGTTCCATTGCGCGGCATCCGGGCGGAACTTGGGGGTCTGGGCGATCAGGCGGTTGGCAATTACCTGCACACGCTTGGCAACAGCGCTGGACTTGTCGAGTACGCCTTTGTTCGATGCTTCACCCAGGGTCTGCTGGTACGACTGGGCGTACATCTGGTTGACCTCATCGGTCGAGAGCATGCTGAACATGTACTGCTGGCGCTCGACGCCGACAGCACCGCCGCTGGTGGTATTCACCGCCTGGCAGCCGGCTAGCAGGATGCCAGCACTCAACAGGCTGACGACAAAAGACTTACGCATGAAAACACTCCCTTTTTACATGCGCCGTATCGTAGGCCGAGTCGCTTGGGGCCGCCATAGCCGCACGGAAGAATTTATTTGCCTGCACCGGCCTCTTCGCGGGCACGCCCGCTCCCACAGTGGATACAGTAAACCTGAAGGCCGTGTAATACCTGTGGGAGCGGGCATGCCCGCGAAGGGGCCGGTGCGGGTAGCCCCTCAAGCCGGGGTCAGGCACTCCGGCGCATCCAGCTTCGGGTCATTGACGAAATGCGCCAAGGCCCGCTCGCGCAACGTCGCCGGCGGGCTGGCCAGCAACTCATGCAGCCGGGCCAGCGGCGTGTCCGGGTCAAGCCAGGCGGCCTGCCCTGCCTCGTCCAGTATCAGCGGCCGACGCTGGTTCATCGCCGCCTGGGTCACCACCGCACAACTCAGCCAAACCTGGTCCTGCACCGGGTAGGCCTCCCACACGGCGGCGAAGTACAGCGATGCGCCCTCCCCCGGGGTCAGCCAGTACGGGCGCTTGCGCACGCTACCGCGCCATTCGTAAAAGCCGTTGGCCGGCATCAGGCAGCGGCGCTGGCGAAACGCGTCGCGAAACATCGGCTGCTCGGCCAGGGTTTCGGCACGGGCATGGGCGGGGGTACGAGACAGGTCGGTGAGCCAGGCCGGGGTCAGCCCCCAGCGCGCCCTGGCCAGTTGCAGCTGGCCGTCGAGCTGGCGCTGGATCAGCACCGAAGCCCCGGGCGAGATGTTCCATTGGGCTGGCTGGCCAACGGGAAAGCCCGGCAGACTGGCAAGAGCCTGGGGCCAGCGAAACAGGGCGTAACGTCCACACATGGGCGAATTCAGAACCTAGCAGATCAAGGTACCGGGGAAACTCTCCGGTTCGTCGCCAACCAGTGGCTGGGCGTCATTGTACGCATCGATCAGCTGCCGTGCGTACTCGGCCTGCTCATCAGCCACGGCAAGCCCCAGCAAACCCTGCATCGGCAGCTCACCGGCAGCACCGACCAGGTCACGGCCAACCAGGTGTGCCTCGATCCCCTCGCTGGCGAGCATGCCCGCCAGCATTTCAGCCTCGAGCAGGCTTTCCGGTTCGTAGATGCGCTGCATCAGTCATTCTCACCGAATACATCCAGCATCCACTCCTCGCCATGAACTTGCAGCACGAAGCGGATAGGCTTGCAGCATACCTGGCAGTCCTCGATGTACTCCTGATCGCCACCGGACAGGTCCACCGTGGTTTCGACTTCTTCGCCACAATAAGGGCAATCGTAGATAGCAGTTTCCAGCATCGCGGCCTCCGGGGTGACTTATGCGTATAATTGCCGGTCTGTTTACAGGGCCTGTGTGTGTCCGAGCCGTTTTTCGGAGCCCGTCCCTACCTTATTACCCTAGCCGTTTCCAACAAGAGAGCATGATGGGCGAATTCGATGCCATCCGACCGTACGACGACGCTGAGGTCCCTGCCGTTCTGGCACGCCTGCTCAGCGACCCGGCATTCCTCGATATCCTCACCCACTTCCGCTTCCCGCGTGCGGCCGGTGCTCTCGGCTGGTTGCTCAAACCGCTGATCGCCCGCCGCCTGCGCAAGGAATTCGCCGGTGTCACCTGTGTCTCGACCTTGCAGGACAAAGTCGAGTACTACGTCGACCAGACCATCGACCGCGCCACCGACGGCGTCACCTATTCGGGCGTGGAGCAGCTCAAGGCCGGCACCGCTTACCTGTTCCTGGCCAACCACCGTGACATCGTCATGGACCCGGCCTTCGTCAACTACGCGGTGTACCACGCCGGCCTGCCCACGCCGCGCATCGCCATTGGCGACAACCTGCTGCAAAAGCCGTTTGTCAGCGACATGATGCGCCTGAACAAAAGCTTCATCGTGCACCGCTCGATCAGTGGGCGCCGCGAAAAGCTGGCGGCCTACCAGCTGCTCTCGGCCTACATCAACCATTCGATCCGCAACGACGCCACGTCGATCTGGATCGCCCAGGCCGAAGGCCGGGCCAAGGACGGTGACGACCGCACCGATTCGGCGATCCTCAAGATGTTCCACATGAGCCGCAAGGACGAGCCGTTCGGCGCGGTGATCCAAAGCCTTAACCTGACACCGGTTTCGATCAGCTACGAATATGACCCCTGCGACCAGGCCAAGGCCCGCGAGCTGTACATCCGCGCCACCACCGGCACCTACAAGAAGGCGCCGGGCGAGGACGACAACAGCATCGCCAAGGGCATTACCGGCTACAAGGGCCGGGTGCACATCAACTTTGCCCCGCCGGTGACCGAGTACCACGAGGACACCAAGCAGCTGGCAGTGGAAATCGACCGGCAGATCCTCGGTGGCTACCGGCTGTTCCCGGTGCACTACCTGGCCTATGCGATGTGGGATGGCAAGGATGAGGCGCTGCAGGTGCCGAGCGCCGAGAAGGTGTTCCCGGCTGATGAGCTGGCCCGGGCCAAGGAAGAATGGCAACGCCGCCTGGATGCCTGCCCCGAGGAGCAACGGCCGTACCTGGTGTTGCAGTATGCGACGCCGGTGCGCAACCAGTACCAGGTAAGGCAGCAGGCACCGGTTGCCTGAGCGAATGCCGGGGCTGCTTTGCAGCCCATCGCCGGCAAGCCAGCTCCCACAGAGACCGCATTTCCCTCAGGCTTGTGTAATCCTGTGGGAGCTGGCTTGCCGGCGATGGGCCGCAAAGCGGCCCCGGAATCTCAGACCCAGGTACTGAACCAGGACAACAGCAGCGCCATCGCCAGGCACGAAAACCCAAGAATGTAGAAGTACCGCGGTACCCGCAGGTCGAACGCGTCCACCACCCCCTCGTCCACCGCCATGTATTCGCGGGTCTCGGCCTCGCGCCGCCGCGCACTGTGCAGCAGCAACCCACCCGGGCAGGTCAGCAGCAGCGCCAGCAGATTTATCAGCTTGGTCGGGTGGGCGGCCAGGAACCCCCAGAGCACTTGCAAGGACATCACGCAACCTCGGTATGAGCGACGGCAAAGGCCGGCATTCTACCCAAGTCGTGCCCAGACGCCCGGCCCAGGCGACAAAGTGTCATCAAATTTCATCTGGCATGGCATGAAGATTTGCCGGCCTCTTCGCGGGCACAGACAACAAAAAACCCGCTGCCTGGAACACAGGCAGCGGGTTTTGTTTTACAGCTGAAGCCTTACTGCCCCAGCACCTGACCGATGGTCGGGTCCTTGAACATGCGGGTCAGGGCATCGCTCAGCACATCGCCCACCAGCTGGGTGTTGGTTTCCTGGTTCGGCGCCATGCCGAAACGCTGGTCCAGCGAAGCGCCGTAACGGCCACTGTAGCGGCGGCCGCCATTGGACACGTCGGCACGGAAGGTGGCGCCGATGGTAGCCTCGGTCACGTACAGGTTGTCTTTCGGCGACTGGTACTTCAGCTCCGCCAGGGTCACGGTCAGCTGCGGCGCGTTGTAGGCGTTCGGCGTCGGGGTGAAGCCGAGCAGGCGCACGGCGGCTTCGGCCTGGGCCTGCAGCTTGGGCACGATGTCGTTACCGCTGACGCTGATGGTGCTGGTCTCGGGGTACATGCCACCGCGAGTGCCCAGGGACTGCGAGGCCCGGCCGTCAACCACCCGGACCACTACCGGCTGGCCATGGCCGACCGGGGCGAGCTGGGCCTTGAGCGTGGGTTGCGGATTGAGTTGTTGCGGGCTGTGGGCACAACCGACCAGGCTGAGGCTGGCCACGGCGATCAAACCGAACAACAGACGTTGCAACATGCGCGTTACTCCAGAAAATGCGGCGAAGGCCCACAGTATACCTAGCCACGCATCGACCAGTCATCGGTCCGGCCCGCTTGTCACAATCGTTTCATCGCCGCGCCCTTATCCTTGCGCCAAGCCCTAACGCACAGGACTCGCTGCCATGGCCTCGCTCTGGACCCTGCTCTTCCAACGCCCGCGCCACAACACCTATGCCCGCCTCGACGCGAACGGCAAATGCCTGGCCTTCAAGCAATGCAGCCAGGCGCCCAGCGGCAGCGGCTGGGTCCAGATCAGCGAAATCCAGCTCGCCTGGCTGGGCCGCGAACTGCCCGCCAGTGCCCGGGTTTGCGCCCGCGCAAGCCGCCGCTGGCACCAGCGCATCCTCGCGGCCTGACAAACGCTGCAATAAAAACCACGAATGGCGACATTTCTGCCCGCGACATCGCTATAATCTCCCCCCGATTATAAGGACGTCTCCTGATCGGGCCCCGCACTCGCCGATTGACCCCGGCAACTTCAACGCTTCGCCCACAGAGAGCCTTCCACTCAGGTCTTGCATCGGCTGTCGTGCCTGCTTTTCCGGCCCTTCACACTGCATGAACCTGCGGGTTGCCATCGCGCAGTCCCCTTTTGAGGTTCACGTCTCCAAAAGAGCGTGAAAAAACGGTTTTCACAACTTCACAAGAGTGTGGCGAGCAAATGAACAGTCTGGCATGTGCAAAAGCGGCAGATGTGTCCCGAACAGCCCTGAACAGGCGGCAAATGCGCTCATCCCGTATGAGTGTCTGAGCCGTTCCATAACGCACGCACGACACCTTGACCATAAGTCGAATTGCCGCACCCGTGGCAAACCGCGTTCAATACGCGAACCCGAAGACTGATTGGCGGTGTCCGCGGAAGTTGCAAGAACTGCGAAAAGTCGGACATGGCGACCCTGGCGAACCCAGGTCCTATGCTGTCAATTAGGTAGCTGTAGATTGTGGAGACGCGTTAAATGGCGCAGAACGAATCGGTTGATGTGGTACTGGTAGGCGCGGGCATCATGAGTGCCACCCTGGCCGTACTGCTCAAGGAGCTCGACCCGACCCTGAAGCTTGAGGTCGTGGAGGCGATGGACTCCGGAGCCGCGGAAAGCTCCAACCCCTGGAACAACGCAGGCACCGGCCACGCCGGCCTGTGCGAGCTTAACTATACGCCCCAGGCCGCCGATGGCAGCATCGACATCAAGAAGGCCGTGCACATCAACACCCAGTTCGAGGTTTCGCGCCAGTTCTGGGCCTACCTGAGCAAGAAGGGCAACTTCGGCTCGGCACGTGCCTTCATCAACCCTGTCCCGCACCTGAGCTACGTCGAGGGTGACAAGGGTGTTTCCTTCCTCAAGAAGCGCTATGAGCTGCTCAAGCAGCACCATGCCTTCGCGGACATGGAATACACCGAAGACAAGGCCGTGATGAATGACTGGATGCCGCTGATGATGCCAGGCCGCCCAGCCGACCAGCACATCGCCGCCACCCGCGTGCTCAAGGGCACCGACGTCAACTTCGGCGCCCTGACCAACAAGCTGCTGAAGCTGCTGGGCGACTCGCAGGATGCTCAGGTCAAGTACAGCAAGAAGGTCGTCGGCCTGCGCCGTAACGGCAAGGGCTGGACCGTGAGCATCAAGGACGTCAACAGCGGCGGCAGCCGTGAAGTGGACGCCCGCTTCGTCTTCCTCGGCGCCGGTGGCGCGGCCCTGCCGCTGCTCCAGCTGTCGGGCATCCCGGAAAGCAAAGGCTTCGGCGGCTTCCCGGTCAGCGGCCAGTGGCTGCGTTGCGACAACCCGGAAATCGTCAAGCAGCACCAGGCCAAGGTCTACAGCCAGGCTGCGGTCGGCGCCCCACCGATGTCGGTACCGCACCTGGATACCCGCGTGGTCGATGGCAAGAAATCGCTGCTGTTCGGCCCATATGCCGGCTTTACCACCAAGTTCCTCAAGCACGGTTCGCTGATGGACCTGCCGCTGTCGGTGCGCATGGGCAACATCGGCCCGATGCTGGCCGTGGCCCGTGACAACATGGACCTGACCAAGTACCTGGTCAGCGAAGTGATGCAGTCGATGGAGCAGCGCCTGGAAGCCCTGCGTCGCTTCTACCCGCAGGCCAAGGCCGAAGACTGGCGCCTGGAAGTGGCTGGTCAGCGCGTGCAGATCATCAAGAAAGACCCGAAGAAAGGCGGCGTTCTGCAGTTCGGTACCGAGCTGGTCTCGGCCCAGGACGGCAGCCTGGCTGCACTGCTCGGCGCATCGCCGGGTGCTTCGGTGACCGTGTCGATCATGCTGGAACTGATCGAGCGCTGCTTCCCCGAGCAGGCCAAAGGTGCCTGGGCTGCCAAGCTCAAGGAAATCTTCCCGGCTCGCGAGAAGACCCTGGCGACCGATGCTGCCCTGTACCACAAGATCAGTGCCGACAACGACGTGGCGCTGGACCTGGTGGAAAGCAGCCCGGCGGCCAAGCATTACGCCTGATTCGGCCGGTAACGAAAAAACGCCCCTCGGGGCGTTTTTTTGTGCCTGGTTGCTCATTCACCTGTGCCGGCCTCTGCGGGCATGCCCGCTCCCACAGGTTTTGGCGTCGCCCTCAGGCTGTGCACCATCCCTGTGGGAGCGGGCGTGCCCGCGAAAGGGCCGTCACAGGTTAAAAATCAGCCACGGGCCTTGGCGATGATCTCGATGTAATCCGACGCATTGCGCTGGTCGGCAATCTGCTCGACAAAGGTCTTGCCGTGCTCATCCTTGCCATCCAGGTCCAGCCCAGCCTCGACGAAGAAGCCGACAAAACGCTCGAAATCGTCGATGCGCAGGCCGCGGTAGGCCTTGACCAGCTTGTGCAGCGACGGCGATGTCACGCCATCGGCCGGCTCGAACTGAAGGAACGACTTGATGTAGTCGTCGCTGATCTCGTCACCGATTACCTGTTTCTTGTCTTTACGCATTGCCGACTCCAACTGGACCATCACGAAATTTCGAAGGCCGGCAGTGTACCCCCCGCAGGCCGGGCGCCTCAACGCGTACGTACGGTACCGGTGTGCAGGTCGGCCCAGACGTGGCCGTTGCCGTACGTGAGGAACTGCACATACAGCGTCTCGTTACGCAGCAGGTCCATGATCACGCGGTAGTCGCTGAGCGGGTAATTCAGGCTCAGGGTGCGGGTTTTGTCGTCGTATACGGGTTTCTTCAGGCTCTTGGCCGCTTCACCGTCAAAGGTCAGCAGCACCTGGGCTATGGTCGCGCCCTTGCTCAGCGGCTTGCCCTTGAGGCGCACCTGCAACGACGAGGTGATCGGGATCGGCTGCTGGTCGGACTGGCGCTGGGTACCCACTACCACCGAGTAGTCGGTCACTTGCAGCAATTGCTGGCCAGTCGGCGCTTCCTGGCGCAGGGACTGGTCATCAGGTGGCAGGAACTGGCTGTGCAGCGGTGCGGCGGCGAGTGGCAGGCTGACCGCCAGCAGGAGGGGAAGAAACGCACGCATGTGAGGCTCCTTGAATGAAGGAGCACTCTAGCACGGCCTGCACAGGCTCTTGTAGGAGCGGCCTTGTGTCGCGATGGGCCGCAAAGCGGCCCCGGCCATGTTGGTGGCGAAGCTTCAATCGAGGGGCTGCTGCGCAGCCCGATCGCGACACAAGGCCGCTCCTACAGTTGAGTGCGCCGGCCTGACATCAATCGAACTGCGCGCGCATCCAGGCCTGGTACTCGGCCACGCCTTCTTCACCTTCGCGCGGAGCCCAGTGCGCATGCTCGCCTTCACCCACCGGCCGATACGGCCCGGCCTTGCACTCGAACATGATGCTGTCCGGCTCCAGCACCACCAGCCCATGATAAATACCAGGTGCCAGGTCCACACCCAGGCAATCACCCCCCGCCTTCAGCACTCGCTTGTCGGTCACCGCCCCCTGCTCGTCGAAGAGCAGCAGGCCCAGGCAACCCTTAAGCACGACCAGCGTTTCGGCTTTGTCATCGCGGAGGTGCCGATGCGGAGGGATGTAGGTGCTCGGTTGCAGCCCGACCGCCATGCGGTGGCAAGGCTCTTCCATCTCATGGAAATTGTGATGCTGCCGCCCGCGTGGGTTGGCGGCAGCCTGTGCAGCCAGCCCGGCGAACAACGATTGGTCGATGAACGCAGGCTGGCGCATGATCACAGCCCCTTTACGGCGAAGATGCCGTTGGCGTTGCGCCAGTAGCCTTTGTAGTCCATGCCATAACCGAAGATGTAGCGGTCGACGCAGGGCAGGCCCACGTAGTTGGCCTTGAGCTCCGGGCTGGCCTTGCGGTCATGGTCCTTGTCGATCAGTACCGCGGTGTGCACCGAGCGCGCGCCGGCATGCTTGCAGAACTCGATGATGGCGCTGAGGGTGTGGCCTTCGTCGAGGATGTCATCGACGATCAGTACGTCACGGTCGATGAACGACACTTCGGGCTTGGCCTTCCAGAACAGCTCGCCGCCGCTGGTCTGGTTGCGGTAGCGGGTGGCGTGCAGGTAGCTGGCTTCCAGTGGGAACTGCAGGTGGGTCAGCAGTTTGCCGGAGAAGATCAGGCCGCCGTTCATCACGCAGAACACAACCGGGTTCTTGTCGTGCAGGTCCTTGCAGATCTGCTCGCCGACTTTGGCGATGGCCGCTTCGACTTCGGCTTCGGTGTACAGGCAGTCAGCTTCACGCATGACTTGACGGATATGCTCGAGATCGGCGGACATGGCGCTCTCCGGGGGTGCATTTTGGAAAAGCGGGCAAAGGTACGCATCCGCTCGTCACAGATCAAGCATTTATGGACTAACGTCCAGAATGACCAGACGACAGCACAGGCTGAATAGATTAATCTAGCGCGGTTTTTTTGCCCGCCTTTCGGAGCCCCCCTATGCCCACTCGTGAGATCCGCCATCCGCTGATCCGCCACAAGCTCGGCCTGATGCGCCGTGCCGATATCAGCACCAAGAATTTTCGCGAACTTGCCCAGGAAGTCGGCGCGCTCCTGACCTACGAAGCCACCCAGGACCTGCCGCTCGAAACCTACGAGATCGATGGCTGGTGCGGCAAGGTGCAAGTTGAAAAAATCGCCGGCAAGAAGATTACCGTGGTGCCGATCCTGCGTGCCGGCATCGGCATGCTCGACGGCGTGCTCAGCCTGATCCCGGGTGCCAAGGTCAGCGCCGTCGGCGTTGCCCGCAACGAGGAAACCCTCGAAGCCCACACCTACCTGGAAAAGCTCGCGCCGGACATCAACCAGCGCCTGGCCCTGATCATCGACCCGATGCTGGCCACCGGCGGTTCGATGGTCGCCACCATCGACCTGCTGAAGAAGGCCGGCTGCAAAGAGATCCGCGCCATGGTCCTGGTCGCCGCGCCAGAAGGCATCGAAGTGGTGGAAAAAGCCCACCCGGACGTGCAGATCTACACCGCCTCGATCGACCAGCGCCTGAACGAACACGGCTACATCGTGCCGGGCCTGGGCGATGCCGGTGACAAGATCTTCGGCACCAAGCAAAAGGACGCCTGACCATGCAGGACGGCTTCAACGACCCGCTCTGGCGCCAGGTCGTTTCGGGCGCGCAGATGCTCTTCGTGGCATTTGGCGCGCTGGTGCTGATGCCACTGATCACCGGCCTCGATCCGAACGTCGCGCTGTTCACCGCCGGTATCGGCACCCTGCTGTTCCAGCTGGTCACCGGCCGCCAGGTACCCGTGTTCCTGGCCTCGAGCTTTGCCTTCATCACCCCGATCATCCTCGCCAAGGGCCAGTTCGGCCTGGCCGAGACCATGGGCGGCGTGATGGCCGCAGGTTTCGTGTACACCTTCATGGGCCTGATGGTGAAAATCAAAGGCACCGGTTTCATCGACCGCATGCTGCCACCGGTGGTGATCGGCCCGGTGATCATCTCCATCGGCTTGGCCATGGCGCCGATCGCCGCCAACATGGCGATGGGCAAGGCCGGTGACGGCAGCGTGCTGCTGCCCTACAAGACCGCCATGATGATCTCGATGCCGGCCCTGCTGACAACGCTGATCGTCGCCGTGTTCGGCAAGGGCATCTTCCGTCTGGTGCCGATCATTGCCGGCGTGTTCGTAGGCTTTGCCCTGTCGTTCGCCTTTGGCGTGGTCGACACTGCCAAGATCGCCGCCGCACCGTGGCTGGAGCTGCCCAACTTCACCGCGCCAGCGTTCAACTGGCAGGCCATCCTGTTCATCGTCCCGGTTGCCCTGGCACCGGCGATCGAGCACATCGGCGGGGTGATCGCGGTCGGCAGCGTGACTGGCCGCGACTACCTGAAGAAGCCCGGCCTGCACCGCACCCTGCTGGGCGACGGCCTGGCCACTACCGCAGCCGGCCTGTTCGGCGGCCCGCCCAACACCACCTATGCCGAAGTGACCGGCGCGGTGATGCTGACCAAGAACTACAACCCGAAGATCATGACCTGGGCGGCGGTCTTCGCCATCACCCTGGCCTTCATCGGCAAGTTCGGCGCACTGCTGCAAAGCATCCCGGTACCGGTGATGGGTGGCATCCTGTGCCTGCTGTTCGGTTCGATCGCGGCGGTGGGCATGAACACCATGATCCGCCACAAGATCGACCTGGCCGAAGCGCGCAACCTGGTGATCGTGTCGGTGACCCTGGTGTTCGGTATTGGCGGCGTACTGATCGGCAGCGGTGACGGCCCGGATGACTGGGGCCTGAAGGGCATCGCCCTGTGCGCCATCGTGGCAATCGCCCTGAACCTGATCTTGCCGGGCAATGATGGCTGGAAGCACAAGAAGCTGGATGATCAGTTGCCTTGATCCGGCTTTAGCCTGATCTGGCCCTATCGCCGGCAAGCCAGCTCCCACAGGTACCCCACAGATTTCGAGAACTGTGGAATACCTGTGGGAGCTGGCTTGCCGGCGATAGGGCCAGTACAGGCAACCTGAAAGTCAGGCCTTTTCGCACATCCCCGCCAGCGCCTTCACCCACTCCGGGTGATCATTCAGGCAAGGCACCAGCACCAGCTCCTGCCCGCCGGCCTCGACAAACTGCTCGCTCCCGCGCATGCCGATCTCTTCCAGGGTCTCGATGCAATCGGCCACGAACGCCGGGCACATTACCAGCAGCTTCTTCACTCCAGCCTTGGCCAGCTCGTCCAGCCGCGCCTCGGTATAGGGTTCGATCCACTTGGCCCGCCCCAGTCGTGACTGGAACGACACCGACCATTTGCCATCGGGTATGCCCATCTTCTGCGCAAAGGCCCTGGCCGTTGCCAGGCACTGCCCGCGGTAGCAGACCGCGCGCATGTCGGCACTGGCATCCTTGCAGCAATCGGCCGCCTGGAAGTCATGCTTGCCGGTAGGGTCCAGTTTCTTCAAGTGGCGCTCCGGCAAGCCATGGAAGCTCAGCAACAGGTGATCGTAATCCTGCTCCAGGTAAGGCCGGGCGCTGGCGACCAATGCCTCGATGTAGTCCGGGTGCTCGTAGAATGGCTGCAGCACGCGAAGTTGCAACGGCAAATTGCGTTCATTGACCGTCTGCCTGGCCAGTTCCACCACAGTGGTCACCGTGCTGTCAGCGAACTGCGGGTACAGCGGCGCCAGGGTCACCTTGCGCACCCCCTGTGCCACCAGGCGCTCCAGCACCTCGGGCAAGGCCGGCTGGCCATAGCGCATGGCAATCTCCACCGGGCCATGGGGCCAGTGCTCGACCATCGCCGCCTGCAAGCGACGGGTAAGCACCACCAGCGGCGAGCCTTCCTCCCACCAGATCGAGCCATAGGCGTGCGCCGACTGCTCCGGGCGCTTGACCAGGATCAGCGACACCAGCAGGCGCCGCACCGGCCAGGGCAGGTCGATCACGTACGGGTCCATGAGGAACTGGTTGAGGTAGCGGCGCACATCGGCCACCGAGGTGGAGGCCGGGGAACCCAGGTTGACCAGCAGCAGGGCGTGATCGGTCATGCAGCGTCCTATGTCAGAGGCGGCTGGACAGGTTGTCCAGGGCCGATTGCAAATCGTTGAAGCGGAAAGTGAAGCCTGCCGCCAGCAAGCGTACCGGGCGGGCGCGCTGGCCGCCGAGCAGCAGGGTCGACAGCTCACCCAGCCCGGCCTTGAGCAGCAGTGCCGGCACTGGCAGCAGCGCCGGCCGGTGCAAGGTGCGGCCAAGGCGCCTGGCGAACTCGCGGTTGCGCACCGGCTCCGGGGCGCAGGCATTATAAGGACCGCTGGCATCCTTGTGCTGCAAGAGAAAATCAATCAGGGCGACCTGGTCTTCTATATGGACCCAAGGCATCCACTGCCGCCCGTCGCCCAAAGGCCCGCCCAGCCCCAGTTTGAAGGGCAGGCGCAGGCGCGACAAAAAGCCGCCATCACTGGCCAGAACCAACCCGGTACGCACCAGCACCACGCGAATGCCCTGGGCCTGGGAACGCAGCGCTGTCTCTTCCCAGGCAATGCACAGCTGGCTGGCAAAATCTTCGCGCACCGGCGGTGAAGCCTCGGTCAGCTCGCGTTCGCCACCGTCTCCATACCAGCCCACCGCAGAGCCGGAGATCAGCACTTCCGGGCGCTGCTCGCGGCTGCCCAGCCAAGCCAGCAACTGCTCGGTAAGGGTGACGCGGCTGGCCCACAGCAGGTTGCGCCGGGCCGCCGTCCAGGGCCGATCGGCAATCGGCGCACCGGCCAGATTGATCACTGCGTCCAGGTGATCATCCGCCTCCAGTTGCTCCAGGCGGGCAATGCCACGCACGCCGGTCCCACAAATTATCGGCACCTGTTCAGGTCGCCGACTCCACACCGTCAAGCGATGACCCTGGCCGAGCCAGTACTGGCACAGGTGCTTGCCAATCAACCCGGTGCCGCCTGTCAGCAATATATGCATGGCTGTGTCCTCGCAGAATGCGGCGGTGGTCTATTTTTAACATCAAGGCACTTTTTTGACCCGACGCTCTCGGATAAACATAGGCCAACCTGCCTGCCAACACGGAATAACCTTATACAACATTTGAGCATTGTACAGGTTTGCCTGACAGCGTAGTCTGCTTACAGCAAGGTTTGAAGAGGCCATCATGACAGTACCTATTGCCATCATCGGGGCCGGTATCGCCGGTCTGTCAGCCGCCCAGGCCTTGCAGAAGGCCGGGCAATCCGTGCATTTGTTCGACAAGGGCCACGGCAGTGGCGGTCGCATGGCCAGCAAGCGCAGCGAAGCTGGCGCGCTGGACCTCGGCGCCCAGTATTTCACCGCCCGTGACCGGCGCTTTGTCGAGCAGGTACAGCAGTGGGTTGCCGCTGGTTGGGCCGAGCAATGGAAGCCACAGCTGTACAATTACCGCGATGGCGAACTCACCCCTTCACCCGACGAGCAGACGCGCTGGGTGGGCGTGCCGCGCATGAGTGCAATCACCCGCGGCCTGCTCAAGGACGTGACGGTCAACTTCGGTTGCCGCATCGCCGAAGTGTTCCGCGGCAAGCAGTACTGGCACCTGCAGGACACCGAAGGCTGCAGCCACGGCCCCTACAGCCGCGTGGTGATCGCCGTGCCGGCGCCACAGGCCACGCCGCTGCTGGCCGCGACCCCGAAGCTCGCTGCCGTGGCCGCCGGTGTGCAGATGGAGCCCACCTGGGCCGTCGCCCTGGCCTTCCAGACCCCGCTGGACACCCCGATGCAAGGCTGCTTCGTGCAGGACAACCCGCTCGACTGGCTGGCGCGCAACCGCAGCAAGCCCGGGCGTGACGAGCAGCTCGACACCTGGGTACTGCACGCCACCTCGGACTGGAGCCGGCAACACATCGACCTGCCCAAGGAAGAAGTGATCGAACAGCTGTGGGGCGAGTTCGCCGAACTGGTCGGCTGCGTGGTGCCGGCACCTACTTTTGCCTTGGCCCACCGCTGGCTTTATGCCCGCCCGAGCAGCAACCATGAATGGGGCGCGCTGGCCGATGCTGACCAAGGTTTGTACGCCTGCGGTGACTGGTGCCTGTCCGGCCGTGTCGAAGGCGCCTGGCTCAGTGGCCAGGAAGCGGCGCGTCGGCTGCTCGAACACCTCGAGTGATGTAGGGTTATACAAAAAAACTGGTTTGCATAACTTCCGGGCTGTGCTGGAATGAACCTGTACAACTTTTTAGTCTCGTACAGGTTTTGGGAGGCAGCACATGCACGACTCATTTGCCCACAGCAAGCCGCGTATCGCCATCAGCGCCTGCCTGACCGGGCACAGCGTGCGCTATAACGGCGGCCACAAGGCCTCCGACCTGTGCCGTATGCAACTCGAGGAACATTTCGACTGGTTGCCGGTGTGCCCGGAGGTGGCCATCGGCCTGGGCGTGCCGCGCGACCCGATCCGACTGGTCGGCAACCCCGAGCAGCCGGAAGTGGTAGGCACCCGCAACCCCGGCATGGACCTTACCGGCCCGCTGCGCAGCTACGGCGAGCAAATGGCAGCCGAACTCGACGATATCTGCGGCTACATCTTCATGCAGAAATCGCCTTCCTGTGGCCTGGAGCGGGTCAAGGTGTACCAGGACAATGGCCACCCGGCCTTCCACGGTGGGCGGGGCGTGTATGCCCAGGCGTTCTGCGCACGGCGCCCGGACCTGCCGGTGGAAGAAGAAGGCCGCCTGCACGACCCTGTGCTGCGCGAGAACTTCATCAGCCGTGTGTACGCCTATGCCGACTGGCAGCGCCTGCTGGCCGAAGGCCTGAGCCGTGGCGCCTTGGTGCGGTTCCACTCGCGCTACAAGTACCTGCTGATGGCCAACAACCCGCAGGCCTACCGCAGCCTCGGGCGCCTGCTCGGCAACATGAGCAAGGACGATGACCCGCAAAGCATCGGCCCGCGCTATTTCAGCCAGCTGATGCAGGCCCTGCGTCGCTGTGCCAGCCGTGGCACTCATTGCAACGTGCTGCAGCATCTGAGCGGCTACTTCAAGGACACCCTCACACAGCAGGACAAAGCCGAGCTGCAAGCCATCATCGGCCAATACCACCAAGGCGTGGTACCGCTGGTAGTGCCGCTGACCCTGCTCAAGCACCATTTGCGCAAGCACCCCGACCCGTATCTGCAGCAGCAGGCCTACCTGCAGCCGCACCCCGAGCGCCTGGGCCTGCGCAATGGCGTCTGAAATCCTGTTGCCCATCGGCGAGCTGGCTCGCCGCACGGGCGTCAATCCCGTCACCCTGCGCGCCTGGGAGCGCCGCTATGGCCTGCTCAAGCCCCAGCGTACCGCCAAGGGCCATCGCCTGTATCCGCTGGAGCAGGTCGAACGCGTCGAGGCGATCCTCGCCTGGCTGCAACGCGGCGCCTCCGTCGGCCAGGTACGCGAGCTGCTCGACAAACCGGCCAGCACGCCACCGAAAGGCGACTGGCAAGCCCGGCAGTTCCAACTGGTCGAGGCCATCGCCACGCTGTCGCAGCGCGCCCTCGACCAGCAGCTCAACCAGGCGATGGCCCTTTACCCGGCTGTCACCCTGTGCGAGCAATTGCTATTGCCGCTGCTCGACCTCCTCGACCTGCGCTGGCGCAACTATTTCAATGCACGGCTGGAGCAGGTGTTTTTCCACAGCTGGCTGCGCAGCAAGCTGGGCGCCCGGGTCTACCACGACAACCAGTTGCTGCAAGGCCCTGCCATCTTGCTGACCGAACACAGCGAACACACCTTCAGCCCCGGTTTGTGGTTGTGCGCCTGGCTGTTCACCAGCAACGGCCTGCCGGTCGAAGTACTGGAGCACACCATTGCCGGCGCGCACCTGCAACGCGCCGTAACCATGCTCAAGCCGCGCGCCGTGCTGCTGCACCTGGGGCCACGCATCGATGACAAGGCGCTGCAACGCACCCTGTCCAACCTGCCCGTACCGACCCTGGCCGGCGGGCCGATGCTGGCGCTGCACGAAGCCCGGCTGCGTGCCCTCAGGCTGCCCAACCTTGCCCTGTTCGATACCCCTCAGGCGGCATTGCGTTTGCTGCAAGCCCATGACCGCCAGCCTGGAGAGATGACCGCACCATGCACCTGACCTGGCTGCGCAGCGACCTGCGCATCGATGACAACACCGCGCTCAGCACCGCCAGCGAACGCGGCCCGGCCCTCGCCCTGTGGCTGGTCAGCCCCGGGCAATGGCTGGCCCACGACGACGCCGCCTGCAAAGTCGACTTCTGGCTGCGCAACCTGCGCGACCTGCGCCAGGCGCTGGAGCGCCTGAACATCCCCCTGCTGATCCGCAGGATCGACACCTGGGACCAGGCGCCACAGGCCGTACTCGATGTCTGCCGCCAGCATCAGGTGCAAAGCGTGCACTGGAACGAGGAGTACGGCATCAACGAGCAACGTCGCGACGACGCCACCCGCGCGCTGCTGGAAAAGTCGTCCATCCAGGCCCACAGCCACCTCGACCAGCTGTTGTTCCGCCCAGGCACCATCCTTACCCGCAGCGGCGACTACTTCCAGGTGTTCAGCCAGTTCAAGAAGAACTGCCTGGAGCACCTGCACCGCGGCCTCCCCGCCCTGGCCCAGCGGGTGAAACGCCAGGCACCGCTGCAGGTCAGCAGCGACCCGATCCCCCAGCACGTGGACGGCTTCGAAAAACCCGCGCAAACACTGCGCGACCACTGGCCGGCCGGCGAAGCCGAAGCGCAGGCGCGGCTGACCCGTTTTCTCGACGAAACCATCGACGACTACCAACAGCTGCGCGACTTGCCTGCCAAGCCCGGCACCAGCCAGCTCTCGGCCTACCTGGCCGCAGGCGTGATTTCACCGCGCCAGTGCCTGCACGGCGCCCTGGCCAGCAACCGCGGCGAGTTCGACAGCGGCAGCAGCGGCGTGCAAACCTGGATCAACGAGCTGCTCTGGCGCGAATTCTACAAACACATCCTGACCGGTTATCCACAGGTCTCGCGTCACCGCGCCTTCCGCGCCCAGACCGAAGCCCTGCCCTGGCGCGATGCACCGGCCGACCTCGAAGCCTGGGAACAGGGCCGGACCGGCTTCCCGATTATCGACGCCGCCATGCGCCAACTGCTGGATACCGGGTGGATGCACAACCGCCTGCGCATGATCGTGGCCATGTTCCTCAGCAAGAACCTGTTGATCGACTGGCGCAAGGGCGAGCGGCATTTCATGCGCCACCTGATAGACGGCGACCTGGCCGCCAACAACGGTGGCTGGCAGTGGAGCGCGTCCACTGGCACCGACGCAGTGCCCTATTTCCGCATCTTCAACCCGGTTTCGCAGTCGCAGCGTTTCGACCCGCAGGGGCGTTTCATTCGGCACTGGCTGCCGGAATTGCAGGGGCTGGATGAAAAAGCCATTCATTTCCCCGTGAAGTCGGCCGATCTTTTTGCTAGATATTCCTATCACAGTCCAATTGTCGATCTCGACAGCAGTCGTCAGCGCGCACTGGAGGCATTCAAGAACCTCCCGCGCCGGCAGGATCAGAGGGCAGCATCTTGAACAACGCACGCAGTATCTGGGTGACGGGAGCAGGCAATGGACTTGGCCTGGCGTTAGTGGAAGGGTTACTCGAGCAAGGACACCGGGTAGCTGCAAGCGGCAGGCATGGCGAGGCACTGGATGCCTTGGCTGCACGCTATGGCAGCCAGCTGTTGCGCTTGCCGTGGCAGTTGCACGAAGAACACCAGGCGGCCCAGGCCAGCCAGCAGATATGCCATGCCTGGTGCGCGCTGGACGGTTTGATCATCAATGCCGGTACCAGCGACTACCTGGCGGACGATGTGGCGGACAGCGAGTTGTTCGAGGCGATCGTCACTGACAACCAGTTGGCCGGCGAGCATTGCCTGGCCAAAGCGCTACCTTTGCTGGCGAAGGGTGACTCACCCCAGGTGATGGCGGTGTTCAACCGTTATTCGGCGCTGCAGTTGCATGCACCGACGCAGGCGCCTGCGGGCTGGAACAACATGCCGCAGTGGATGCGCGAGCAGCGTCAGGCGTTGAAGGCGCAGGGGGTCGAGCTGACCGTGGTGGGGCCGCAGTCGCTGAAGACACCTGTGACACCGGCGCAGGCGATACCGGAGGCGTGGACGCCGCAGAATGCGGCAGAAGAGCTGCTGCGGCGGTGGCCGCAGAGGGAGCCCGAGCTTGTGCTGGAGGCTTTGGATCTGACTAGCCTGTGGCCTTTGCCACTCAAGTAATCGATGTGGTGACCGTTCCGGCCCTATCGCCGGCAAGCCGGCTCCCACCTCGACCGCATCGGCTTGAAGTCATGCGCATAACCTGTAGGAGCAGCCTTGTGCTGCGAAGAGGGCAGTAGGGCAGCAGATGTTCTTCTGCAGCAATGGCTTCTTCGCAGCACAAGGCTGCTCCTACAAGGTGATGAGGTAGCCTGAGTAATGGAGCAAGACAGTTGCTCCTCCAGGTACCTCATAGATCTCAAGCTATGTAAGCCCCCTGTGGGAGCGGGTTCACCCGCGAAAAGGCCGGCACAGGAGAGCTCAGAGCGCCATGCGGTAATGCAGGCTATAGCTCTCCACCCCATCGTTGGGCTGCTTGATGCCTGCGTTGGAATAGTGAATCGCCCGCACGCCAATCTCATGCCCACCGGCAAAGCGCAATCCAAAGCCGATACGGTCCTCGAACTGGAATGCCGAGCCCAGCTCGTTGTCTTCCAGCTCGGTGCTGGAGAATGCCGCCACGCCAATCCCCGCCTCTATATAAGGCTTCACCGACTCCCCGGCAAACTCGTAGACGAACACCGGCGCGAACGACAGGCTATGGTTGCTCGCGGTCTCGTCACCATCCCAATAGGTGTAGGCCCCATCCCAGTACCCCGTCAGGCGCCCGACGCTGGTCTGCCACCAGCTCGCATCCCAATTCGATTGCAGCCCCAACCGATAGACCATGGTCGAGTCACCGGTCTGCCCCACCGAAAACGAAACGTCGGCAGCCTGCGCCGCCAGTGAGTGCCCCAGGGTGAAGACGGCAGCCGCCGCCAAGCCAAGCAGCTTCTTCATGAGCAACATCCTTCTTTGCTGTTATTGGTATCCGCCTCATGTCAGGCAAAGCGATAGAAAACGGCAGTGGTACGATAGTTCAGCTTCTTTTCACGTTTTTTTCACAATGAAAAGCTTTGCACACTGTCGGACTTATGCCACAGCAAAGGTAGGATTTTTCTGAGTGATTGCGGATCGGCGCTGGTCCAGAAGCGGGTATCCCGGGTTGGCCCATCGGCCAGCAGGTCATCCGCGCCCAGCAGCCGCTGCAGTTGGCGCGCCACTGCGGCACCGGTGTCGATGATGGCCACGTCGGCTGGCACCATGCCGGCCAGCAACGGGCGCAGGAAGGGGTAATGGGTGCAGCCGAGGATCAACGTGTCGCAGCCAGCGGCCAGCAACGGCTGCACATAACCTTGCAGCAACTGGCGCAGCGCCGGACTGGCCAGGTCGCCGGTCTCGATCAGCTCGACCAGCCCCGGGCAAGGTTGGGTGATGACCTGCACGTCATTGGCAAAGCGGTCGAGCAAGGCGGCGAACTTGGCGCTCTGCAGGGTACCTGTGGTGGCCAGCACACCGACCACGCCCGAGCGCGTGGCGGCGGCAGCAGGCTTCACCGCCGGCTCCATGCCCACCAGCGGCCAGGTCGGGTACAACTCGCGCAGGTCGGCCACCGCCGCCACCGTGGCGGTATTGCAGGCCAGTACCATGGCCTTGGCGCCCTGCTCATGGAAGAACGCAGCAATGCGTCGGAGACGCTCACGGATATAGTCCGGCGACTTCTCGCCGTAGGGTATGTGCCCGCAATCGGCCACATACAACAGCGTCTCGTTGGGCAGCAGGCGCTGGATCTCTGCGAGCACCGACAAGCCGCCGACTCCGGAATCCATCACGCCGACCGGCGCCGAGCGCTCAGCCATCGCGCTTGCCGCAGACCGCACAGGCCGGGTCGCGCTTGACCCGCAGTTCGCGGATACGAGTGCCGAGAGCATCGATCAGCAGCAGGCGGCCAACCAGCGGCTCGCCGAACCCGGCCAGCAGCTTCATCGCCTCCAGCGCCTGCAGGCTGCCCACCAGGCCCACCAGCGGGCCGATCACACCGGCTTCGCTGCAGGTCAGTTCGGCTTCGCTGCCATGGCCGTACAGGCAGTGGTAGCAAGGGCTGTAGTCACGCCGTGGGTCGAATACCGACAACTGCCCTTCCAGGCGGATCGCCGCACCGCTGACCAGCGGCTTGCCAGCCGCGACACAGGCGACGTTGACCGCCTCGCGGGTACCGAAATTGTCAGAGCAATCCAGCACCAGGTCCACCGCTGCGACAGCTGCCGCCAGCGAGTCCTCGTCCAGAGCCTGGCGATGGGCAACCAGGCTGATTTCCGGGTTGATCGCCTGCAAGCGCTGCAAGGCCGAATCGACCTTGCTCATGCCGACGCTGGCACTGTCGTGGATCACCTGGCGTTGCAGGTTGGTCAGGTCGACGGTGTCGAAGTCGGCCAGGTGCAGCTCACCCACCCCGGCAGCGGCCAGGTACAAGGCGACTGGCGAGCCAAGGCCACCGAGCCCGACGATCAGCGCCTTGCTCTGCTTGAGCCGCAACTGGCCGTCGATGTCGATCTGGGCCAGCAATACCTGCCGGCTGTAACGCAGCAGTTCCTGATCACTCAGCATGGCAGGCGCCCCAGGGTAATGCGTTCATGGCCGCCCAGGTCCGTGCGGCTGGCGACCTCGATGAAGCCTTGTTCAGCCAGCAAGGCGCGCACCGCCGCTGCCTGATCGTAGCCGTGTTCCAGCAGCAACCAGCCACCCGGCACCAGGTGCGCGGGGGCCTGGGCAGCGATTACGCGCAAGTCGTCCAGGCCATCGGCGCCGGCCACCAGCGCGCTGCTGGGTTCGAAGCGTACATCACCGGCGACCAGGTGCGGGTCTGCGGCGGCGATGTAGGGCGGGTTGCTTACAATCAGGTCGAAACGCTCGCCGGCCAGGCTGTCGAACCAGTGGCTGAGCCGTACCTGGGCGTTCGCCAGGCCCAGGCGCTGGCGGTTGCGCTCGGCCAGGGCGGCGGCCTCTTCCACCCGGTCCACTGCAGTTACCTGCCAGGCCGGGCGATCGCTGGCCAGGGCCAGGGCAATCGCGCCGGTGCCGGTGCCCAGGTCAAGGACCTTGGCCGGCGTGGCGGGTTGCAGTTCAAGCGCGGCTTCGACCAGCAGCTCGGTATCCGGCCGCGGGATCAGGGTATGCGGCGCAACCTCCAGGTCGATCTTCCAGAAGCCCTGCAGCCCGAGAATGTAGGCGACCGGTTCGCCGCCACGGCGGCGCTGCAGGTAGCCGGCATAGGTCTCGGCATCTTCGCTGCTGACGATTCGCTCGGGCCAGGTGTGCAGGTAACTGCGCGACTTGCCGATGGCCGCGGCCAACAGCAGCTCGGCATCCAGCCGCTCGGTGGGCGATTCTGGCAACTGCGCGTTGCGCAGCAGGCTGGCGATGATGGTCATCAGTCCCCCAGGGCGGCCAGTTGATCGGCCTGGTATTCGGCCAGCAGCGGTTCGATCACCGCCTCCACGCCACCGGCGAGGATGTCGTCCAGCGAGTACAGGGTCAGGTTGATGCGGTGATCGGTCACCCGGCCCTGTGGATAATTGTACGTACGGATGCGCTCGGAACGGTCACCCGAGCCGACCAGCAGCTTGCGCTCGGTGGCGATGGCGTTCTGCGCGGCGCTGGTCTGCATGTCGTTGAGCTTGGCCGACAGCCAGGACATGGCGCGGGCACGGTTCTTGTGCTGCGAGCGCTCTTCCTGGCACTCGACCACGATACCGGTGGGCAAGTGGGTGATCCGGATCGCCGAATCGGTCTTGTTGACGTGCTGGCCACCGGCACCGGATGCTCGGTAGGTGTCCACGCGCAGGTCGGCCGGGTTGATCTCGATGGCCGCCTGTTCGTCCGGCTCGGGCAGTACCGCCACGGTGCACGCGGAGGTGTGGATACGGCCCTGGGATTCGGTTTCGGGCACGCGCTGTACGCGGTGCGCGCCGGACTCGAATTTGAGCTTGCCGTACACGCTCTCACCCTCGACGCGGGCGATGATTTCCTTGTAGCCGCCGTGCTCGCCTTCGTTCTCGGAGAGGATTTCCAGGCGCCAGCCACGCTTTTCGGCGTAGCGCGAATACATGCGGAACAGGTCGCCGGAGAAGATCGCCGCCTCGTCGCCACCGGTGCCGGCACGGATTTCGAGGAACACGTTGCGGCCGTCGTTGGGGTCCTTGGGCAACAGCATGCGTTGCAGCTGCGACTCCAGCGTCAGCAGTTGTTCCTTGGCTTCACGCACTTCTTCCACGGCCATTTCGCGCAGGTCCGGGTCACTGTCCTTGAGCAGCGCCTGGGCACCTTCGAGGTCGTCCTGGACTTTGCGCCACTCTTTATAAGCAGCGTAGACCGGCTCGACTTCGGCGTATTCACGGGAATAGGCGCGAAAGCGCGTCTGGTCGGAAATGACCTCGGCATCACCGAGCAGTGCGGTGAGTTCTTCGAAGCGGTCCTGGAGGATTTCCAGTTTGTTCAGCAGCGACGCTTTCATTGCGGGGATTTGTCCGTCGAGCCCTCGTTGAGGGCAAAGAGTTCCTGGGCCATGGCCAGCGCATCGAGGCGGCCCTCGGCCGAGAGCCTTTTCAATTGCACGCTGGGTGCGTGCAGGAGTTTGTTGGTCAGCCCCCGGGCCAGTTGGGCCAGTACCTCTTCGGGGTTGCCGCCGTTGGCCAGCAGTCGCTGGGCCTTTTGCAGTTCTTCGTCGCGCAGGCGCTCGCTTTGCTGGCGATAGGCCTTGAGCACATCCACCGCGGCCAGCTCGCGCAGGCGCAGCATGAAGTCTTCGGCCCCCACCGACACCAGCTCTTCGGCGGCCTGGGCCGCGCCCTGGCGACTCTTGAGGTTTTCCGCCACTACGTCGTGCAGGTCATCGACAGTGTACAGGTAGACGTCGTCGAGTTCGCCGACTTCGGTTTCGATATCGCGCGGTACAGCAATGTCGACCATGAAAATCGGCTTGTGCCGGCGCTGTTTCAGCGCGCTCTCGACCGCGCCCTTGCCGAGGATCGGCAACTGGCTGGCGGTGGAGCTGATGACGATGTCGCTGTTGGCCAGTTCCTGGGGGATGTCGGCCAGCAGAACGGCGTGCGCACCGAACTGCTCGGCCAGAATGCTGGCCCGCTCAAGGGTACGGTTGGCCACGACGATGCGGCGCACGCCCTGCTCATGCAGGTGGCGGGCGACCAGGGTGATGGTTTCGCCGGCGCCGATCAGCAGGGCCTGGCTGCGGCCCAGGTCGCTGAAGATCTGCTTGGCCAGGCTGACCGCGGCAAACGCCACCGACACCGGGTTTTCACCGATGGCGGTGTCGGTGCGCACCTGCTTGGCGGCGCTGAAAGTGGCCTGGAACAGGCGCCCGAGCAATGGGCCGACGGTGCCAGCCTCACGCGCCACGGCGTAGGCGGACTTCATCTGGCCGAGGATCTGCGGCTCGCCGAGCACCAGGGAGTCCAGGCCGGAGGCCACCCGCATCATGTGCTTCACCGCCTCGTGCTCTTCGTGCACGTAGGCGCTGGCGCGCAGCTCGTCCAGGCTGAGGCGGTGGTAGTCGGCGAGCCATTGCAGCACCACATCGGCGGACAGGTGGTCCTGCTCGATATAGAGCTCGCTACGGTTGCAGGTCGACAGAATCGCCGCTTCGCGGCTGGATGTCAGCCGGCAGAGCTGCTGCAGGGCGTCTACCAGCTGCTCTGGGGTAAACGCCACGCGCTCGCGTACGTCTACCGAGGCAGTCTTATGGTTGATACCAAGTGCAAGAAAGGCCATGCAAGGTCGCTGGTTGTGACGGGAAGCCGATAATTGTCCTCTTTCGCAGGTTTTTGGACAACCACCGTTCGCTATTGCGCTGATAGTCGTGCGGCTATCGCCTTTTCGTAGCCTGATCTAGCGGTGTTTTCAGGTCTTGCCGGCTTTTGATCTGGCTTTTGATCCTGATCTTGATCTTCGCGACTTCAGGAGGCCGAACGCAGGCCTTGCGCATGGAGGTGACGGGCATGGATGCCCGTCAAGCGCTGGGCCCCAGAATGAGGCCTGCAGCGCAGTCCTCCCGGGAGCAAGCCCTACGCTCGGCCTCCTGAAGTCGCAATCTGCAGCACCTGATCTACCGCGCGCTTAGAAGCAACAGTCACAGCAAAAGCCAGAGCCATCGGCTCGACATCGCCCTAGCCAACTACGCCGACCAGGCCGAGAAGACTTTTGACATATGTCCATAAGACTTATCCACAGTCTTGTAGTCCATTTCCCAAATACATGCCCAGCTGTTGCCCTACCCTCCTTCCGCACCTAGTCTTGACGCCGCTACATCGATATTCCTCACCGAGACAGCGATACGAGTGGGATAGCATGGCTGTATCAGTCAGTCGGTTTTTTCTATCTACTAATTTTGCTGATGATTAGAAGCTATGTTGGTGAGGATTAGTAAAGATGTTGACGGACTGCAATGATGCACATTTACTTGGTGACGCACCCAAAACAAGCATTTTTAATTCTTGTTTAACCTATCTTAAAACGATTTTCTATGCAGGGTATGCTTCATGCATGGCAGGAAGCTATATAATAGGCGCGAGCAATGGAAGAGTTTGCAGCATCTCGTAGGCACTCAGTGCTCCTTTGGGGCGTTAACTTGTGTGCCATTTCGGCCTCTACGCTGAGTTATATTTATCTTTCCTACTATATTTATGCTAATACTGCCAGCCTAATACTTTCCCAAGTGGTGCTGTTTGCGCCAATGGTTCTGCCGGTAATTCTTGTCGTTCCTATCTACCGCCTGGCTGACTATCTAGCGCCACGCACCTTGCTGTGGAGTGCCAACTTGCTGTCGCTGGGCTGCGCGGCGGCCACCTACAAGATCCTGCCACATCATGTGGAAGTCGCCGTGTTAGGCGCGGTAGTCATTGGCGCCCTGGATGCGCTGCAACGGGTAGGGCGTATTGTTGCCATCAAGTGTTATTTCCCGAGTGCGCAAATCGCCAGCTCAGTGCCTCTGACACTCACCGCACAATTCATTGCCGGCGGCCTGGCAGGCATCAGTCTGGTACTGTTCAAAGCCAACATGACGCCTGGGTTAGCCCTGCTCATTACTGTCAGTCTTTTTTCCATCGCGGCTTTGGCAGGCTATCTACTACCTGCGCCAACAAAGCCTCCGATCACCTTGCAGGTCACACCAAGACTATTGACTGCCCTTGGGTCGCTTTTGCAGGAGTATCCCGCGCTACGCCTCAGCCTCTATCAGTTCATCGTCTTCGTCAGCCTTTTTCAGGGCTTCTTCAATGTGTCCAGGGTGCTGTTACCGGCCCATGTGCTGGGCTTGGGAGAGGTGTATGTCGGTTTGTTGCAGGCCGTCAATAGTGTGGCAGCTTTGGTGGGCGCAGTACTGTTCTATCGTTTGGACAAGTGTAATTTGCGACCGCTACCTATGCCGATGGCTGTAGCCAGCGGCCTGTTCATGATGCTCGCAGCCTTCGGCCATGATATTCAGTCCAGTTACATCGCGTATTTTTTCTACATATTCTTTTTCGAACTGACATTTTTCAAGTTGCAAGCCGATCTTGTCAGGAGCACACCTACCAGTGCCATGCCGTTGATGGCATCTGTCCAGTATGCCGGGGTGTACTTAGGCATGATAATTACCATCTTCGCCGGTTCAATTCTGGTTAAGTATGCAGGCCTGTTCAGCACGAGCGTTATCTTCGTTGCTTTCTATTTCGTCGCAACCAACGCCCTTCGAAAGACAGTTGCGATCAAGGGAAAACAACCTGTCTAAATAGTTTCCTCAAGAAGAACAGCATGCCCACATTAGCGCGTGCATTTCCGTTCGTCCGCCTTTTGGATTTGGCGAACATATTAACAATGTTCAATATCGGTTTGGCCTTCGGTACTGTTTATTTTGCGTTGCAAAGACGGTTCGTTCTGGCGGCAACGGTGATTTGCCTGGCCGCGATGCTCGATTTCCTTGACGGCCACATAGCCCGACGCTACCTGGCGGCGAACAGCGCGCAACGGGCCTTCGGCAAGCATCTAGACAGTTTTGCAGACTTGCTCAATTTCAGCATCACGCCAGCCCTTGTCATCCTAATCCTCGACCAGTCTCTTTCGGCCACGCTGGCCGCAGCAACTCTGGTTTTCACGGCCATTTTGCGGCTATCGCTGTTTGGCATGCCCAGCACATCGGCTGGCGGGGGATATCAGGGGCTACCCACCACATATTCAGGATTTGTCTTTGCGCTGGCGCTGATGGGGCTATCGGCCGGGCATTACGGTGCCGGTGTGATCGTCGGCCTGGTGGCCCTGGTCGGCATCCTCCAGGTCACCAGCTTGAGAATTCCCAAGTATGGCGCACCTTCGACGGTCGCTTGCTTCGCAATGCTGTTCGGGCTCAGCACCATTTACTTTCATCCCTGGTAATCCGAGGTTCCAATGAAACACGTGGTTTTCGTCGACAGCACCGTAAGCGGCCTGCTGGCTTTTGAGGCAGCCAAACGGCTTGGCTGCCATGTCACCTTCATTCATCAGCGCGACGCCTCGTTCCTGACGATCTCGATCAAGGACGACACCTCCCGTCTCGAGCCTTACCTGCGATATGTGGATACTTATTTGCGTATCGATAACCTGGAAGACGGCGAACTCAGCCAGTTGTTGGCCAACCTGCACGCAGAGCGTCCTATTGACGCCCTCATCTCTACCTCTGAAGCAGCCATAGTACCGGTGGCGCGTGAGGCCCAGCGTATCGGCACCCTCTACCCGAGGTACGAAGCTCTGTCCGGGGCGGTATACAAGAGTCGATTGCGCGAGACGCTGCGGGCACACGGACTACGCTCTCCTGATTTTGAAGTACTGAGCGAAGAGCAACTGATCAACGGGGTCGCTCCGAGTTTGTCGCTGCCATTCGTTGTCAAGCCGACCCGCGGATTCGCCAAGCAGTTTTCCGCCATTTGCCATAGCCAGGCCGACTTTGACGCCTTTCTCGCCGAGCTGCGCCAGAGTCGCAAGGGTGCTGATCCTATGATCGACCACTTGATAAGCCGCGACTATCTGGTCGAGCAATACATCGACGGTACATTGCATTCAGCGGAAGTCATCGTCCAAGACGCCAAAGTCTCCTGCTTTGCGACCACCATCCGTTTCCGCGCCGACCATAGCGAAATATTAGAAATGACCGCGACCATGCCGTCAGGCCTTGACGCAGCACAGCGCGACGAGATCAAAGCATATGTGCAGGCAGTGTTCAGCGCTCTGGGGCTGGATGTTGGCCTTTATCATGTTGAACTGTTGCGCGATGCCAAAGGGCCCTGTCTAGTGGAGATCAACGCACGCATGATGGGTAGCGTAGCGCCGCAGATGTACCGGATGCTGACCGGCATCGACCCGTTCGAACTGCTAGTCCGCCTGCACCTAGGCGAGCCCATTCTAATTGACGACTCAGTGCTTCAGCGCGCAGGTAGCGTCGTAACTGTCGCCTCCCGCAATGGCGGTCATATCGCCAACGACTACGCCCCCGACTCCCTACAGCCATTACTGGACAAGTACAACATCCGGTTTTGCACCGCCCACGTTGCGCCTGGCCAGGCGGTAAACGTCTATAGCGGCAACATCGGCACGATTGGCCACGTCATCGTTGAGGACGACTGCCCCTACGCTGCGGCGAAAAAGGGCAATCGCTTCCTGCGCGAGCTGTCCTCACTTTACGGCCTTGAACTCGCGACTTATACCGGCGCCGAGTTGGCTTAAACCTGACACAAACTGACAGCCCCCTGCGAAGGACTGATTGGACTGATTAGGGAAGACATATGCACTCGGTAAATCCTTCTCCCGTGTTCGTTTTTTCCGGCAAGGCCGATACCCTGCAGCAACTGGCACCACTTCTGAGCACCGGGCAAGTGTTGCCCCTTCATCGATTCACCGTGGCACAGTGGCGGGAGGACTGGCAGGCAGTGATCGCGCACTGTCAGGCGTTCTTTGGCGATGAGCCGCTGATTGTAAGATCCAGCTGTCTAGCCGAAGACCGCGACGGCCATTCCGGTGCAGGGATGTACGCGTCAATTCTAGATGTGTGTGGCGGCCAGGCACTCGGCGAAGCCATCAAGACGGTGATCGCATCCTACGGCCTAGCTCGCGAGCGCGATGAGGTGCTGGTGCAGCAGATGGCGAGAGGTGTATTGGCCAGCGGAGTGGCGATGACCCGTGATCCAGAGACGGGTTTGCCATATTACGTAGTTGACTATGTACTAGGTGCCAGCACCGACGGTGTCACTGCCGGCAACGAGACTGTGCACGCTTTCGTCTCCCTTGGCAGCGAGGCGGCAAGCGAGCCTGCGGAATTACCAGGGCTGTTTTCGTTGCTCGAAGAGGTACAAGTTCTAACCGGGCACGATGCCTTGGACATAGAGTTCGCGATCACTGTCGATGGCCCTCTGCTATTCCAAGTGCGTCCCATGACCGCGGATGGGCCCCGTGATGCCAGCGCACTTGCCGACGCCCAACTACGCAAAGTTTTGGAGCACGAGGCCTCTCAGCTCGAAGAGCTGATCTGCAAGCAACGCCATCCGCGTCCTACGTCGACAGCCTTCCTTGGCCTTATGCCGGACTGGAACCCGGCGGAAATGATCGGTACCAAGCCACGGGCGCTAGCCTACTCGCTATATAAGGAGCTGATCACCGACCTTAATTGGGCCTCTGCCAGGTTCCGATACGGCTACCGGGATCTGCGGCGCAAACCGCTGATGTACCAGGTGGGTGGCTCTCCTTACATCTGCATTGCCCACAGCATCGAGTCATTCATCCCTGCCTCGGTACCTCAAGATGTTGCCGAGCGCGTAGTCGAACAGTGCGGCGACTACTTGGCCATGCATCCTCATCTGCATGACAAGATCGAGTTCGCGATCATTCCTACTTGCTTCACGCCAGAGCTTACTAGCCCCGGTGCCGCTGCCGAGCTGCCGGCGCTCCGGACTCTTAGTACCGAGCAGCACGAATGCTACTTGAACGAGCTACGCCAGTTGACCGAGCACATTATCTCCCCCAGCGGCCCATTCTTCTCCGACCTGACACGCCTACCGAGTATTACTGACAAGGTGCAGAGTTTAATGGCGGGGGAACCTCGGCGCGAGTCCTTGCAACGTATGAGGAATGGCCTATCGGCGGCCAACGTGGTCGCTGAAATATTCGCTGGCGCTGCCCGTGCAGCGTTCATAGGTACCGCAATAATTAAATCGCTGGAAACAGCGGGGGTAGTATCTGCCGGTTTCATCGATCATGTGACCGGAGGGGTCAATAGTATTGGTCGCGAGATGGCCAGCGATTTCCAGACGTTGCATAAGGACGATTTCCTAAAGCTGCACGGTCATGTCCGGCCGGGTACCTACGATATACGTGTGTCACGCTACGACGAGACTCCGGAGCGTTATTTTGACTGGCAGCGCCCATTACAGCGGCCCCAAAAATCTATGAACGGGCTAACTGTATCTCGGGCCCAGGTCAACGCCATTCAGCAAGCTTTTGACCAGTGCGGTCTTAACGTTTCCGCCGAGCAGTTCCTGCAATTTGCTCAGGCCGCTATTGCATCGCGCGAGAAGCTCAAATACCTCTATGCAGCGTTTGTTTCGGATGTTTTGCGCTCACTATGCGATTGGGGTGAGGTACATGGTTTTGACCGCGACCAACTCAGCTTTGCGCAAATCACCGAATTTACCAGCGTTTACGCCGACATCGATCGCAAACGTTTGCATCAAGCGATTGCCCACAACCGCAGCCGCTGGCATGAAACGCAGTTAGTCCGTACGCCAAGCATCATCTGTCAGCCGCAAGATCTATTCGGCCATCGAGTGCACTGGTGCAATCCCAACTTCATCACTCGACGTGCCACTCACGCGCGGGTGGCCCAAGTGCTTCCAGGGCAATTGGCACCGGACATTGAGGATTGCATTGTCTTAATCGAAAACGCTGATCCGGGTTTTGATTGGATTTTTACCCACCGCATTGCTGGTTTCATCACTGCCTACGGCGGCGAGAACTCGCATATGTCGATCCGAGCCCGAGAGTTCGCCATTCCCGCAGCTATCGGCGTGGGCGATACTCGATTCAAAACTCTATTGGCGGCGACAAACCTGCTGCTCGACTGCGCCGAGCGGCGTATACAGGTGTTGGCATGATTTTGGTTGGGATGACCATGCTCAGGCAGTTCAACGCCGAACGCCAGGAATGGCGGGACGCGCTCGACCAGCGCTGGGTTGAATTCTTAGACCAATGTGGGCTGACCCCGCTGTACCTTCCAAACGATCCGAGAGTCAGCATGGCGCTAGTCCAATCATTGCGCCCTCAGGGCCTCTTGCTTACTGGTGGAGGGAGCTGCCAGGCCCTGAGCGGGACAGCCGACACACGCGACGCCACTGAGAGGGTCTTGCTTGATCTTGCGGAAAATCTACGGCTTCCAGTGCTCGGTGTATGCCGCGGCATGCAGGTAATGTTGACGCGAGCTGGCGGCTCTTTGGAACGCTTGGCCGGCCATGTAGGCGAACACATGATCAACATGCAAGAACAACGGCGGCGAGTGAATTCCTATCATGAATACGGCTTTCGGGAGGCGCCCGACGGCTACCGCGTACTAGCCCTGGCCGACGACGGCGTGATCGAGGCTGTGTATGACGACCACCGTCGGCATACCGGGATCATGTGGCACCCCGAGCGAGAGCTACCTGCCGATCCATTGGATATTCAACGCGTGCGAAATGCCTTGGGAGCTTTTTCATGAAAGCCATTGTTCTTGCTGCAGGTCGCGGGAGTCGCTTACAAGCCCTGACCGATGAACGCCCCAAGGCCTTGGTACCCTTTAATGGTGTGCCACTGCTACAGCGCGCGATTGAAACGCTCCGTCGATGCGATGTCAGCGAGGTTGGCATCGTTGCAGGCTATCGAAGCGAAATGCTTGCACCATTCGCCGACACTTTGTTTCACAACCACCGCTGGCACAGCTCCGGTATTTTCAGCTCTCTAAATTGCGCCAGCGGTTGGTTGAGCGCAGAGCCTTGCCTTGTTAGCTACGGTGACATCTTCTACGACAGCACCCTAGTATCCGAGCTAATTAACCATCCAGCCGATATTGTCCTGGGCTACGATCCCGCTGCAGTGCGTCTCTGGCAGCAACGCTTCAACGATCCGCTACCAGACCTGGAGAACTTCCGCTTAGTCGATGGATTGGTGAGCGCTATTGGACAGACCGCTACCAGTCTTGAGGTAATTCAGGGCCAGTACATAGGCTTGTTCAAAGTCACGCCAGCGGGTTGGCAGGCGTTGAAAAGGCAATTGCAAGGGCTCACGCCTCAGGCACGCGACCAAACTGACATGACATCGCTTTTAGGGGCACTAGTCAGCGAAGGTTTTCCAGTCGCCGGCGTGGCGACGCACGCTCCCTGGGGAGAAATTGACTGCCCCAGCGACGTGGCACTATACGAGCGGATCTATCCTGACCTGTGATCTGGACAAAATTGTCGGCGCAGGCAGGGGCTGGGTCATTGCGTCAGAAGCCCCTTCGAACCTCTCCCCCACCCCGCTGTCCCACTCTGCACCACCCAGCCTGTAAACCACGACCTTCGCAGGTGGGTTTGCCCCCGCGCTTGTGTCATCATGCTCCGACCGCCGGTGAGTCCTCTTAAAGCCTTCTATGAACAAACCATACGCATTGCTGCTTGCCTTCGCCCTGCTCCAGGGCTGCCAGAGCCTGGCCCCGCAAAAGGCCGAGCCCCCCGTCGCCGAGGCCGGCAAGAGCGAGGCGGAAAAGCCCGTGGTGTATGGCTCGTTCAAGCAGGACACGCTCTATAGCCTGCTGGTGGCAGAACTGGCCGGCCAGCGCAACCGCTTCGACATCGCCCTGGCCAACTACACCGACCAGGCCGCGAAAACCCAGGACCCCGGGGTTTCCGAGCGCGCCTACCGCATTGCCGAATACCTCGGCGCCGACGAACCGGCACTGGACAACGCCCTGGTCTGGGCCCGCAACGACCCGCAGAACCTCGATGCCCAGCGCGCCGCCGCCATCCAGCTGGCCCGTGCCGGCCGCTATGACGACTCCATGGCGTACATGGAAAAGGTCCTGCAGGGCCAGGGCGACACCCATTTCGATTTCCTCGCCCTGTCCGCCGCCGAAACCGACCAGAGCACCCGCGACGGCCTGCTGCAAAGCTTCGAACGCCTGCTGGTGAAGTACCCGGACAACGGCCAACTGGTGTTCGGCAAGGCCCTGCTGCTGAACCAGGACGGCAAGGCCGAAGAAGCCTTGGAACTGCTCGAGTCGCACCCGCCGCAAAACGGCGAAATCGCCCCGATCCTGCTGCGCGCGCGCCTGCTGCAAGCCCTGGACCGCGGCCCGGAGGCCCTGCCACTGCTGCGCGGGGCGATTCGCGACAACCCGGACGACAAGCGCCTGCGCCTGACCTACGCCCGCACCCTGGTCGAACAGGACCGCATCGCCGATGCCAAGGGCGAGTTCCTCAGCCTGGTCCAGCAATACCCCGAGGACGACGAGCTGCGCTATTCGCTGGCCCTGGTGTGCCTGGAGAACAAGGACTGGGATGAAGCCGAGGGCTACCTGCAGGAGCTGATCGAACGCGACAGCAACGTCGACGCCGCGCACCTGAACCTGGGCCGCATCCGCGAGGAGCGCCACGACCCTGCAGGCGCCCTGCGTGAATACGCCCTGGTCGGCCCGGGCCCCGACTACCTGCCGGCGCAACTGCGCCAGGCCGACATCCTGATCGCCAACGGCCGAGGTACCGAAGCCTCACGCCTGCTCGCCGATGCCCGCGAAGCCCAGCCGGACTACGCCATCCAGCTGTTCCTGATCGAATCGGAAAGCTACAGCAACAACAACAAGGACGCCCAGGCCAGCCAGGTGCTGCAGCAAGCCATCCAGCGCTACCCGGACGACCTCAACCTGCTTTACACCCGCGCCATGCTGGCCGAAAAGCGTGACGACCTGCCGCAGATGGAAAAAGACCTGCGCGCCATCATCGCCCGCGAGCCGGAAAACGCCATGGCCCTGAACGCCCTCGGCTACACCCTGGCCGACCGCACCACCCGCTACAGCGAAGCCAAGGCGCTGATCGACAAGGCCCATCAGCTGACCCCGGACGACCCGGCGGTACTCGACAGCCTGGGCTGGGTCAATTACCGCCTGGGCAACCTCGACGAGGCTGAAACCTACCTGCGCAAGGCCTTTGCCAGCTTCCCCGACCACGAAGTGGCCGCCCACCTGGGCGAAGTGCTATGGGCCAACGGCAAGCGCCGCGAAGCCCGCCAGGTCTGGGCCAAGGGCTTCGAAGCCCAGGCCGACAGCCCCATCCTGCGCAAGACCATTCTGCGCCTGACCGGATCCGAGACTCTCTAACGCCATGTTCCTGCGCCATTGCATTACCTTCACCCTGATCGCCCTGCTGGCCGGCTGTGCCGGCTTCGGTAGCCGCGAGGCCCTGCAGGGCCACGGCGACCCGCAGCAGTGGCGCGCCCATAAAGAGCAGCTGAGCAGCCTCGATGGCTGGCAGATCAACGGCAAGGTCGGCATCCGTGCCCCGCGCGACTCGGGCAGCGGCACGCTGTTCTGGCTGCAACGCCAGGACTACTACGACATTCGCCTGGCCGGCCCGCTGGGCCGTGGCGCCGCACGCCTTACCGGCCGCCCCGGCGGCGTGGTACTGGAAGTGGCCAACCAGGGCCGCTACGAGGCCCCCAGCCCCGAAGCGCTGCTGGAAGAACAGCTGGGCTGGCAGTTGCCGGTATCGCACCTGGTCTGGTGGGTACGCGGCCTGCCCGCCCCCGACAGCAAGAGCAAGCTGACCCTGGACGGCGACAGCCGCCTGGCCAGCCTCGACCAGGATGGCTGGCAGGTGCAGTACCTGAGCTACACCGAGCAGAACGGCTACTGGCTGCCCGAGCGCCTGAAGCTGCACGGCAAAAACCTCGACGTGACCCTGGTGGTCAAGGACTGGCAGCCGCGCCAGCTGGGGCACTGATACATGCAAACCCTTACCCTGCCCGCCCCGGCCAAGCTCAACCTGTGGCTGCACATCATCGGCCGCCGCGCGGACGGCTACCACGAGCTGGAAACCGTGTTCCAGTTTCTCGATCACGGCGACGAACTGAGCTTCGCCGTACGTGACGACGGCGTGATCCGCCTGCATACCGAGATCGAGGCGGTACCGCACGACAGCAACCTGATCGTGCGTGCCGCGCGCAAGCTGCAGGAACAATCCGGCACGACGATGGGCGCCGACATCTGGCTGAGCAAGGTGCTGCCCATGGGCGGCGGCATCGGCGGTGGCAGCTCGGATGCCGCCACTACCCTGTTGGCCCTCGCCCACCTGTGGCAACTGGACTGGGACGAAGACCGCCTGGCCGCACTGGGCCTGAGCCTGGGCGCCGACGTACCGGTATTCGTACGCGGCCACGCGGCGTTCGCCCAGGGCGTGGGTGAACAACTGACCCCGGTCGACCCGGAAGAGCCGTGGTATGTCGTGCTGGTGCCGCAAGTGTCTGTCAGCACAGTAGAAATTTTTTCACATCCACAGTTGACACGTGATTCACTCCCCCTTAAGATGCGCCCCGTTCCCGAGGGAAACAGTCGAAATGACTGCCAACCGGTGGTAGAGCAGAGTTACCCGGAAGTTCGCAATGCGTTGAATTCACTGGGTAAATTCACTGAGGCTCGACTGACCGGTACTGGAAGTTGTGTGTTTGGGGCCTTCCCAAGCAAAGCCGAAGCTGATAAAGTTCTGGCCCTTCTTTCAGCGACCCAAACAGGGTTTGTGGCGAAAGGAAGCAACGTTTCGATGTTGCATCGCAAGCTGCAAAGTCTGGTCAAGAAGTCGAGCGCATAAGCGTTCGCAGCAACAGATACAGGGGCGTCGCCAAGCGGTAAGGCAGCAGGTTTTGATCCTGCCATGCGTTGGTTCGAATCCAGCCGCCCCTGCCATTTTCCTTATACTCATCCAGGTTACCCTCAGCCTTCAGGTACTGCGCGTGTCCAAGATGATGGTCTTTACGGGGAATGCCAACCCCGATCTGGCTCGGCGTGTCGTACGTCAGCTGCATATCCCTCTCGGTGACGTCTCTGTCGGTAAGTTCTCCGACGGCGAGATCAGCACTGAGATCAATGAAAATGTCCGCGGTAAAGACGTCTTCATTATTCAGCCGACCTGTGCCCCGACCAACGATAACCTGATGGAACTGGTAGTGATGGCCGACGCCTTCCGCCGCTCCTCAGCATCCCGAATCACCGCCGTGATTCCTTACTTCGGATACGCCCGCCAGGACCGCCGTCCGCGTTCGGCACGTGTAGCCATCAGCGCCAAAGTCGTCGCTGACATGCTCACTGTCGTAGGTATCGACCGTGTACTCACCGTCGACCTGCACGCTGACCAGATCCAGGGTTTCTTCGATATCCCGGTCGACAACATCTACGGCTCGCCCGTACTGGTCGACGATATCGAGGACCAGCGTTTCGAGAACCTGATGATCGTCTCCCCGGACATCGGTGGTGTCGTGCGCGCACGTGCCGTCGCCAAGTCCCTGGGCGTCGACCTGGGTATCATCGACAAGCGCCGCGAGAAGGCTAACCACTCCGAGGTGATGCACATCATCGGCGACGTCGAAGGGCGCACCTGCATCCTGGTAGACGACATGGTCGACACCGCCGGCACCCTGTGCCACGCGGCCAAAGCCCTGAAAGAACACGGCGCTGCCAAGGTTTACGCCTACTGCACGCACCCTGTCCTGTCGGGCCGCGCGATCGAGAACATCGAGAAGTCGGTACTGGACGAGCTGGTGGTGACCAACACCGTTCCGCTGTCCGCCGCTGCTCAAGCCTGTGACCGTATCCGCCAGCTGGATATCGCACCGGTTGTCGCTGAAGCGGTCCGCCGCATCAGCAACGAAGAATCGATCAGTGCGATGTTCCGCTAAGCGGAACACACGCTGACGAAAAGCGCCCCGCCCCAACACTGGTTGTTGGGGCGGGGCTTTTTTGCCATCCCCGTTGGCGCTGGTCGCAAACGCCCTCGGGGGGCTATTTTGGAGAAACAAAATGACCGAATTCACTCTGAACGCCCAAGCGCGTACTGACCTGGGGAAAGGTGCGAGCCGCCGCCTGCGTCACTCCGCGAACATCCCAGCCGTTGTCTACGGTGGTAACCAGGACGCCCAGTCCCTGACCATCCTGGCCAAGGAAATCACCAAGCTGTTCGAAAACGAGGCTGCCTTCAGCCACGTTCTGGAACTGAACGTCGACGGCGCCAAGCAAAACGTCGTGGTCAAGGCTCTGCAGCGCCACCCGGCCAAAGGTTTCATCATGCACGCCGACTTCGTTCGCGTCGTTGCTGGCCAGAAACTGACCGCCAAGGTACCGGTTCACTTCATCAATGAAGAAGCCCCGGTCAAGAAAGGCGGCGAGATCTCCCACGTAGAAGCCGAGATCGAAGTTTCCTGCGAAGCCAAAGACCTGCCTGAGTTCATCGAAGTCGACCTGGCCAACGCTGAAATCGGCACCATCATCCACCTGTCGGACCTGAAAGCTCCGAAAGGCGTAGAGTTCGTAGCTCTGGCCCACGGTGATGACAAAGCTGTTGCCAACGTTCACGCTCCACGCGTTGCTCCAGAAGCAGAAGGCGCTGCCGAGTAATCCACTCGCACGCCGGCGTTGATCGGGTTACAGTGCCGCGCGCCCTGTAACCCACCAACTCCAAGGAAGAGCCCCTGACGTGACCGCCATCCAGTTGATCGTCGGCCTGGGTAACCCCGGCCCCGAATACGAACAGACCCGGCATAACGCAGGGGCTCTTTTCGTTGAACGCATTGCCAGCGCCCAGCGCGTCTCGTTGACCGCTGACCGCAAATATTTCGGCCTGACGGCTAAGTTCAGCCATCAGGGCAACGACGTTCGTCTGCTCATCCCCACCACCTACATGAACCGTAGCGGCCAGTCCGTGGCGGCCTTGGCCAATTTCTTCCGCATCAAGCCGGAAGCGATCCTGGTGGCGCATGACGAACTCGACCTGCCCCCGGGCGTCGCCAAGCTCAAGCGCGGCGGTGGCCATGGTGGGCACAACGGCCTGCGCGACATCATCGCGCAGCTCGGCAACCAGAACGACTTCCACCGCCTGCGGCTTGGCATCGGCCACCCGGGCGACGCCAAACTGGTCTCCAACTTCGTCCTGGGCCGCGCGCCGCGCGCCGAGCAGGAGAAGCTCGACGCCAGCATCGATTTTGCCCTCGGCGTGCTGCCGGACGTGCTTGCCGGCGACTTCGCCAAGGCGATGCGCGAGCTGCACAGCCAGAAGGCCTGATTTCCTTTAGAGAGGGGAATACCCATGGGTTTCAATTGCGGCATCGTCGGCCTGCCCAACGTCGGCAAGTCCACCCTGTTCAACGCCCTGACCAAGTCTGGCATCGCGGCGGAGAACTTCCCCTTCTGCACCATCGAGCCTAACAGCGGCATCGTGCCGATGCCCGATGCGCGCTTGAATGCCTTGGCTGAGATCGTCAAGCCAAACCGCATCCTGCCGACCACCATGGAGTTCGTCGACATCGCCGGCCTGGTGGCTGGTGCCTCGAAGGGCGAAGGCCTGGGCAACAAGTTCCTCGCCAACATCCGCGAGACCGACGCCATTGCCCACGTGGTGCGCTGCTTCGAAGACGAGAACGTGATCCACGTTTCCAACAGCGTCGACCCCAAGCGTGACATCGAGATCATCGACCTCGAGCTGATCTTCGCCGACCTCGACAGCTGCGAGAAGCAACTGCAGAAGGTTGCCCGCAACGCCAAGGGCGGCGACAAGGAAGCCCTGGCGCAGAAGGCCATCCTCGAACAGCTGATCCCGCACTTCACCGAAGGCAAGCCTGCGCGCAGCCTGATGAAGAACATGAGCGCCGAAGACAAGGCGGTTATCCGCGGCTTCCACCTGCTGACCAGCAAGCCGGTCATGTACATCGCCAACGTGGCCGAAGACGGCTTCGACAACAACCCGCACCTGGACGTGGTCAAGGCCATCGCCGAGGAAGAAGGCGCGGTAGTGGTGCCGGTGTGCAACAAGATCGAAGCGGAAATCGCCGAGCTGGAAGACGGTGAAGAGAAGGACATGTTCCTCGAGGCCCTGGGCCTGGAAGAACCTGGCCTGAACCGCGTTATCCGCGCCGGTTACGAGCTGCTGAACCTGCAGACCTACTTCACTGCCGGCGTGCAGGAAGTACGTGCCTGGACCGTACGCGTCGGTGCCACTGCACCACAAGCCGCTGGCGTGATCCACACCGACTTCGAAAAAGGCTTCATCCGCGCTGAAGTTGTGGCCTATGACGACTTCATCCAGTTCAAGGGTGAGAGCGGTGCCAAGGAAGCCGGTAAATGGCGTTTGGAAGGCAAGGACTACATCGTCAAGGACGGTGACGTGATGCACTTCCGCTTCAACGTCTAAGCGCCAGACTGCAGTACCCACGAACCCCTTGAGGCCAACGCCTCAAGGGGTTTTGTTTTTTCTGGCATCTGGCAAGTGGCACGCGCCCACTGTGGGAGCGGCTTTAGCCGCGAAAGAAATGCAACGCGGTGCATGGCACCGGCTGCGCCGGTGTTCGCGGGCATGCCCGCTCCCACAGGTATCGCGCATTTTCTGGACCTCGCATCAAAGCGAAAGGGCCGCAGAGCGGCCCCGGAATTCAGCATCTAAGCTGTGATTCAGCACCCTCCCCCGGACGCACGCCCCATGCCTGAAAAACCCCGCCTCGACTGGCAACGCTGGTTACCCGGCCTGGTCACCCTGCTCCACTACCAACCCGCCTGGCTGCCCAAAGACATCGCCGCCGGCCTGGTGCTCACCACCATGCTGGTGCCGGTGGGCATCGCCTATGCCGAAGCGTCTGGCGTGCCCGGCATCTACGGGCTGTACGCCACCATCATCCCGCTGCTGGCCTATGCCCTGTTCGGCCCCAGCCGCATCCTGGTGCTGGGCCCGGACTCGGCACTGGCCGCGCCGATCCTGGCGGTGGTGGTGCAGTACGCCGCCAGCGACCCGCAACGGGCAATCGCCATCGCCAGCATGATGGCCCTGGTGGCCGGGGCGTTCTGCGTGATCGCCGGTCTGCTGCGCCTGGGCTTCATCACAGAGTTGCTGTCCAAGCCGATCCGCTATGGCTACATGAACGGCATCGCCCTCACGGTGCTGATCAGCCAGTTGCCCAAACTGTTCGGCCTGTCGGTCGACAGCCAGGGCCCGCTGCGGGATACCTGGAACCTGATCCAGGGCTTGCTCGCCGGCGAAGGCCATTGGCCAAGCTTCGTGGTCGGTGGCGGTAGCCTGGCGCTGATCCTGCTGCTCAAGCCGTTCAAGCGCCTGCCGGGCATTCTCATTGCGGTGGTGCTGGCCACGCTGGCGGTGAGCCTGCTGGGGCTCGACCAGCAAGGCGTGAAAGTGCTCGGCGAACTGCCCCAGGGGCTGCCCAGCTTCGTGTTCCCCTGGGTCAGCGATATCGACCTGGTGGAGGTGCTGCTCGGCGGCATCGCGGTGGCACTGGTGTCGTTCGCCGATACCAGCGTGCTGTCACGTTCCTACGCCGCGCGCATGAAGACCCCGGTCAACCCCAACCAGGAAATGTTCGGCCTGGGCGTGGCCAACCTGGCCTCGGGGCTGTTCCAGGGCATCCCCATCAGCAGCAGTTCGTCACGCACCCCCGTGGCCGAAGCGGCCGGCTCGCAGACCCAGCTCACCGGCATCATCGGCGCGCTGGCGGTGACGCTGTTGCTGCTGGTGGCGCCCAACCTGATGCAACACCTGCCCAACAGCACCCTGGCGGCGGTGGTGATTGCCGCAGCGTTGGGCCTGTTCGAGTTTGCCGACCTCAAGCGCATCTTCCGCATGCAGCAATGGGAGTTCTGGCTGTCGTTCACCTGCTTCGTCGGCGTAGCGGTATTCGGGGCCATTCCTGGCATCTGCATTGCCGTGGCGATATCGGTTATCGAGTTCCTGTGGGACGGCTGGCGGCCGCATCATGCGGTGCTGGGACGGGTGGATGGCACCCGCGGTTACCATGATGTGCAGCGTTATCCACAGGCCCGACGCATTCCGGGGCTGGTGCTGCTGCGTTGGGACGCGCCGCTGTTCTTTGCCAATGCCGAGCAGTTCCAGAGCACAGTGATGGCGGCGGTGGATGCATCGCCTACCCCGGTACAACGGCTGGTGATTGCGGCAGAGCCGGTGACCAGCATCGATATCACCTCGGCGGACATGCTGGCCGAACTGGACCGGGCGCTGGAGGCGCGGGGGGTGGAGTTGCAGTTTGCCGAGATGAAGGACCCGGTAAAGGACAAGATGCGGCAGTTCGAGTTGTTCGAGCATATGGGGGAGTCGGCGTTTCATCCCACTGTTGGGGCAGCGGTGGATGCCTACCTGGAAGAGAGTGGGGTTGACTGGAAACCCTAGGTTTTCCTGGGCTGGCCTCTTCGCGGGCATGCCCGCTCCCACAGGGACCGCACAAACCTCAAGGTTGTCGCTGTACCTGTGGGAGCGGGCGTGCCCGCGAAGAGGCCATTACAGAAGAACTAAGCAGTCCGAACCCGCCGCCGATCAATCCATATGAGCATGGCACTGGCATACACCGACACCGCCAGAAACAGCGCCATGCGCACAGCAAAGGCGCGGTACACATCCTGCCCGCCCGCGCTGTCCTGCACCGACTGCCCCAGCAAGATCAGCATGGTCGTCAGGCAGCTCACCCAGTACGCCGGGCTTTGCCTGGTATCCACCGCACGGTAGAGCCTGCGCCCCTGCCAGAGAACGAACAGCAGCACCCACAGGAAAAACATCCACAGGTGCACGAACAGGCTCAACGCGCCCCACATCAGTATCGCCAGCAACCCGGCAAGCAAGGTCGAGCCGATCAGCTCGCGGCTGGCATGCCGCGCGCGGGTTTCGCCGGCCTGCTGCCCCAGGCTCACTGCCTTCATGATCAGCGGCATGTACTGGTCCGGGGCGATCAGCGCCAGCAGGAAAGCCGGCATGACGATCAACGTAGCACGCAAGGCGACCCAGCTCACCTGGTCACTGTCGAGCAGAGGCGGTGCCGGTTGCGCCGGCGCATCGGCCGGCTCTGGAAACAGCACATGCGCTGCCGCAGTACCCAGCACCGCCAGCAGCATGCCTTTGGCCAGCGCTTCGACCACCGACAGCGCCAGGCTGAAATCGCTGGTGCCGGCAGCAGCGATCATGGTCAGGCCGATCACCAGCAAATTGGCCAGCAGGCCGTTGCCGCCCTTCAGCGCATAACGCAAGGTCAGGAAAACCCCCACCCCCACCAGCAACACCCCACTCATCGGGGCATGGCGCAGCAGCGGAATCAGCAGCAGCCCGCTGCCGCAGGCAAGCAGCACCAGCACCGCCAGGGCCGGTGCCGCACGCAGGGGCAAGGGCTGGCTGCGCATGGCCAGCAACAACACCGCGAACACCGGCGCCAGGATCGGCACCGGCAGGCCGATGCCAAAACTCACCGCCAGGCACAGCGCCACGCCCCAGGCCAGGCGCAGGGCGCGCAGGCGGCGCAGCTCAATAGGCATACGACAGCCAGCTCATCAGCCACATGAACAGCCGGCCCAGCAGGTTCAAAGGATTGCCCTCGGTTGGCAGGGCCATGACTTCGGCCTGGCCGCCGACCCGCAAACCGCTCTTGTCCTGCAACTGGTCACGCTCCAGTTCGACGATCACCGGGAAGCGTTGCGCCGAGCGCAGCCACTCGCGGCTGTTCTGCACGGTCGGCAACGTGCCCGGCGGGTTGCTCTGGCCCACGCTCACGCCGTAGCCGATGCTGCGAATGCGCCCCTTCAACACCGTGCCGGGCAGCGCATCGAGCACTACCAGCACCGGAGTTTCTGGGCGCAGCCGACCGAGGTTGTTCTCGGTCATGTCGGCACTTATCCACACGTCATGGATGGCGATCAGGGTCATCATCGGGCTGCCGGCGCCGACATAGTGGCCAACGTCGGTGCGCAGGTCGGTGATCAGCCCGTTTGCATCGGCGCGTACCACGGTACGCGCCAGGTCCAGCCGGGCTTTTTCCACATTGGCCGCCGCGCTGCGCAGTTGGGCGTTGTCGTCCTGCGCCCCGCCCTGCTGCTCACGGGCCCGCTCCACTTCGGCACGGGCTGCCGCGACCTGGCTGATGGCCTGATCGCGGTTGGCCTGGGCGCCCTCCAGGCGGCGTACCGACACCGTGCCCGGGTCTTCATCGATCAGGCGCTTGAGCCGCTCGGCGTCCTGCCGCGCCTTGCGCTCGTTGGCCTGGGCCGCCAACAGCGCCGCCTGGGCCGAGTCGATGCCAGCGGTGTGGGCACCGATCTGCCGGCGTACCGTGTCCAGGTCGGCTTCGGCGCGGGCCAGGGCGATGCGGTACTGTTCCTGGTCCAGTTCGAACAGCACATCGCCCTTGCGTACTTCCTGGTTGTTGCCCACCGCCACACGCTTCACCTGCCCGGCCACCTCGGCACTCACCGGCACCACGTAGGCCTGCAGGCGGGCCTGCTGGGTATAGGGCGTGAAACGGTCGGCCAGCAGGTACCACAGCAGGCTCACGGCAATCAGCAGCAGCACCCAGCGCATGCCGCGATCGGGGGCTGGCGGGGGTGGCGTCGGCGTAGCGTCGCTCATTTCGTTTCACCTTGTGCATGTGCGCTGGGGGCTGGCTCGTCGAGCAGTTCGCCCCAATCTGTGCGTTGCTGCATCTGCTGGCGGGTGGCCGGGTCGATCGGTGCGCGGCTGGCGTCCCAGCCGCCGCCCAGGGCCTTGTACAACGTCACCAGGCTGCTGACGGCATTGCCGCGGCTGACCAGGTAGCCGTCCTGTTGCTGCAGCAGCAGTTGCTGGGCGTCGAGCACGCGCTGGAAGTCGGCAAAGCCTTCGCGGTACTGCGAGCTGGCCAGGCTCAGCGAGCGCTGCGCGGCCTGCGAGGCCTGGTCGCGGATGCTTGCGCTCTGCAGCGAGCGCACCAGCCCGCTGGCGGCATCGTCTGCCTCGCGGGCGGCTTCGCGCACGCCCTGGTGATACAGCTCGATCAGCTGCTGCAAGCGGGCATCTTCCACGCGCACGGCGTTCTTGCGCCGGCCGTAGTCGAACGGGTTCCAGATCAGGCTGGGCCCGGCGGCGATGTCGAAGGTATCGGGCAGGTGATTGGCCGTGACGAAGCTCCAGCCGATGCTGCCCAGCAGGCTCAGCTGTGGATAAAGGTCGGCCTCGGCCACCCCGACCAGCGCCGACTGCGCCGCCACCGCCTGCTCGGCGGCGCGGATGTCCGGGCGACGCTGCAGCAGGCTGGCGGGCACGCCCTGCAGCACGGCGCGGTCCGGCAACGGCAACTGGCCGTGGCCGGCATCCAGCTGTGGCAGCGGCCCGGGCGGCCGGCCCAGCAGCGAGCACAGCACGTTGCGCAGGGCATTGAGCTGGTTCTGAAACTCGGGGATGGTGGCCTGGGTAGCCAGGTACTGGGTGCGCGCCTGTTGCCAGTCGAGTTCGTCGTTTTCCCCATGACGGAACAGCCGCTCGGTTATCTCCAGGCTGCGCGCCTGGCGGCGGGCGTTTTCTTCGGCGATATCCAGCCGCGCCTCGGTGGTGCGCAGGGCAAAGTAGGTGTCGGCCACCTGCGCACGCAACAGCAACATGGCATCGGCGTAATTGGCCTGGGAGGCGAAGTAGACGGCGTCGGCGCTTTCGATGGCGCGGCTGAAGCGCCCCCAGAAGTCGATTTCCCAGCCGATGTCGAAGCCCGCGCTGGATTGCCAGAACACCGAATCACGCGCGGTAGCAGTGCCGGACTGGTCCTGCTTGAGGTACAGGCTCTGGGCGCGCAGCTGCTGCAGCTGTGGATAACGCCCGGTCTGCACGATGGCCAACTGGGCGCGGGCTTCGGCGATGCGCAAGCCGGCCACGCGCAGGTTGCTGTTGTTGGCATCGGCCTCGGCGATCAAGGCATCCAGGGCCGGGTCGGCGAACACGGCCCACCACTGGCGCAGGTCGGGCGCCGCGGCCTTCTGCCCGGCTTGCTCCAGCAGCGGGGTGTTCCAGGTGCTCAGCCACGGGTCCTGCGGCGGCTGGAAATCCGGGCCGACCTGGGTACAGCCCACCAACATGGCAGCCAGGCTCAGTGCACAACCACAGAGGCGTCCGGGCATGGCAGGCCTTGGCTCACGCCGACGGCTCGACGGGGTTTTCCGGCACCTGCAGCGCCACCCATTGCCAGAACAGTACATAAGTGACGCCCAGGATCACCGGGCCGATGAACAGGCCGATGATGCCCTTGACCACCATGCCGCCCAGTGCCCCGATCAGCACCACCGGCATCGGCACATCCACCCCGCGCCCCAGCAGCAGCGGCTTGAGCACGTTGTCGGCAAGCCCGGCGACGAAGCTGTAGATGGCGAAGATGATGGTCGCCACGGTAAAGCCTTCGACGTTGAAGATGTAGATGATCACCGGCACCGTGATCAACGTGGCCGGTGCCTGGGCAATCCCCAGCATGAGGATGACGATGGCCAGCATCCCGGCCCCCGGTACCCCTTTGATGACGAAGCCGACACCGATCAGCAGCATCTGGATGAAGGCAATGCCGATCACGCCCTGGGCCACCGCACGAATGGTGGCGGTGCACAGCTTGGCCAGTGGCTTGCCGCGCTCCTCGCCCGACACCCGCATGGCTATGCGCTGCGCCGCGATTTCGCCGCGGTCACCGAACGCCATGATGATGCCCGAGACGATGATCGCCGCGATGAACAACAGGAACGCGCCGCCTGCGCTGGCTGCAGCCCCCAGCACCGTGCGCCCGGCATCCTTGAGCTGGGGCATCCACTGGTTCAGCACACCGGCCATGTTTTCCGAGGCTGCCAGCCACAGGGCATGCACCTTCGGCCCGATCAGCGGCCAGGCCGCCACCGAATCGGGAGGCGCCGGCACGCTCCAGGCACCGCTTTTCAGCAACGTCACCAGGCTGTCCACCGACTCGCCGATGGACATCACCACCAGGTAGATCGGCACCAGCAGCACGACCAGTACCAGCAGAACGACCAGCGTCGCCGAAAGCCCGTCCTTGAGCCCTGTGCGGCGCTGGATGCGGCAATACAACGGGTACAAGGTCACCGCCAGGATCACCGACCACAGCATCAGCTCCAGGAACGGCTGGAACGTCTGGAAGGCGAATATCACCAGGGCAGCCACCAGGCCGGCCTTGATGAGCACATCGAGCAAGCCCCGCGACAGGCGGCTGTCCAGCTTGATACCCGGTTGCATGCTTCACCTCCGAACTCTACGCGCGCCATGTGGCGCGATTCAGTGGCCCGCTTCAGGGGTTGCCTGTGTGGGGCTGTCGTCACGCAACTGCCGCGCCAGGGCCATCATTACCAACGGCACTACCGCCATCGACAAGGTGATGGCCAGCACCAGCAGGTCATGCACCTGCTGCACCAGCACCTGATGGTCCAGCGCCAGCTTGAACACCACGAAGGCAAACTCGCCGCCAGAGGCCAGCACCACGCCCAGGCACAGCGCCTGGGCCTGGTTCAGCCCACCCACCGTGCGGCCCAGGCCATACAGCAGCGGCAACTTGATGACCACCAGCAGCAGGGTCAGCCCCAGCACCATTAACGGCATGCCGAACAGCAGGCGCAGGTCGGCGCTCATCCCCACGCCAACGAAGAACAGCCCCAGCAGCAAACCCTTGATGGGCTCGATCTGGGTTTCCAGTTCGTGGCGGAAAGGCGACTCGGCCATCAACACGCCCGCCAGAAATGCCCCCAGCGCCATCGACACGCCCACGTGCTCCATCACCCAGGCGGTGCCCAGCACCACCAGCAAGGCGGTAGCGGTCGACAGCTCGGGCAGGCCCGAACCGACTGTCCATTTGAAGACAGGGGTCAACAGGTAGCGGCCAAAGATGATCAGCACACCTATGCCAACCACCACCGCCAGCACCGGCCAGGCACCTTCGTCGGCGGTGCTGACATCACCACCGAGCAGCGGCACCACGGCAATCAGCGGGATCGCGGCAATGTCCTGGAACAGCAGGATCGCCACGGCCAGGCGGCCGTGCGGCTTGCCCAGGTCCTTGCGCTCGGCCAGTACCTGCAGGCCAAACGCGGTGGACGACAGCGCCAGGCCCAGGCCCAGCACGATGGCAGCCGGCTTCGACTGGCCGAACAGCCAGTACGCCAGCAGGCCAAGCACCACAGCGCTCAGGCCCACTTGTAGCGAGCCGACGCCAAACAGCGCCCGGCGCATGCTCCACAAACGCCGCGGCGACAGCTCCAGGCCGATGACGAACAGCAGCATCACCACACCCATCTCCGACAGGCGTGCCACGTTATCCGGGTTGTTCAGCAAGCCAAATACCGATGGCCCTATCAGGATGCCCGCCAGCAGATAGCCGGGCACCGCCCCCATTTTCAAACGCTGCGCCAGCGGTACCAGAAGCACCACGGCCAACAGGAACACCACCGTCGCCTGCAACAGGCTGCCATCATGTGGCATAGGCTCGCACCCTCGCTGCTCCCCGTGGGGAGAGATCAGAAACGCTCTTCGACGACTTTGAACGGGTAGTTGACGGCCTTGTATTTGCCGATCTTGCCGCGCTTGGGCAACTTCACCAGCCCGTCGCGGGTAATGTCCTTGTAGGGAATGCGCGTCAGCAGATGGCTGATGATGTTCAGCCGGGCACGGCGCTTGTCGTTGGAATGGGCCATGAACCACGGTGCCCAGGACGAATCGGAGGCGGCGAACATGTCGTCGCGGGCCCGGGTGTATTCATCCCAGCGGGTGTACGACTTGAGGTCCATCGGCGACAGCTTCCACAGCTTGCGGCCATCGTTGATGCGGTCCTGCAGGCGGCGGGTCTGCTCTTCGGCGCTGACCTCCAGCCAGTACTTGATGAGGATGATCCCTGACTCGACCATCATCTTTTCGAACAGCGGCACCACGGTGAGAAACTTGCTGCTCTGTTCTTCGCTGCAGAAGCCCATCACCCGCTCGACACCGGCGCGGTTGTACCAGCTGCGGTCGAAGATCACTACCTCGCCCGCGGCAGGCAGGTGGCCCAGGTAGCGTTGCACATACATCTGGGTCTTTTCCCGCTCGGTCGGTGCCGGCAGCGCCACCACGCGGAAGACTCGCGGGCTGACGCGCTCGGTAATGGCCTTGATGGTACCGCCCTTGCCGGCGCCATCGCGGCCCTCGAAGACAATGCACACCTTCAGGCCCTTGGCCACCACCCATTCCTGCAGCTTCACCAGTTCCACATGCAGCTGCTTGAGTGCCTTCTCGTACGCCTTGCCGCCCAGTTTCTCCGGCTGGTCCTTGAGGTCTTTTTTCCTGGACGACTTCGACATGGCACTCTCCTGAGGGCGAATGAAGAGTCAGTATGGTCGATCCATGGCAGTTTGCCGCTTCGCTTGTGGATTTCGCAGGCTTGCTTCTATCTCATTGATTCTGCAGGTGCTGGTGAGTGTTCCGGGGAGGGTGTGGGAGCGGATTTGCCCGCGAATGCGTCATTGAAGCTACCGACGCATTCGCGGGTGAACCCGCTCCCACAGGGTACGGGGGTGCCTTCGAGGCCGGATTACTTGGCCAGTTTGTTGTAGCTGGTCATCAGGTTGCGGTAGTCCGGAATATGGTTGGAGAACAGGGTCCCCAGCCCTTCGATGTCGTTGCGCCAGTCACGGTGCAGTTCGCAGGCCACGCCGAACCAGGTCATCAGTTGCGCCCCGGCGGCCTCCATGCGCCGCCAGGCCGAGTCACGGGTCAGTTCGTTGAAGGTGCCGGAGGCATCGGTGACGACGAATACCTCGAAGCCCTCCTCCAGCGCCGACAGTGCCGGGAAGGCCACGCACACTTCGGTCACCACGCCGGCGATCAGCAACTGCTTCTTGCCGGTGGCCTTGACGGCCTTGACGAAGTCTTCGTTGTCCCAGGCGTTGATGTTGCCAGGCCGGGCGATGTACGGGGCGTCGGGGAACTGCTCTTTCAGTTCGGGCACCAGCGGGCCGTTGGGGCCGGTCTCGAAACTGGTGGTGAGAATGGTCGGCAGCTTGAAGTACTTGGCCAGGTCCGACAGGGCCAGGACGTTGTTCTTGAAGCGGTCGGGGTCGATGTCCCTTACCAGCGAGAGCAGGCCGGTCTGGTGGTCGACCAGCAGCACGGCGGCGTTGTTCTTGTCCAGACGCTTGTATTGGAAGGCCATGACGGTTCTCCTTGCTTCAGCGGGTTGGAATATCAGCGTAGGCAAGGATGCGGGGTGGGGGGGACCGTCAGTCGGTTCGCCTGCCGAGGCCGGCGATGGGGCCGCATGGCGGCCCCTGCAATGCTCAGCCGAGCACCTTGCCAGCCACCTCATCGACCGCCGCCTTGGTGATGGCGACGATCTTTTCGGCATCCTCCTGGTTCAGCACCAACGGCGGTGCAAAACCGAGAATGTCACCATGCGGCATGGCCCGGGCGATCATCCCGCGCTCAAGGCACGCTGCCGACACCTGTGGCCCGACTTTCAACGCCGGGTCGAACGCCGTGCGCGCCTCGCGATCGGCCATGAATTCGACCGCGCAAAGCATGCCGTCACCCCGTACTTCACCTACCAGCGGGTGGCCTTCGAAGGTTTCGCGCATGCGCCGGTTCAGGTATGCCCCCACCACTTCGGCATTCTCGGTCAGGTTCTCGCGCTCGAGAATATCCAGGTTGGCCAGCGCCGCCGCCGCGCAGATCGGGTGCCCGGAGTAGGTCCAGCCGTGGCCCATCGGGCCGGCCTTCTGCGAGCCTTCTTCGATCACGTTCCACACCTTCTCACCAACGATCACTGCCGACAGAGGCGCATAGGCGCTGGTCAGGCCCTTGGCCGTGGTGATCAGGTCCGGGCGGATGTCGTAGCGCTGGCTGCCCATCTTCGAGCCCAGGCGGCCGAAGGCGCACACCACTTCGTCGGCGATCAACAGCACGTCGTAGCGATCGAGCACAGCCTGGATCGCCTTCCAGTAGCCCTTCGGCGGCACGATGATGCCACCGGTGCCCATCAGCGGCTCGCCAATGAACGCGGCAACGGTGTCGGGCCCTTCGGCCAGAATCAGTTGCTCCAGCTCGTCGGCGCAATAGCGCACGAAGGCCTGCTCATCCATGCCGGCCGGTGCCTTGCGGTACCAGTGCGGGCAGACCGTATGCTTGACGCCTTCCACCGGCAGGTCGAAATGCTGGTGGAAGCTGGGCAGGCCGGTAAGGCTGCCGGTCATGATGCCCGAGCCGTGATAGCCGCGGTCGCGAGAGATGATCTTCTTCTTGAGTGGGCGACCGAGGATGTTGTTGTAGTAGCGCACCAGCTTGACCTGGGTCTCGTTGGCATCGGACCCCGACAGGCCGTAATAGACCTTTTTCATCCCGGCCGGCGCCCAGTCGATGATGCGGCTGGAAAGCTCGATGATCGCTTCGGTCGAGTGGCCGACGTAGGTGTGGTAATACGCCAGCTCCTTGGCCTGGCGATGGATGGCGTCAGCGACCTCGGTACGCCCGTAACCGATGTTCACGCAGTACAGGCCGGCGAAGGCGTCGATCAGTTCGCGGCCTTCATGGTCACGCAGACGGATGCCCTCGGCACCGGTGATGATCCGGCCCTTGAGCGCGCCGCTGGCGTGGTCATGGGCGTGGGTCGAGGGGTGCATGAAGTGGGCGCGGTCCTGTTCGAACAGCTGGCTGAAATCTTGGCTCATGGCAAACACTCCTTAGAACTGACCGTGGTGGTGCAAGCAAACGTATTTGGTTTCGACGAAGGGTTCGAAGCCCTCGCTGCCGCCTTCGCGGCCCAGGCCCGAGGCCTTCATGCCGCCGAACGGGATGGGGTGGCCGGTGAACTTGACGCCGTTGATCGCCACCATCGCGTGGTCGAGCCGGCGCACCAGCGGGTGCACGACATCGAGGCGGTTGCCGACGATGTAGGCAGCCAGGCCGTACTCGGTGTCATTGGCCATGGTGATGGCCTGCTCCAGCGTGTCGAACGGCATGACCCCGGCAATCGGCGCGAAGTTTTCTTCCTGGTAGATGCGCATCGCCGGCGTGACATCGGCAAGCACCGTCGGCTGGAAGAACCAGCCACCCAGCGCATGGCCCTCGCCACCGACCAGGCGCCGGGCGCCACGCTGCAGGGCGTCCTCGACCCGGGCCTGGGTGGCATCGAACGCGGCCTGGTGCATCAACGGGCCGACCTCTGCGGCCGTCTCCTCGCCATCGACCATCGCCGGGCCAACCTTCAGCGCCCGCACCGCTTCGGCGAAGCGCGCCAGGAATGCTTCGTACAACGGCCGCTGCACCATGATCCGGTTGGCCGCGCAGCAGTCCTGGCCAGACGTCTGGAACTTGGCGGCCACGGCCACCCGCACGGCCAGCTCCAGGTCGGCATCGGCGCAGACGATGAACGGCGCATTGCCGCCCAGCTCCAGCGCCACTTTCTTCACATCCTGAGCCGCGGCTTGCAGCACCAGCTTGCCGACCCGGGTCGAGCCGGTGAAGCTGACCGCCCGCACGCGGCTGTCACGCACCAGGGTTTCCATGGCCATCTGCGGCTCGCCGATCACCACGTTGAACACCCCCGGCGGGAAGCCGGCGTCCTCTGCCAGCTGGGCCAGGGCCAGCGCCGAAAACGGTGTTTCATGGGCCGGTTTGACCACCACCGTGCAGCCGGCCGCCAACGCCGCAGCCGCCTTGCGAGTGATCATGGCGCTGGGAAAGTTCCACGGGGTGAGCAGCGCGCAGACCCCGACGGGCTCCTTCAGCGTACTCAGCTGGGCACCCGGAATATGGCTGGGGATGGTCTGCCCGTTGAGGCGCCGGGCCTCCTCGGCAAACCAGGGAATGAAGCTTGCCGCATAGGCAATTTCACCGCGTGCTTCGGCCAGCGGCTTGCCCTGCTCCTCGCTGAGAATGCGCGCCAGAGCCTCCTGGTGCTCGAGCATCAATTCGGCCCAGCGCCGCAACAGCGCAGCGCGGCTGTCCAGGCTCTGCTGGCGCCAGGCCGGGAAAGCCCGCTGGGCGGCATCCACCGCGGCGACGATCTGCTCATGGTCGAGCAGCGGCACATGGCCGATGACCTGGCGGTTGGCCGGGTCATGCACGGCGACGCTGTTGCCACTGTGGCTGTGCAGCCATTGGCCATCGACGTGGCACAGGCTGTTGAATGGGTAGTGGTGTGACATGACTGTTCTCCATACCTCGTTGTCGTGGCGCCAGGTTCAGGCCAGTACGTCGGCGATCACCGCCAGGGTGTCGCCGCACTGCACCAGGCCGGGAAAGTGCCGGGCTACGAGCAAGCCATTGCGTCGGGCGCGGTACTCGACCGGGGCGCTGCCGGTGCGGCGGATGTCATGGATACGGGCGATCACTTCGCCCTGGCTGACCGTTTCGCCCAGGTCGCGGCACATCTCCAGCAAGCCGTCGTGCTCGCTGGCGATGAAGCAATCGCCATCGGGCATGTCCAGCAGGGTTGTCTCGCCCTGCTCCACTTCGCCGGCGAGGATGCCGGTGTGAATCAGCACATTGCGCACGCCGCGCTCCGCCAGGGCCACGCTTTTCGCCGTGGAGGTGCCACCACCGCCCAGTTCGGTGGTGATGAACACCTTGCCCTGCTCTTCTGCCGCGGTGTCGTACATCGCCTGCGCATCCAGCTCGAGCATGCGCATGCTGTAGGGCGCGGCGAAGGCCTGCATGCCGGCTTCACAACGGGCCTGCTGGGCCTTGTCGGGCAGCACATGGCATGCAGCAAACGGCAGGAAGTCGAGGGTGCGACCACCGGAGTGGATGTCCAGGACGATATCGGCCAACGGCAGCAAGGTGCGGCGGAAATAGTCGGCGATCTTTTCCGTCACGCTGCCATCAGGCCGGCCAGGGAAGCTGCGGTTGAGGTTGCCCCGGTCGATCGGCGAGGTGCGGGTGCCCGCCTGGAACGCCGGTGTGTTCATGAACGGCACGATGATCACCCGCCCGTTTACCTGCCCGGCCTGCAGCTGCTGGGCCAGCTTGCTCAGCGCCACCGGACCTTCGTATTCGTCACCGTGATTGCCACCCGTGAGCAAGGCTGTCGGGCCATTGCCGTTCCTGACCACCGTCAGCGGAATCATCACCGCCCCCCAGGCCGAGTCGTCACGCGAGTACGGCAGCTTGAGGAAGCCGTGCTGCACGCCGTCCTGCTCGAAATCCAAGGTACAGGTGATGGGGTTGGCCACCGTGGCGGCGGCCTGTGCGATTGCATTCATGGGTCAGTCCTTCACGAACAGCTGGCGCGGCACGTTGCACAGGGTCTCGACCCCGGTCTCGGTGATGAGGATGCTTTCGGTGATCTCCAGGCCCCAGTCATCCATCCACAGCCCCGGCATGAAGTGGAAGGTCATGCCCGGTTGCAGCACGCTGGTGTCGCTCGGGCGCAGGCTCATGGTGCGCTCGCCCCAATCTGGCGGGTAGCTGATACCGATCGGGTAACCACAGCGGCTGTCCTTGTGTATGCCGAACTTCTCCAGCACGCGGAAGAACGCCCTGGCGATGTCACCGGTGGTGTTGCCTGGCCGCGCGGCATCGAGGCCGGCCGCGATACCTTCGACCACCGCCTTTTCGCCATCGAGAAAGTGTTGCGGCGGCTTGCCCAGGTACACGGTGCGCGACAGCGGGCAGTGGTAGCGCTTGTAGCAGCCGGCAATCTCGAAGAACGTGCCGGCGCCGCGGGTGAACGGTGAATCGTCCCAGGTAAGGTGCGGCGCGCTGGCATCAGCGCCAGTCGGCAGCAACGGCACGATGGCCGGGTAGTCGCCGCCATGGCCATCGACACCGAGGATGCCGCTGCGGTAGATCTCGGCCACCAGCTCGTTCTTGCGCATGCCCGGCTCGATGCGTTCGAGGATGCACCCGTGCATCTGTTCGACGATGCGCGCGGCGATACGCATGTATTCGATTTCCTGCGGCGACTTGACCGCCCGCTGCCAGTTGACCAGCCCGGCGGCATCGCTGAAACGCGCCTGTGGCAGGTGCTTGCACAGCGCCTGGTAGGCCGCCGCGCTGAAGTAGTAGTTGTCCATCTCCACGCCAATGCTCAGGCCGCCCCAGCCCTTGGCCAGAATCACCTCCTGGCACAGGTAGTCCATCGGGTGGCGCTCGCGTGACTGCACATAGATGTCCGGGTAGCCGACGATGTTGTCGTGCTGCATGAACACCGTGCGCCTTGCGCCATTGGCGTCCTGGCCGCGGCCAAACCAGATCGGCTCGCCATCGAGCGCCAGCAGCACGCACTGGTGCACGTAGAACGACCAGCCGTCATAGCCGGTGAGCCAGGCCATGTTCGATGGATCGGTAACCAGCAAAAGCTCCAGGCCCTGTGCCTGCATGGCAGCGCGGGTCTTGGCCAGGCGCTGGGCGTACTCCTGCCGGCTGAACGGCAGGTTGACCACTGTCTGTGACATACGGATGCCCTTCTTGTGAGTGGGTTGTGAAAACTGTCAGCTGTGAAACGCCAGGCCTTTGTGGGCGGCGATTGCGCGTTCGAAGGCAAGGTTGGCGATGGCGGTGTCCTGGGCCCCGGTGCCGGTCAGGTCGCACAGGGTGACCTCTTCGGCCTGTACACGGCCCGGGTGCAGGCCGGCGATGATCTGGCCCAGCTCGGAATGAACGGCCTGCTCGCTGACCGCGCCAGCGCGCAATGCGTGGTGCAGTTCACCCAGCACGCGGGTCTGGCTCAGGCGGTCGGCGACATAACGATCAAGCCGGGCCAGGGCCGTGGGCGCGATCTCGTTCTTGTGCTCGGCATCCGAGCCCATGGCAGTGATGTGCAGCCCCGGTTGCAGGTGATGCGGCTGGATCAGCGGCTCGCGGCTGGGGGTGCAAGTGATGGCGATATCGACCGCCTGCATGGCCTGGTCGACACTGTCGCAGGCCTGTACCTGCAGTTGCCCATCACGCCCCAGGTCGTCACATAACGCTGCGGTTCTCTGCGCATCGCGCCCCCACACCTTGACCTGCTCGATCGGCCGCACCAGGCGCAGTGCCTGCAGCTGCAGGCGTGCCTGTTCGCCACTGCCGATCAAGGCCACGCTGCGGCTGTCCTGCCGCGACAGCCAGCGTGCAGCTACCGCACCGGCTGCAGCGGTGCGCACGGCGGTGAGGTAGCCATTGTCGAGGAGCAAGGCATCGAGCAGGCCAGTGCGGGCCGACAGCAGCATCATCATGCCGTTGAGGCTGGGCAGGCCAAGCTTGGGGTTGTCGAAAAAGCCCGGGCTGACCTTGATCGCGAAACGCTCCAGCCCAGGCAGGTAGGCGGTTTTCACGTCCACCTCGCCGTTGTGCTCGGGCACATCCAGACGCAGGATCGGCGGCATCGCCACCTTGGCCGTGGCAAGCAGGGCAAAGGCCTGCTCGATGGCATCGATCGCGTTGCGGTCGAGGGTGATGCAGCTACGCAGGTCGGCTTCGCTGAGCAAGGTGATGGCCGGCATTCGAATACCTCCAGTGAAGGAAACGTGAATTTCAGGCGTCGCCGCCGTTGAGGACGCGCTGATGCTGTGCGCTGTCGACGTTGCGCCCGCTGACCACCACCACGACAGGGCCGCGGGCCGTCACCAGGCCGTCGAGCAGCGCGGCGATGCCGACTGCGCCGGCACCTTCGAGTACCAACCGCTCGTGCTGGTAGGCGTGGCGCATGCCATTGGCGATCGACGCTTCCGGCAGCAGGTGGAGTTGGTCGAGCAGACGCTGGGTCATGCTCAGGGTGTGCTGGTTGCCCAGGCCGATGCCGCCACCAAGCGAGTCGGCGAGTGTCGGCAGCTCCTCTACCTCGACTGGCCTGCCGGCCTGCAGGCTGGCGTACATCGCCGCGCCGCGCTGCATGCTGATGCCATGGGTGGTGATCGCCGGCTTGATGCTTTTCATGGCCAACGCCACACCCGCGAACAGGCCACCACCGGAGAGCGGAATCAGCACCTGCTCCACCTCGGGCAACTGCTCGATGATTTCCAGGCCCAGCGTGCCCTGGCCGGCGATGACCTGAGGGTGATCGAAAGGTGGAATAAGCGTTGCACCCTGTTGCTCGGCATGTTGTTGCGCGGCCTGTTGGGCATCGTCCTGGGAGTGGCCGACGATGCACACTTCGGCGCCCAGGTCGCGGATGGCCTGGACCTTGTTGGCTGGCACCAGTTGCGAAAGAAACACGGTTGCCTTCACGCCCAGTTGCGCAGCAGCGTGGGCCACCGCCCGGCCGTGATTGCCGGTGGAGGCCGTAACCACGCCGCAAGCGCGTTGTTCAGCGCTGAGTGCGGCGATGGCATTGCTGGCGCCGCGCAGCTTGAAGCTGCCGGTGGTCTGCAGGGCTTCGAGCTTCAGGTAGACCGGCGTGCCCAGGTGCCGCGACAGGCTGGGGGAAAGTTCCAGCGGCGTGCTGCGCACCAGGCCGTGGATACGCTGGCGGGCGAGGTAGAGATCGTGAAGCGAGAGCGCTGACATGACCGGGACCCAACAAGTGAGCTGATGTTGGGCGGAGTGTATGAGGCGAAAATTGTCGTGATGAATGTACTAGGGCAATTTGCCGGGGAATTTGTTTTTGCCTGTACCGGCCTCTTCGCGGGCATGCCCGCGAAGAGGCCGCTGCAGGAGATTTACAGTTCGTGGATCTGCGGATACTGCCCGAACAACTCCCGCATATCGCCAAAGGCCTGGCGCAACTTTGCCTCGGAACACTCGGCGCCCACGCACAAGCGCACGGCCCGTGGCCGCGGTGTACCGCGCACCAGAAACGGCTCCGGCGGCGTCACCGCAATCTGCCGGCGGCGCAAGGCACGCACCAGGCTGTCCACTTCCCAGCGCTCGGGAATGTTCAGCCATGCCCCCAGGGCATGGGCGTGCTGACCACGCACATAATCCCCCAGGTACTCACGCAACAAGGCCTGACGCTCGCCCAGCAAGGTGCGCTGCAGCGCCACCAGCTGCGTCGCGCGCCCATCGTTGATCCAGCGCGATGCAATCTCCGCCACCAAGGGCGTGGCCATCCAGCTGTTGACCCGCAAGATGCTCTCGGTGCGCAGCGCCAGGCGCTTGGGCATGGCCAGGTAGCCCACGCGCAGGCCGGTAAGCACCGACTTGGTCATGCTGGTGCAGTAGAACGACAGCTCCGGCGCATAGGAACTGAGCGGCCTGGCATGGCTGCCACCCAGCAGCGGCCCGTAAACGTCATCTTCGATGATATGCACGCCAAAGCGCCGGGCAATTTCGGCAATCTCCTGGCGACGGCTGTCGGGCATCAGGCTGACGGTCGGGTTGTTGAGGTTGGGTGTGCACACCAGCGCGGTCACCCGCTCGTTGCTGCAGATATCCTCGAAATGTTCCGGGTTGATGCCCTCGCGGTCCATCTCCAAGCCTTTGAGGGTGAAACCGAGCACCTGTGAATTGCCGATCACGCCATGGTCGGTCAACCCCTCGCACAGCACCACATCATCCGGCCCGGCCAGCGAGGCCAGGGCCAGGAAGATGGCGTGGGCGGCGCCGTTGGTGACCAGCACATCGTCACGCTCGACCTGCATGCCCAGGCCGGCAAGCCAGCGCACCGCCGCCTCGCGGTGGCTCTCGAAACCGGCGATGGGCCGGTAGGCATGGATCCACGGCTGCTCCTCTTCCACGGCCAGCTCGGCGCAGGTGTCGCGCCAGATGCGCTCATGCACCTGGGTATGCAGGATGCGGGTGATGGAGAAGTCGACCAGGGTACGCTCGGGCAGGTCGATGATGTCATCCGACACACGGTCGCTCATGCGCCGGCTGACGAAACTGCCACGGCCGATCTCGCAACGCACCAGGCCTTGGCGCTCCAGTTCCTTGTAGGCATTGGTCACGGTCTGCACGCTGATGCCCAGGGCATCGGCTACCTGCCGCTGCGGTGGCAGGCGCTGGTCATGTACCAATACGCCGCGCTCGATCTCGCCGGTGACGGCCTGGACCAGGATCTTGTATTTGGACTCGCCGATGCGGGCGGCATCCAGGGCTGCCTTCCAACTGTGCATCATGATGTTCGCTTCACTTGCCGGGGCCAGGGTCACAGCATCCCCCGTACAAGTGCTTCGGGCAATTGTCCTAGTGCAATGCCATCGCCGTTTCAGCTTTTGTATGCTCGGCCCAAGGTCGAACTCCCGCTGCCCGGCAGCTTCGAACAAAAGACCGACCTGCTTTCGCTGTTTTGCTCCACTGCCTCCTAACACAGAGCCGTCGACGACGGTTTTTATAACAAACAGGAGCTTCATTGATGAGCCAGCCTTTCAACGTTCCACGCCCCTTCCAGCGCCTGCTGATAGCCTGTGCCACCTTCGGTGTGCTTGCCAGCGCCCAGGCCGCCAGCCCGGACGAAATCAAGGAAACCAGCCACATCCGCATCGGCTACGCCAACGAAACTCCGTTCGCCTTCACCGAAACCGATGGCCGGGTAACCGGGGAGTCTCCGGAAATCGCCAAGATCATCTTCGAGAAGATGGGCATCAAACAGGTCGATGGCGTGCTCACCGAGTGGGGTTCGTTGATCCCGGGCTTGCGCGCCGGGCGCTTCGATGTGATTGCCGCCGGCATGTACATCACCCCGGCACGCTGCAAGCAGGTGATCTTCACCGACCCGCAGTACGCCCTGCCCGACACCCTGCTGGTGGCACAGGGCAATCCGAAGAACCTGCACAGCTACGCCGACATCGCCAGGAACCCGGACGTGAAGCTGGCGATCATGGCCGGCACGGTCAACCTAGCCTATGCCCGCGACTCAGGCATCACGGATGCGCAGATCCTTCAGGTGCCGGACACCACCGCCCAGTTGCAGGCCGTGCGCGCCGGCCGCGCCGATGCTGCCGTGGGCACCCAGCTGACCATGAAGGGCCTGGCGAAAAAGGGTGGCGACAAGGTCGAGGCAATCAGCGACTTCACCGATGACCCGGCCCACACCGGCTACGGTGCCCTGGCCTTCCGCCCCGAGGACAAAGCCCTGCGCGACGCGGTCAACGCCGAGATGAAGAAGTGGCTGGGCAGCGAGGAGCATCTGAAGACCGTCGCGCCGTTCGGCTTCGACCGCAGCAACGTGACTGACAAGACCGCCGCCGAGCTCTGTGCCCAGCAGTGAATCGAGGTGGCATGGCGCTTGCCGTGCCATTCCCTGTGTAATCCGATTATTCAGGTCGAACCATGGGTGAATTGATACCGTTGTTACTGCAAGGCGCCTGGATCACAATCCAGGTCACCTTCTTCGGCTCGCTGCTGGCCATCGTCGCCGCGATCCTCGCCGCCCTCGGCCGGCGTTCGTCATGGCGGCCATTGAGCTGGCTGTGCGTGGCCTACATCGAGCTGTTCCGCGGCACCTCGTTGCTGGTGCAGTTGTTCTGGCTGTTCTTCGTATTGCCGCTGCCACCGTTCAACCTCGAACTCAGCGCCTACACCGTGGCCATCGTCGGCCTCGGGCTGCATATCGGTGCCTACGGTGCCGAAGTGATGCGCGGGGCGATCAGCTCGGTGGCCAAGGGGCAGTACGAAGCCTGCACCGCGCTGAACATGCCCGCCACCATCCGCTTCCGGCGGATCATCCTGCCGCAGGCATTGCTGGCGGCCATCGCACCTGGCACCAACCTGCTGATCGAACTGCTGAAGAACACCTCGCTGGTGTCGCTGATCACCCTGTCGGACCTTAGCTTCCGCGCCCGTCAGCTGGACCAGGCGACCTTCCAGACCCTGGAAATCTTCAGCCTCACCCTGCTGCTCTACTTCGTCCTGGCGCAGGTCATCAACTTCCTCATGCGTCGGGTCGAACGGCGCCTGAGCCGCGGTCGCCTGCGGGGGAGCCTGTCATGAATTTCTGGGACTGGAACTACGTCGCGCAAATCCTGCCCGACTTGCTGCAGGCGTCGCTGAAAACCCTGGGCATCACCTTGGTTGGCTTCCTGATCGCAGTGGTGCTGGGCCTGTTCCTGGCCATCGCCCGACGCAGCCGCCAGGCCTGGCTGTCGTGGCCGGTGGCATTGCTGATCGAGTTCATCCGCAGTACGCCGCTGCTGATCCAGGTGTATTTCCTCTACTACGTGCTGCCCAACTACGGGGTCAACATGACGGCCATGCAGGCCGGCATCATCGGTATCGGCGTGCACTACGCCTGTTACCTGGCCGAGGTTTACCGCGGCGGCCTCGACTCGGTGGCGCGCAGCCAGTGGGAAGCGGTGGTCGCCCTCAACTTCGCGCCGTGGACCGCCTACCGGGCAGTCATCCTGCCCCAGGCGATTCGGCCGATCCTGCCGCCGTTGGGCAACTACCTGATCGCCATGCTCAAGGACACCCCGGTGCTGTCGGCCATCACCGTGGTGGAAATCATGCAGCAGGCCAAGAACGTCGGCTCCGAAAGCTTCCGCTACCTCGAGCCGATCACCCTGGTCGGTCTGTTCTTCCTGGCCTTGAGCGTCGCTCTGGCCTACCTCGTTCGGCGCCTTGAAGTGCGCCTGGAGCTCCGCTGATGATCGCCCCTGTGACCCACTTCGCCACTGCCACCGCCACCCAGCCGCTGGACACCCACATGCCCACACCGGCCATTGCCCAACCGATCGTCAGTTTCAAGGACGTGACCAAACGCTACGGCAGCTTCACCGTGCTCGACGGCCTCAACCTCGATGTCGCCCCCGGCGAAAAGGTGGCGATCATCGGCCCCAGCGGCTCGGGCAAGTCGACGTTGCTGCGGGTACTGATGACGCTTGAGGGCATCGACCAGGGCATGATCGAAGTCGATGGCGAATCGCTCACCCACATGCCCGGGCGCAACGGCGCGCAGCTCATCGCCAACGAGCGCCATGTACGCAAAGTGCGGGCGAAGATCGGCATGGTCTTCCAGAGTTTCAACCTGTTCCCGCACATGAGTGCCTTGCAGAACGTGATCGAGGCCCCGGTTCAGGTGTTGGGCGTGAAGCCGGCCGAGGCGCGCGAACGGGCTGCCGAGCTGCTGGAGATGGTTGGCCTGGGCAACAAGTTCGAGCATTACCCGTCGCAGTTGTCCGGTGGCCAGCAACAGCGCGTGGCGATTGCCCGGGCGCTGGCGATGCGGCCCAAGGTGATGCTGTTCGACGAAGTGACCTCGGCGCTGGACCCGGAACTGTGTGGCGAGGTGCTGAACGTGATCCGCCGGTTGGGCAGCGAGCACAACCTGACCATGCTGATGGTGACGCATCAGATGGGCTTTGCCAGGGAGTTCGCGGATCGGGTGTGCTTCTTCTACAAGGGGCAGATCCACGAACAGGGGACGCCGGCGCAGATCTACGAAAACCCGCAACAGGAGCGGACCCGAGCGTTCCTGAGTGCAGTGCGGGAGGCGAACTGACCGACGATTGTCGCTTCAGTACTCACGCCGCTTGCGAAACGCCCAGCGCCCCACCAGCACGGTGAAGGTCGCCACCAGCGCCACCAGCACCCAGAAACCATGGGGGTTTTCCGCCAGCGGCACACCCCCGACGTTCATGCCGAAGAAGCCGGCGATGATGTTGATGGGCAGCGCCAGCACGGTCACCACGGTCAGGGTGAACAGGGTGCGGTTGGTCTGTTCGTTGAGCTTGGCGGCGATTTCTTCCTGCAGCAGCTTGATCCGCTCACCGAGGGCGGTGAGGTCGCTGATCACCAGGGTGAACTCTTCTGTGGCCGCGCGCAGCTGGCGTATGTCTTGTTCCTGCAGCCAGTCGGGCGGCCGGTTGAGCAGGCGCAGCAACGCCCCTGGCTCCAGCGCCAGCAGGCGCTGCAGGCGCACCAGCACCCGGCGCATGCTGCCCAGTTCGGCGCGGTTGTCGCTCAGGCGCTGGGACAGCAACTGGTCTTCGATGCGGTCGACGCTGGTGGTGGTTTCACGCACGATCTGGGTCAGCACATCGCCCTGGTCGCGCAACAGATGGACCAGCAACTCGATGGATGAATGAAAGCGCTCGCCACGCTTGACCGAGGAGCGCAGCTTGTCCACCGAATGCAACGGCTGCAACCGCGCGCTCACCAGCAACTGGCTGCTGGCGCAGGCCCACAGCGTGGAGATGTCCGAGGACACCAGGCCGAAGTTGAACACCACATCGTTGACCACTGCCAGCAGCGCCGAGTCGGCGTGTTCGATACGGGTCGAGCGCGAACCTTCGCGCAGGGTTTCGAAGAAGGCTTCGGGCAACTGCAGGTGGGTGCGCAACCAGCGCTCACAGGCAGCGTGGGCCAGGTTCAGGTGCACCCACAGAAACTCGCCAGGTTCCAGCGGCTGGCCGAGCGTGCGCAACAACTGCGCCGAATCGATTTCGCGCCCCGGCTGGCCAGGGCGGAAGGCGAAGGCGTAGAGCAGGCCGAACAGGTCGTGGTCCTGTGGCAGATGCAGCGCGGGATGGCCCATTCGAACTCGCAATGAGGCACGGGGAGATGGCAGAAAGGTTGCTGAATATTCGTTGCAGTCAGATGACAGCTGGATAGCGGAAAGCCCTTTGGGCTGCGCTGTCGCGTAGAGAGCCGAATTCGCAAGCGGTCCGCATACCCTGTGGGAGCAACTGTCTTGCTCAATTTCTTAAAGTTGGCGCAATCCCCTGTGGGAGATTCTATGGTTGTGGGCAATGCTTTTTGCCCCCTTTGCTCATGTATTCGCCTTGAGTCTTCATCAAGGCGAATGCAATTCTGGCCAGCTTTCGGGACAGGATGACAAGGGCCTGAGTGGTTGCCTTACCTGTATTCCGATAATGTTCATACACCTCTTTCCACGCAGCTGTCTTGCTAGCCGCCATGGCTGCATTGTGCAGTAGCCGGCGCACTTCTGAGCAGCCTCGCTTGGTTAAGCATCGGCGTCCGGATTTCTGGCCTGATTCGGCAACTTTCAGATCCATGCCTAGAAAAGCGATGAATGAATCGCTGCGCTT
>NZ_NEIO01000047.1:0-2743 GCF_002113575.1 Pseudomonas sp. B8(2017) | reverse complement strand
CGCAGTAAGCGCACCCTCGGCAAAGCTCAGGGTCTGGCCGTTGCTCAGGGTGACGGTGAAGGCTTGGCCTGCCGGGTGGCTCAGGGTGCCGGTGATGGTCGTGGTGTTGCCTTCCTGCACGGCGTTGCAGGTGAGGGTCAGCGTCACTTCATCGCCGCCATTCGGCGTGCCTGGAGTGCCAGGGTTACCTGGGGTACCCGGCTCGTCAGTGATCTGCAGGGTGACCGGGTCGCCTTTGACCAGGTTTTCAAAGACCTGTTTACCCGTGCCTTGCTCGGTGATCCCGTTGATGGCGATGCTCGGAGCACTGCTGCCGACATAGACGTCGTCCGCCAGGTTAGCGGTTTGCGAAGCGCTGATCTGGCCCGCAGGGATGTTGATCACCTCGCCGTTGCTCAGTGCGATGGACAGGCCACCGTGCTGACTCAGGTCGGCACCGGCAGGATCGGTCAGGGTAATGGTGTAAGTCACCGCCTGGCCTTCCACTGCCGGGTTCGGCGAGATGCTCAGCTCGGCCTTCACGGTGTCGACGGTGTCGCTCACCGTGACGGTCGTGGTCGCGCTGGTGTTCAGGTTTTCGAAGTTGTGGGTACCTGCATTCGTCACGCTGATGGTCTGGGTTTCGCCATCACGGAATACGTCATCGCTCTGGGCCACGAACGGATTGGTAGTCGCGGTAAGCGCGCCCTCGGCAAAGGTCAGGGTCTGGCCGTTGCTCAGGGTGACGGTGAAGGCCTGGCCTGCCGGATGGCTCAGGGTGCCGGTGATGGTCGTGGTGTGACCTTCCTGCACGGTATTACCGGTGAGGGTCAGCGTCACTTCATCGCCGCCATTCGGCGTACCCGGGGTGCCAGGGTTACCTGGGGTGCCCGGCTCGTCGGTGATTTGCAGGGTTACCGGGTCGCCTTTGACCAGGTTTTCAAAGACCTGTTTGCCGGTGCCTTGCTCGGTGATTCCGTTGATGGCGATACTTGGAGCACTGCTGCCGACATAGACGTTGTCCGCCAGGACGCCCGACTGCGAGCCACTGATCTGGCCTGCTGGGATGTTGATTACCTCGCCGTTGCTCAGTGCGATGGACAGGCCACCGTGCTGACTCAGGTCGGCACCGGCAGGACCGGTCAGGGTGATGGTGTAGGTCACCGCCTGGCCTTCCACCGCCGGGTTCGGTGAGATACTCAGCTCGGCCTTCACGGTGTCGACGGTGTCGCTCACGATGACGGTCGTGGTCGCGCTGGTGTTCAGGTTTTCGAAGTTGTGGTTGCCCGCATTTGTCACGCTGATGGTCTGGGTTTCACCGTCACGGTACACGTCATCGCTCTGTGCCACGAACGGTGCGGTGGTCGCGGTGGTGGCGTCCTTGGCAAAGGTCAGGGTCTGGCCGTTGCTCAGAGTAACGGTGAAGGTCTGGCCTGCGGGATGACTCAGGGTGCCGGTGATGGTCGTGGTATTGCCTTCCTGCACGGCATTGCCGGTGAGGGTCAGCGTCACTTCATCGCCGCCATTCGGCGTGCCTGGGGTGCCAGGGTTGCCTGGAGTACCCGGTTCGTCGGTGATCTGCAGAGTGACCGGGTCGCCTTTGACCAGGTTCTCAAAGACCTGTTTGCCGATGCCTTGCTCGGTGATTCCGTTGATGGCGATGCTTGGAGCACTGCTGCCGACATAGACGTTGTCCGCCAGGTTGGCGGTTTGCGAGCCAGTAATTTCCCCGGCCGGAATGTGAACGACCTTGCCATTGCTCAGCGCGATATCAAGACCGCCATGCTGGGTCAGGTCGGCACCGGCAGGACCGGTCAGGGTAATGGTGTAAGTCACCGCCTGGCCTTCCACTGCCGGGTTCGGCGAGATGCTCAGCTCGGCCTTCACGGTGTCGACGGTATCGCTCACCGTAACGGTCGTGGTCGCGCTGGTGTTCAGGTTTTCGAAATTGTGGTTGCCCGCATTCGTCACGCTGATGGTCTGGGTTTCACCGTCACGGTACACGTCATCGCTCTGTGCCACGAACGGATTGGTAGTCGCGGTAAGCGCGCCCTCGGCAAAGGTCATGGTCTGGCCGTTGCTCAGGGTGACAGTGAACGCCTGGCCTGCCGGGTGGCTCAAGGTAGCGGTGATGGTCGTGGTGTTGCCTTCCTGCACGGTATTGCCCGTCAGGGTCAGCGTCACTTCATCGCCGCCATTCGGCGTGCCTGGGGTGCCAGGGTTGCCTGGGGTGCCCGGCTCGTCGGTGATCTGCAGGGTCACCGGGTCGCCTTTGACCAGGTTTTCAAAGACCTGTTTGCCGGTGCCTTGTTCGGTTATCCCAGAGATGGCGATGCTCGGAGCACTGCTGCCGACATAGACGTTGTCCGCCAGAACACCCGACTGCGAGCCACTGATCTGCCCGGCGGCGATGTGAACCACCTTACCGTTGCTCAGCGCGATATCTAGGCCGCCATGCTGGGTCAAATCGGCACCGGCCGGGCCGGTCAGGGTAATGGTGTAGGTCACCGCCTGCCCTTCCACGGCCGGGTTCGGCGAAATGCTCAACTCGGCCTTCACGGTGTCGACGGTGTCGCTCACGGTGATCGTCGTGGTGGCGCTGGTGTTCAGGTTTTCAAAGTTGTGGCTACCGGCATCAATCACGCTGACGGTCTGGGTTTCACCATCCTTGAACACATCATCGCTCTGGGCCACGAACGGATTGGTGGTCGCAGTAAGCGCACCCTCGGCAAAGCTCAGGGTCTGGCCGTTGCTCAGGGTGACG
>NZ_NEIO01000046.1:0-2935 GCF_002113575.1 Pseudomonas sp. B8(2017) | reverse complement strand
CAGGGTGAGCGTGGTGATGTCCGGAGTCGCAGGATTATCGGTGACGGTGGTCACCGGTTCACCAACGGCCACGGTCTTCTCGTAATTGCCGCCCGAGATGTCGGTGATCTTGTTGGTCAGGTCCAGGTTGGTGTTATGGACGTTGTTCGGCGCGGTGAACGGTACCGAAGCCGACGACTCGCCCACCGGAATGGTAATGGTCTGGCCGTTGGCCAGTTTCACTACCAGATCGGAACCGGTGACCTTGTGGTTAACCGACGCGGTGTAGGTCACTACGCCGCCCTCGACCACGCTTTGCGTGGCGGTCAGGGTGACGGTAGTGGTGTCGATGGTGTCAGTGACCTTGGTCACAGCCGCGGTGCTGCTGACGTCGAGTTTCTCGAAGTCGCCACCGGTGGTTCCGGTGACGGTCACGCTCAGGTCTTCGGCATCGACATACACATCGTCGCTCGGCGCATCGATGGTGATCGAGGCTTCTTTCGAGCCCGCAGCGATGGTGATGCTTTCACCGTTGCTCAGCTTGATCACCAGGTCAGTGCCGGCCTTGTTGGTCAGGGTGGCGGTATAGGTGATCTTGCCGCCTTCGGCCACGGTATCCGTCGCAGACAGGGTGAGCGTGGTGATGTCCGGAGTCGCAGGATTATCGGTGACGGTGGTCACCGGTTCACCAACGGCCACGGTCTTCTCGTAATTGCCGCCCGAGATGTCGGTGATCTTGTTGGTCAGGTCCAGGTTGGTGTTATGGACGTTGTTCGGCGCGGTGAACGGTACCGAAGCCGACGACTCGCCCACCGGAATGGTAATGGTCTGGCCGTTGGCCAGTTTCACTACCAGATCGGAACCGGTGACCTTGTGGTTAACCGACGCGGTGTAGGTCACTACGCCGCCCTCGACCACGCTTTGCGTGGCGGTCAGGGTGACGGTAGTGGTGTCGATGGTGTCAGTGACCTTGGTCACAGCCGCAGTGCTGCTGACGTCCAGCTTCTCGAAGTCACCACCGGTGGTGCCGGTAACGGTCACGCTCAGGTTTTCGGCATCGACGTAGACGTCGTCGCTTGGGGCATCGATGGTGATCGACGCTTCTTTCGAACCGGCGGCGATGGTGATCGTCTCACCGTTGCTCAGCTTGATCACCAGGTCGGTACCGGCCTTGTTGGTCAGGGTGGCGGTGTAGGTGATCTTGCCGCCTTCAGCCACGGTGTCCGTCGCGGTCAGGGTAAGCGTGGTGATGTCCGGAGTCGCCGGATTATCGATGACAGTCGTCACTGGCTCGCCAACCGCCACGGTCTTCTCGTAGTTGCCGCCCGAGATATTGGTGATCTTGTTGGTCAGGTCCAGGTTGGTGTTGTGGACGTTGTTCGGTGCAGTGAACGGTACCGAAGCCGACGACTCGCCCACCGGGATGGTGATGGTCTGGCCGTTGGCCAACTTCACCACCAGGTCCGATCCGGTGACCTTGTGGTTGACCGACGCGGTGTAAGTGACCACACCACCTTCAGCGACGGTCGAAGCCGCCGTCAGCGTCACGGTAGTCGTGTCAATGGTGTCAGTGACCTTGGTCACCGCTGCGCCGCTGTTTACATTCAGCTTCTCGAAGTCACCACCCGAAGTTTCGGTCATTTTTACCTGAAGGACTTCAGCATCGACATACACGTCATCGCTTGGCGCATCGATGGTGATCGAAGCTTCCTTCGAGCCAGCCGCAATGGTGATGGTCTCGCCATTGCTCAGTTTGATGACCAGATCGGTACCGGCCTTGTTGGTCAAGGTAGCGGTGTAGGTGATCTTGCCACCCTCGGCAACTGTCGGCGTCGCGCTCAGGGTCAGGTGAGTAACGTCCTTGGTACCTGGACCATCGGTCACGGTTGTCACCGGCTCGCCGGTGGCCACGGTCTTCTCGTAGTTGCCGCCCGAGATATCGGTGATCTTGTTGGTGAGATCCGGGTTGGTGCTGTGGACGTTGTCTGGTGCAGTGAACGGCACCGATGCCGACGACTCGCCCACTGGAATGGTGATGGTCTGGCCGTTGGCCAACTTCACCACCAGATCGGAACCGGTGACTTTGTGGTTGACCGATGCGGTGTAGGTCACCACGCCGCCTTCAGCGACAGTCGAAGTCGCCGTCAGGGTGACGGTGGTGGTGTCGATGGTGTCGGTGACCTTGGTCACGGCCGCAGTACTGCTGACGTCGAGTTTCTCGAAGTCGCCACCGGTGGTGCCGGTAACGGTCACGCTGAGGTCTTCGGCATCGACGTACACGTCGTCGCTTGGGGCATCAATGGTGATCGAGGCTTCCTTCGAGCCCGCGGCGATGGTGATTGTCTCGCCGTTGCTCAGCTTGATCACCAGGTCGGTACCGGCCTTGTTGGTCAAGGTGGCGGTGTAGGTGATCTTGCCGCCTTCGGCCACGGTATCTGTAGCGGTCAGGGTGAGCGTGGTGACGTCCGGAGTCGCCGGATTATCGGTGACAGTCGTCACTGGCTCGCCAACCGCCACGGTCTTCTCGTAATTGCCGCCCGAGATGTCGGTGATCTTGTTGGTCAGATCCAGGTTGGTGTTGTGCACGTTGTTCGGTGCAGTGAACGGTACCGAAGCAGACGACTCACCCACCGGGATGGTGATGGTCTGGCCGTTGGCCAGTTTCACTACCAGATCAGAACCGGTGACCTTGTGGTTGACCGACGCGGTGTAAGTCACCACGCCGCCCTCGACCACACTTTGCGTGGCGGTCAGGGTCACGGTGGTGGTGTCGATGGTGTCGGTGACCTTGGTCACAGCCGCAGTGCTGCTGACGTCGAGTTTCTCGAAGTCGCCACCGGTGGTGCCGGTGACGGTTACGCTCAGGTTTTCGGCATCGACGTAGACGTCGTCGCTTGGGGCATCGATGGTGATCGACGCTTCTTTCGAACCGGCGGCGATGGTGATCGTCTCACCG
>NZ_NEIO01000045.1:0-3087 GCF_002113575.1 Pseudomonas sp. B8(2017) | reverse complement strand
GCCCCGCCCAACCCCGATCGAACAAACTATCCTTCTGATAGGTCAACCTTTAGGCGCGTCATCGCCGGCCCGTTAGCGCCGGATGACAGACCCGAAGACGATCCCGGAGGGATGCTGATCGTGCACATCGCCGACATCACCATGTTCTACGCCCCCGCCAGCGGCGGCGTACGTACCTATCTTGATGCCAAACACCACCGCCTCGACGCCATCCAGGGCGTCCGCCACAGCTTGCTGATACCCGGTGCCAGCGCCCAGCACGCCGATGGCATCTACCAGGTGCCCGCACCGCCGCTGCCGTTCGGCAATGGCTACCGCTTCCCGGTACGCCTGGCCCCCTGGTGCAATGTGCTGCGCAGGCTCAAGCCCGACCTGATCGAAGTCGGCGACCCCTACCTGACTGCCTGGGCTGCGCTGGAAGCGCGGCGCAAGCTCGATGTGCCGGTGATCGGCTTCTACCATTCCGACCTGCCGCTACTGGTCAGCAACCGCATGGGCAACTGGTTCACCCCCAATGTAGAGGCCTATGTCAGCAAGCTGTACGGCAATTTCGACCGGGTCCTGGCCCCCAGCCAGGTCATGGCCGACAAGTTGCGCCGCCTGGGGGTGCGCGATGTGCACGTGCAGCGCCTGGGCGTCGACCTTGCCACCTTCCACCCCAGCCAGCGCGACCCGCAGCTGCGTGCCGAACTGGGCATTGCCGACACCAGTCGCCTGCTGATCTACGCCGGCCGTGGCTCGCGGGAAAAGAACCTGCCGGTGCTGCTCGAGTGCATGCAGCACCTGGGCCACCCCTACCACTTGCTGCTGGTGGGTTCGAACATGCCGGCCAACGTGCCGCAGAACGTCAGTGTGATCGATCACTTCTGCCCGGCTCCGGAAGTCGCCCGGCTGATGGCCAGCGCCGACCTGCTGGTGCACGCCGGTGATCAGGAAACCTTCGGCCTGGTCATTCTCGAAGCGATGGCCAGCGCCACGCCGGTGGTGGCCGTGCGCGCCGGTGCTTTCGGCGAAATCGTCAACGAACAGTGCGGGCGCCTGTGCCGCCCCAACGATAGCAAGGCCATGGCGACGGCCGTGCAGGAGGCGTTCGAGGCCGGCGTGCGCAAGCTCGGGGCTCAGGCCCGTCGCCATGCCGAGCAGCAGTATTCGTGGGACCACGTGGTCGCCGGCCTGCTGCAGCACTACCAGGCCGTGCTTGGCCACCAGCCGCAGGTCCGTGCCCATGGCTGAGCCACTGCCGCCAGCGCGCAGCCTGATGCTGGTGCTGCACGATGTTGCGCCCGAGACCTGGCCCGACTATCAACCCTTCGTCCAGGCCGTCGACGCCATCGGCGGCATCCCCATGACCTGGCTGGTGGTGCCGGACTTTCACCACCGCAACCCGCTGCAGCGCTCGCCCACCTTCTGCCGCTTGCTCGAACGGCGCCTGGCCCAGGGCGACGAGCTTGCCCTGCACGGCTTCTACCATGCCGACAACGGCCCGCCACCACGCACGCCCGGCGAATACTTCATGCGCCGCATCTATACCCACGAAGGCGAGTTCTACGCCCTGGACCAGCAGCAGGCCCTGCAACGCCTGGAGCACGGCCTGGCCCTGTTCGCCCAGCAGGGCTGGCCGGTGGCCGGCTTCGTCGCGCCTGCCTGGCTGATGAGCGAAGGCACCCGCCAGGCACTGCGCCGCCTGCCGCTGCGCTACACCAGCACGCCACAGCACTTGTACCGTTTACCAGACTTCACCGCGTTCAAGGCCCCGGGGCTGGTCTGGAGTGCCCGCAGCGCCTGGCGTCGCGGCCTGTCACGGGTGCTGTGCGACTGGCAATGCCGGCGCTGGCACGACGCCCAGACCCTGCGCCTGGGCCTGCACCCGGTGGACATGCGCCATCGCGCCTCCCGCGACTATTGGCTGAACACCTTGCACACGCTGCTGGCACAGGGCCGCGAGCCCCTGACCAAGTCCACCTGGCTCGACCGCCAGGCCAACGCATGAACCGCCTGGCCTGGCTGGCCCTGGCACTGCTTGGCGCCGTGCTGGTGCCGGCCCTGCTCGGTGGCAGCGAGTTGCTGCCGAGGCTGCAGCGCTTCGCCCCCAGCCTGATGCTGACCCTGCTGGGCATGATCCTGCTGTGCTGGGTCATCAACGCCATCCGCTTGCGCCTGTTGCTCGGCCAGCAAGGAGCAAGGCTTGGGCGCCTGCGCAGCCTGGGTGTGGTGATGGCCACCGAGTTCGCCATCTGTACCACCCCCGGCGGCAGCGGCGGCCCCTTGACCCTGATGGCCCTGCTGGCACGCGACCGGATCGGCCCGGCGCGCAGCGGCGCGGTGTTTGCCATGGACCAGCTGAACGACCTGGTGTTCTTTTTCTGCGCGATGCTGGCGATTGCCGGCTATGCACTGTTCCACAGCCTGGGCCGCAGCCAGGAAAGCATGTTGCTGGGCAGCGCGTTGCTGCTGTGCACGGCACTGGCCGGGGTGATCGGCCTGCTGCGCTACCGGCGCACGGTGATGCGCGTGAACGGCAGGTTGCTGCGCCGCCTGGGCATGAGCCGCCAGCGCAAGTGGCGCTGGGCGCGCAAGCTGCTGCGCTTCATCGATGCACTGGCGCAGACCTGGCGCCTGCCCAAGCGCACGCTGACCCTGGTGTTCACCCTGACCTGCGCCCACTGGGGCCTGCGCTACAGCGTGTTGTATCTGGTATTGAGGGGGTTGGGGGTAGACCTGGCGTGGATCCCCAGCTTTTTGGTGCAGATGCTCTCGCTCAGTGCCGGCCAGTTCAGCCTGCTGCCTGGCGGTGCCGGTGCCGCCGAGCTGACTTCGGCCAGCTTGCTGACGCCACTGGTGGGCAGTTCGACCGCAGCTGCGGCGATCCTGATATGGCGGGCGGTCACTTACTACTTTTATCTGCTGGCGGGTGGGCCGGTGTTTGTGTGCCTGCTGGCGCGCCCGCTGCTGGAGCGTTGGCGGCGTCAGGCGGGTTGAGCTGCTGCCAAAGTTCGGCGGCGCCGGGGAAATCGGTGCCATCGGTGTCGGCCAGGGCTTCGGGGTCGTAGCGGGCCAGGCAGCCTTCACCGAGGGTGGGTGGGGGTG
>NZ_NEIO01000044.1:0-3963 GCF_002113575.1 Pseudomonas sp. B8(2017) | reverse complement strand
AGTACACGGAGCTGAAGACCATCTGGATCAACGCTTCGTGACCTGAGCAAGACCGGTGCTGTTCTGACGGAGTTCGGCACCTGGCCGCCCTGTGTTGTCAGTGCCGGCCTCTTCGCGGGTAAACCCGCTCCCACAGGGAATGCACAGTCTGTGGGAGCGGGTTTACCCGCGAAAGGGCCGGTCCTGCTGCCGCAGTGGCGGCTTTTTTATTACTTGAACTTGGGCCCCGAACGGGTATTCAGCCCCTTGGCCATACGGTCATACAGCACCACATTCACCGTCGCTGCCAGGTTCATGCAGCCCTCGGTCGGAATGTAGATGGTCTCTTCGCACCACGCCCGCACATCGGCACTGAGGCTGCCGTCTTCCGGCCCGAAGATGTAGATGGCCCGGTCCGGGTGGGTGTATTCCGGCAATGGCCGCGCGCCTTCCACCAATTCCACGGCCACCGGCGTGCAGCCCAGCGGGATGATGCGCTGCAGGTCGTCGATGCCGATCAGCGGGATGTCGTAGTGCACGCGCTTGGTGTCGGTGACGAAGTCACGGGCACGCTCGTAGCGTTTGCCGGTGTAGAACACCGAATTGACGCCGTAGCAACCCGCGGCGCGCATCACCGAGCCGACGTTTTCTGCCGACTTGGGGTTGAACAGGCCGATGCAGCTGTATCGTTTGTTTGCCACGTACCGGGGCCCTTCGCGAAAAAAAGCGCGATTATACGGGCTGCCCGGTAGCAGCGGGGGGCGAATCGATGGTCAGTCTTTCTTCAGCATGCCCGCCAGCCCGGCGAACGGGTTGTGGGTGGCCTTGGCGATGCTCGGGGTGCTGGTGGAGCCTTCGCTGAAGTACTGCTGGTCGGTGTAGCGCGAGTGCTCGTTGTCGTGGCAGTACAGGCACAGCAGTTCCCAGTTGGAGCCGTCCTGCGGGTTGTTGTCGTGGTTGTGGTCGCGGTGGTGCACGGTCAGCTCGCTCAGGCGCTTGCCGGAGAACTCGCGGGCGCAGCGGCCGCAGACGTGCGGGTACATTTTCAGGGCCTTGTCGCGGTAACCCATTTCCTTGTCGCGCTTGGCATCGGCCAGGATGCGGTCCAGGCGCGCGGTGGCGGCGGCGGAAGAGGTGGAGCTCATGGTGTTTCCTTTGTTCTGATCAGGCAAATGACGGTTATGCATTGAGTCTAGCGCGCTTGCGGGGCAGGCGGACAGGCGAAAGCTTTGATTTAGGCGTAGCCTGTAGGAAGGTTCCCGACAGGAGGTTGCTGATGTTTCGCACGATCCTCGTTGTGCTGTTGTTCGCCGGCCTGCCCATGGCCGAAGCTGCCAGCACCCCACCCCGGTTGAGCACGCCGGTGCCCGGTGCACCGGGTACGCCGACGCCTACGCCATATCCGCAGATTACCCCGAGTACGCCGCCCAAGGCCTATGACAGCCAGCCGGGGGCGCCCTTGTTGCCGCCGATGCCGGTGCCCGGGCCGCCGAAGGACCAGCCATTGCCGGGGTTGCGCCAGGATCCGCCGAAGCAGCCGGTGCAGGATGATTGACTGAGTGGGCCGTGTTAGCGGTGGGATTTTGGGGCTGCTTTGCAGCCCATTGCGACACAAGGCCGCTCCCACAGGAGATTGCGTTACCCCTGTAGGAGCGGCCTTGTGTCGCGAAAGGGGCGCAAAGCGCCCCCAGCTTACTCAAACGATACCTAGCTCGCCGAACACGAACGCGTACTCAAGGGCCACATCCTTGAGCCCCTGATACCGCCCGCTCATCCCGCCATGCCCAGCCCCCATCTCGGTCTTGAGCAGCAGCAGGTTGTCGTCGGTCTTTCGCGTGCGCAGCCGCGCCACCCACTTGGCCGCTTCCCAGTACTGTACGCGGCTGTCGTTGTAGCCCGCCACCACCAGCATCGCCGGGTAGGCCTGTTCCTTCACGTTCTCGTACGGTGCATAGGCCTTGATCCGCTCATACACCTCCGGCTCCTCAGGGTTACCCCATTCGTCGTACTCGGTCACGGTCAGCGGCAGCTCGGGGTCGAGCATGGTGTTGAGCACGTCGACGAACGGCACTTCGGCAATCGCACAGCGGAACAGCTCGGGGCGCAGGTTGAGCACCGCGCCCATCAGCAGGCCACCGGCGCTGCCGCCACTGATGGCCAGGCGGTCGGCAGCCGTGACACCCTCGGCGATCAGGTGCTCGGCACAGGCGATGAAGTCGCTGAAGGTGTTGTGCTTGTGCTCCTGCTTGCCCGCGCGGTACCAGGCTTCGCCCAGTTCACCGCCGCCACGCACATGGGCGATGGCAAAGGCCACGCCGCGCTCCAGCAGGCTCAGGCGCGCGTGCGAGAACCACGGGTCGAGGCTTTCGCCATAGGCGCCGTAGCCATACAGGTACAGCGGCACGGTCTGGCCCAGGTCCTGGCGGCGGCGCACCAGGCTGATCGGTACCCGGGTGCCGTCCGCTGCGGTAGCCCACAGGCGCTCGCTGACATAGTCGTCGGCATCGAACGGCCCCAGCACCGGGGTTTGCTTGAGCACCGCCTGGGCACCGCTGGCCAGCTCCAGCTGGCGTACCTGGGCCGGGCGGTTGAGTGCTTCGTAGCGCAGGCGCAGGCGTGGGCTGGCGAACTCCAGGCTGTCCTGCACGTACAGGCTGTAGGCCGCGTCGGGCAGTTCGACGCGGTAGGCCGCCAGGCCCTGCGGGCGTACCTCGATGATCGGCAGGCCGCCTTCGCGCAGGCTCAGGGTCAGCGCGCCGGCATTCAGGCTGAGGCCTTCGAGCATGATCGCGTCGCGGTGCGCTACCAGCACCTGCCATTGCTCACGGCTGGGCACCGGTGCGACCGGGGCGTGGTACAGGGCGAAGTTGATGCCGTCCTGGTTGGTGCGGATGAACCAGCGCCACTGGCCGTCGAGCTGGCCGTGGTCGGGGAAGTACTCGTGGCCTTCGACCCGTGGCGCCAGGCAGGTGAACGGTGCCTGCGGGGTTTCCGCGTCCAGCACCCAGGCTTCGCTGGTGGTCTTGCTGTTGAGCAGCAGCACCAGCTGGCGTTCGGAGCTGGTGCGGTAGCAGTGCAGGAAGAAGCGCCCGTCGGGCTCCTCGAACACGGTCTGCGCGCCTTCGTTGCCCAGGGTGTGGCGACGCAGGCGCCACGGGCGGTGGGTGTCGTCCAGTTCGGCGAAGAACAGCGTCTGGCTGTCGTTGGCCCAGGTCAGGCTGCCGTCGCAGTCGTCGAAGGGCAGGGTAGTGACGCTGCCACTGGCCAGATCCTTCACGTACAAGGTGAAGATTTCGTCGCCGCTGGTGTCCAGGCTGTAGGCCAGCAGGCGGTGGTCGGGGCTGACGTTGAACGCGCCGAGGGACAGGAAACCGCCATTGGCCAGGGCGTTGGGGTCGAGCAGCAGTTGTTCCTGGCTTTCATCGACCGTGTTGGAGTCGTCGGCCGGGCGCGGGCAGCGGTAGTGGCGCGGGTACTCGTCGCCCGCGGTGGTACGGGTGTAGTACAGGTAGGGGCCCCAGGGCGCCGGCAGCGACAGGTCAGTTTCCAGGATGCGGCCCTTGATCTCTTCGAACAGTTGTTCACGCAGCGGCGCCTGGTCGGCCAGGCAGGCTTCCTGGTAGGCGTTCTCGGCCTGCAGGTAGGCAAGCACCTCGGGGTTGTCACGCTGTTGCAGCCAGGCGTACGGGTCGCTGGCCTGGGCCTGGTGGGCAATCGGGGGTTGGGGCTTGGTTGGCATTGAGGATCTCTTGATTGGGGTTGCCTGTGCCGGCCTCTTCGCGGGCTTGCCCGCTCCCACAGGCACTGCACAGTTTCAAGATCTGTGGTGAACCTGTGGGAGCGGGCAAGCCCGCGAAGAGGCCGGCACAGGCAAACGCTGTCTGCGCCCGGAAAAGTGTTTATCATAGGCATCTCTTTGCCTGGCTTGCACGAACACCATGACCGAGAACGACTACACCCTCGCCTGGGGCCTTTACGCTGTTG
>NZ_NEIO01000043.1:2159-5475 GCF_002113575.1 Pseudomonas sp. B8(2017) | reverse complement strand
TGGGGAAACCCCACACTACCATCGGCGATGCATCGTTTCACTGCTGAGTTCGGGATGGGATCAGGTGGTTCCAATGCTCTATGGTCGTCAAGAAATTCTGTTGCCAGAATGTCCAGATGGACAGCCCAGCGAATTCGGATATGCGATATTTGTGATGTTGCGAATTTTCGGTTGTTTCGTCTTCACCACCACAATTTGGCTTTCGTGCGCAAATTGCTTGGGTGTTATATGGTCAAGCCTCACGGGCAATTAGTATTGGTTAGCTCAACGCCTCACAGCGCTTACACACCCAACCTATCAACGTCGTAGTCTTCGACGGCCCTTCAGGGGATTCAAGATCCCAGTGAGATCTCATCTTGAGGCAAGTTTCCCGCTTAGATGCTTTCAGCGGTTATCTCTTCCGAACATAGCTACCCGGCAATGCCACTGGCGTGACAACCGGAACACCAGAGGTTCGTCCACTCCGGTCCTCTCGTACTAGGAGCAGCCCCTCTCAAATCTCAAACGTCCACGGCAGATAGGGACCGAACTGTCTCACGACGTTCTAAACCCAGCTCGCGTACCACTTTAAATGGCGAACAGCCATACCCTTGGGACCGGCTTCAGCCCCAGGATGTGATGAGCCGACATCGAGGTGCCAAACACCGCCGTCGATATGAACTCTTGGGCGGTATCAGCCTGTTATCCCCGGAGTACCTTTTATCCGTTGAGCGATGGCCCTTCCATACAGAACCACCGGATCACTAAGACCTACTTTCGTACCTGCTCGACGTGTTTGTCTCGCAGTCAAGCGCGCTTTTGCCTTTATACTCTACGACCGATTTCCGACCGGTCTGAGCGCACCTTCGTACTCCTCCGTTACTCTTTGGGAGGAGACCGCCCCAGTCAAACTACCCACCATACACTGTCCTCGATCCGGATAACGGACCTGAGTTAGAACCTCAAAGTTGCCAGGGTGGTATTTCAAGGATGGCTCCATGAGAACTGGCGTCCCCACTTCAAAGCCTCCCACCTATCCTACACAAGCAAATTCAAAGTCCAGTGCAAAGCTATAGTAAAGGTTCACGGGGTCTTTCCGTCTAGCCGCGGATACACTGCATCTTCACAGCGATTTCAATTTCACTGAGTCTCGGGTGGAGACAGCGCCGCCATCGTTACGCCATTCGTGCAGGTCGGAACTTACCCGACAAGGAATTTCGCTACCTTAGGACCGTTATAGTTACGGCCGCCGTTTACCGGGGCTTCGATCAAGAGCTTCGCTTGCGCTAACCCCATCAATTAACCTTCCGGCACCGGGCAGGCGTCACACCCTATACGTCCACTTTCGTGTTTGCAGAGTGCTGTGTTTTTAATAAACAGTCGCAGCGGCCTGGTATCTTCGACCGGCATGGGCTTACGGAGCAAGTCCTTCACCCTCGCCGGCGCACCTTCTCCCGAAGTTACGGTGCCATTTTGCCTAGTTCCTTCACCCGAGTTCTCTCAAGCGCCTTGGTATTCTCTACCTAACCACCTGTGTCGGTTTGGGGTACGGTTCCCAGTTATCTGAAGCTTAGGAGCTTTTCTTGGAAGCATGGTATCAACCACTTCGTCGCCTAAAGGCAACTCGTCATCAGCTCTCGGCCTTGAAATCCCGGATTTGCCTAAGATTCCAGCCTACCACCTTAAACCTGGACAACCAACGCCAGGCTGGCCTAACCTTCTCCGTCCCTCCATCGCAATAACTGGAAGTACAGGAATATTAACCTGTTTTCCATCGACTACGCTTTTCAGCCTCGCCTTAGGGACCGACTAACCCTGCGTCGATTAACGTTGCGCAGGAAACCTTGGTCTTTCGGCGTGCGAGTTTTTCACTCGCATTGTCGTTACTCATGTCAGCATTCGCACTTCTGATACCTCCAGCAAGCTTCTCAACTCACCTTCACAGGCTTACAGAACGCTCCTCTACCGCGTCATCAAAGATGACACCCGTAGCTTCGGTGCATGGTTTGAGCCCCGTTACATCTTCCGCGCAGGCCGACTCGACTAGTGAGCTATTACGCTTTCTTTAAAGGGTGGCTGCTTCTAAGCCAACCTCCTAGCTGTCTAAGCCTTCCCACATCGTTTCCCACTTAACCATGACTTTGGGACCTTAGCTGACGGTCTGGGTTGTTTCCCTTTTCACGACGGACGTTAGCACCCGCCGTGTGTCTCCCATGCTCGGCACTTCCAGGTATTCGGAGTTTGCATCGGTTTGGTAAGTCGGGATGACCCCCTAGCCGAAACAGTGCTCTACCCCCTGGAGTGATACATGAGGCGCTACCTAAATAGCTTTCGAGGAGAACCAGCTATCTCCGAGCTTGATTAGCCTTTCACTCCGATCCACAGGTCATCCGCTAACTTTTCAACGGTAGTCGGTTCGGTCCTCCAGTCAGTGTTACCTAACCTTCAACCTGCCCATGGATAGATCGCCCGGTTTCGGGTCTATACCCAGCGACTAAACGCCCTATTAAGACTCGCTTTCGCTACGCCTCCCCTATTCGGTTAAGCTCGCCACTGAATATAAGTCGCTGACCCATTATACAAAAGGTACGCAGTCACCTAACAAAGTAGGCTCCCACTGCTTGTACGCATACGGTTTCAGGTTCTATTTCACTCCCCTCTCCGGGGTTCTTTTCGCCTTTCCCTCACGGTACTGGTTCACTATCGGTCAGTCAGTAGTATTTAGCCTTGGAGGATGGTCCCCCCATATTCAGACAAAGTTTCTCGTGCTCCGTCCTACTCGATTTCATTGACAAGAGATTTTCGTGTACGGGGCTATCACCCACTATGGCCGCACTTTCCAGAGCGTTCCACTAATCTCAAATCAACTTAAGGGCTGGTCCCCGTTCGCTCGCCACTACTAAGGGAATCTCGGTTGATTTCTTTTCCTCAGGGTACTTAGATGTTTCAGTTCCCCTGGTTCGCCTCTTGCACCTATGTATTCAGTACAAGATACTCAGCTTGTGCTGAGTGGGTTCCCCCATTCAGAGATCTCTGGATCACAGTCTGTTTGCCGACTCCCCAAAGCTTATCGCAGGCTACCACGTCTTTCATCGCCTCTGACTGCCAAGGCATCCACCGTATGCGCTTCTTCACTTGACCATATAACCCCAAGCAATCTGGTTATACTGTGAAGACGACATTCGCCGAAAATTCGCATGTTGCTCTTTCGAGCAGAACTCACAAATTTTACCTTAGCCTGATTTCCAGCAGTGAAACTGGTCATCAGTCTATATCTATCACATATCCGAATTTTTAAAGAACGATCTGACAAAAGCCAGAAATCAACATTCGAACC
>NZ_NEIO01000042.1:0-5842 GCF_002113575.1 Pseudomonas sp. B8(2017) | reverse complement strand
TAGGTAAGCGGTGATAGCCGTGAGCTTGAACTGCTCTGTGTATTTACCCATAGATCCCCCACGGGTTGGATTGGTGTCCAACTTCTTGGGGGCAGTCCATCCTGTGGGAGCAACTGTCTTGCTCAAATTCTAAAAGTTGGCGCGATCCCTGTGGGAGCTGGCTTGCCGGCGATAGGGCCAGTGCTGGCAACACACCTCAGGCATGGAACCACTGCCTCAAAAGCCGCCGTGCCTCCTGCGACCCCTGCCCCGCCGCCAGCTCCAGCCAGTACCGCGCCTGCTCCGGCTCGCTGTGCTGGCACAGCCGCGCATACTCCAGCTGCGCCCGCCGGTCACCGGCGCGGGCGGCCTGGCGCAGCAGTTCATGGCCAATACGCCGGTCACGGGCATTGCCGCAATCACGGCACAACATCTGCCCCAGGCGGCTTTGCGCCACGACCACGCCCTGGCGCGCCGGCTGTTTCAACAGGCGCCCGGCCAGGTGCTTGACCTGCGGCTTGTCACCCAGGCGCGGGTTGTCGAGCAGCCACAAGGCCACTTTGAGAGAGAAACGTTTGGGGGGAGGCGCAGGCGTCGATGCAGCGGGGCTGGCGAGGGGTTTACCGCGAAACTTCATGAGCAACAGGTTTGGCAACTCGAAAGGCGCGCCACTCTACCCTTTTTCTTGCGCCTTGGCCCTTCGATTTCCGGAGGATTGAAAAAAATTTTCAATGATCTTTTCTTGACGTTTTCAAGTGGATGACCAACAGGTCTCCCGGAGCATGTCGATTGTCGGACAGTTCAATGTATTGCTGGCACGCCCGTCCTAGAGCAAGCGCTCGGGACAATCCACAGTTCCTGTGGATAACTCGGTGGACAACCCCCTCCCATCCCCCGCAAACCCCCATGAATTGGGGCTTTCGCTCAAACTGACGATTTTTTCACCAGCTAAAAATAGTGTTTTTTTTCATTGACTTAACCGCCCAGTCAAGGCATTGGCGAGGCTGTCGTGGCGTGTTGCCAGGCAGTTGCAAGCGATGCTCCGAATGTGAACAAGTGCACCATAAACCTTCATTTGAGTGCACGAAATCGGTACATCAGCCCGGATGCGGGCCTTTTGCCCCCTCTTCCCAGCAGGGCAAATACGCGCCATACTGCTCGGCTAACCTGAACAAACATGAAATGCTTGCCAAGCGCCTGTATTTCCGCTAAGGTGCGCCTCGTTAGTACCAAGCTGAAAGTCAATTCTGGCCTCAAGCGTCCTTGCAGACCCGCTCCTCCCAAGGGTGGCGCTGCTGAAACCAGGACCGGCCCATTCGATGATTCACTCGCCAGCCACGCGCTGCTCAAGCACGAATCACGTGACAGATTGATCAGGATCCCACACCGACGGCCTAGAACCTTGGCCCCGGCGTGCTGCCTGCCTTCTGAAGTACCTACCAGTCAGCCCATGCGCCCACATTTGATTGCGCTCCCTCTGGCTGCCCTGTTCCAGTCAGGTTCGTTCGTCCCTTAATAAAGGCGTCACTGGAACGTTTCTATCATGCACGGATCATAACCCCGTGTTTAAAGCAGGAACCTCCAACAATATGCAAACTCATCATCAGATTCAGGCTGCCATTGGCACCCTCTCCCAGGCCTTCTCGCCGTTGAAGTGCCTTATCGTTGCCCCTCGCAAGGGCAGCTTCAGCTTTACCCTGGTAGACGAACACGGCGTCGCCTGCCACACAGAGCGCCTGTACCCCGAACAGTACAGCCGCAGTGAACCGCTGCAGGCGGTCATCGCCCGAACCCGCCAGTCGCTCACCGCGTGAGCGGCGAATACTGCGGTATTCAAGCGCTGAATCATCCCATCGCAAGCCTGCCTGAACGTTCGTGGCGTAATTGCCTTAAGGCATATAGCCCGGTACGTCAGGCAGCAATCGATTTAAAAACAGCCCTTTACACCACGATTATCACACTACACTTCAACTCGAGCGGTGCTTGCCGCTTCCGGCGGGCCTGATCACTCACCAGCTGCCAAGCTCCAGCGCCCGTCCGGCCCTTAACTGCTCGAGGGCATCATGGGTATCGCGGCGAATGAATTGTGTCAGTATGTGATCCGACCCACCCTGGTCTACCTGAACCGTCACTGCGCCAGCGCCGAAGCCTTGTTGCTGGGCATCGCCGCCAGCCAGTCGGCCCTGGGGTCGGCCTTGCACGACCGTCGTGGGCATGGCCTTTACCGTATCGGCGAACACCGTCACCAGGCGATCTGGGACGACTACCTTGCCCGTGACCCCGACCTGGCCAGCCTGGTCCGCGGCCTGGCCAGCCAGCACGCCTTTCTCGGTGGCCCGCACCTGGAACTCACCGTCAACCTGCGCTATTCCACCGCCATTGCCTGGATGCTCGTCGAAGAGCAGGCCACGCCACTGCCTGCCGCCGATGACCTTCTCGCGCTGGCGCGGATCTGGCGACAGATTTTCAACCCACAAGGTCGCCTGCGCGACTTCACCCACGCCTGGCATACCTGCATAGATCAGAGATTGCCGCAGGCATCTTAAGACGCGTCCTACAACGCACCCGGAAAAAAGGGAATTTTGGTCGGATTGTCCTACAAAACCGCTCTATCTCCTTCGATTGAGGCTATAGCGCGGCGCGTGATTTGTTGGTAGCTTTTCGCCCCGGAGATCCCAAGGAGTTTTCTAATAATGAAAAAAGTAATGCTCAAAACCTCCCTCGGCATTGCCGTTGCTCTTGCTTCCAGCCAACTGCTTGCTGCAGGTTTCGCGCTGAACGAGCAAAGCATCAGCGGCATGGGAACCGGTTTTGCGGGACGTTCGTCTTCTGCCGAAGATGCCAGCACTGTGTATGGCAACCCTGCAGGCATGTCGCGCCTGAAGCGCGAACAGGTCACCGTGGGTGGCGCAGCCGTCATTGCCAAGTCTGATATTTCGGGTCGTGGTAGCAATTTCGGGGGGGAAACCGATGGCGACATGGTCCCGGTCGTGGGCGTGCCCATGGGTTACTACGTCAAGCCGATCGATGATCATTGGAGCGTCGGTTTCGGTGTTTACGTGCCATACGGCCTGATCACCGACTACGGTAGCGATGACGCGGCACGCTACTGGGGCAAGAAGAGCAAGGTCGAGGTTGTCACCTTCCAGCCAACCATCAGCTATGCCTTCAACGACAAGGTGTCGATCGGTTTTGGCCCGACCATCAACCGTATCAAGGGTGAGCTGGGCTCGAACCTGGGCAGCAAGGCGCTGCTGGGCCCCAACGGCCCGGATGGCGAAGTCAAGATCAAGGGCGACGACACCGCGATCGGTTACAACATCGGCGTTCTCGTACAAGCCACAGACCGTACCCGTCTGGGCCTGACCTATCACTCGATGGTCGACTACAAGCTTGAAGGCGATACCCGTGTTTCCTACCCGATTGCGGCCCTCGGCCTGAACGGCAAGTTCGACGCCAGCCTGAAAATCAAGACGCCAGAGTCGGTGGACTTCTCGGTCACCCATGAACTGGATGACCACTGGACCCTGTATGCGGGCAGCACGTGGACTCGCTGGAGCCGCCTGGAGAGCATCGTTGTCAAGAACGAAGCACCGGCGGGCTACCCACTGCAGACCATCACCGAAGAGCAGAACTGGCATGACACCTGGGCACACGCCATTGGTGCTGCCTACAAGGTCAACAAGGAGTGGACCCTGCGTGCAGGCTTCTCCGTCGACCAGTCGCCCACCAACAACCACGATCGCTCGCCGCGCATTCCTACCGGCGACCGTAAAGCGGTCAGCTTTGGTGCCGGCTGGAGCCCGAACGATGACATGACCATCGATGTTGCCTACTCCTACCTGTGGGAAGAGGACACCAAGGTCAACAATCTGCCGAGCTCGCAGACAGAAGGCTTGTTGAAAGGCAGCTACCAGGCCAAGTACGAGAACAGCGCTCACGGTATCGGTGCGTCCCTTACCTACCGCTTCTGATAGCTTCAAGTAAGTCGGGGCCGCTTTGCGGCCCATCGCGACACAAGGCCGCTCCTGCAACGACCGCACAAAACCGATTCTACGGGTTCATGCGGACGCTGCAGGAGCGGCCTTGTGTCGCGATGAGCTGCAAGCAGCCCCAATATCTTTTTCAGGCCTGCACCTGCCAGCTGTCACCCAGGCATTCGCGCAGGTAGTCCATGAACACACGCACTTTTGCAGTCATGGCGAAGCGATCGGCCAGGCACAGGTAGATATCCATCGGTTCGGTCTGGGCATAGGCCTGACCGCTATCGCTGTATTCGAACAACGATACCAGCGCCCCGGCGGCCAGATGCGGCCGGACGATGAACTCGGCCAGGCGGGTGATGCCGCCATCGTGCAGTGCCATCTGGGTCAGGGCATCGATGTCGTCGCTAATCAGGACACTGCCGAACTCTGCCTCGAACCGCAGCCCGTCGCGCATGAACCCCCAACGCAGGAAGCGCCCATCCACCGGGTAGCGGAACACCAGGCAGCGGTGGTCACGCAAGGCCTCGGGCGTGGCCGGCACGCCGGCGCGTTGCAGGTAACCGGGCGAGGCACAGCAAATGAACGGTATACGGGCGATATGCCGGGCCAGCAACTGGTCTTCGAGTTGCGGGGCAATGCGCAGGCTCACGTCCACATCTTCCCGCGCGTGGTTGACCCGGCGATCAGTCGTTACCAACTCTATCGAAAGCAGTGGGTAGCGGGCACTGAACGCGGGTATCAATGGCGCCAGCACGTGGCGACCGAAGGCGGACGTCGATGCAATGCACAGCCGCCCTTGGGGCTCACTGTCGGGGGTGGTCACGGCCTGTTCGGCCAAGGCCAGGTCGCGCTCGATGTGCCTGACGCGTTCGTAGTACTGGGTACCGGCGGGTGTCAGCGCCATACTGCGGGTGGTGCGACTGAGCAGGCGAACCTGCAAGTGGCCCTCCAGGCGTGCCAGGTTCTGGCTGACCGCGGCCGGGCTCAGGCCCAGGTTGCGGGCACCGGCGGCGATGCTGCCGGCTTCGACCACCTTGATGAAACTGCGAATGGCGTTGAGCAGGTCCATGCTGAGCCCCTGGATTCGTAAGAATCTCTTTATAAAGAACTCAATGCGGCTGGTCTACAGCTGCTGCCGGATGCGTTGCTAACCTGCGCCTCTACTTACTTTTCAGGAGTTCGCATGAGCAACCTGTCCCATACACGCAGCCGACGCAAATTGCACCCGGGCGCCACGCCCTACGTTTTTGCCTTCTACATGTCGTCGATCATGGCGCTATTGATGTGTTTCGTGATCACGGCAGCGAATGGGGGGATTAACCCTGAATACCTTGGCAACGTGCTGAAGGCTTACCAGTTGGCGATGCCTGTGGCGTTCGTTTGTGTATTGATGGTCAGGCCGGTGGTTATGCGGTTGGTGGCGATTACTGTGCATGCAAAGTGAAGTAACCTGAAACCCAGACAAGTCCCCGGCTCTTGCTCTTGCTCTTGCTCTTGCTCTTGCTCTTGCTCTTGCTCTTGCTCTTGCTCTTGCTCTTGCTCTTGCTCTTGCTCTTGCTCTTGATCTTGCTCTTGATCTTGATCTTGATCTTGATCTTGATCTTGATCTTGATCTTGATCTTGATCTTGATCTTGATCTTGATCTTGATCTTGATCTTGATCTTGATCTTGATCTTGATCTTGATCTTCGCGACTTCAGGAGGCCGAGCAGAGGTCTTGCGGAGGGAGGTGACGGGCATGGATGCCCGTCAAGCGCTGAGGCCCCATGGATGGGGCCTGCAGCGCGTCCTCCCGGGAGCAAGACCGGCGCGAGGGAACCCCGTAGCGTAGCGGAGGGGCCGGATGATGGGAGCGCAGCGTTTTTTGGTTACTTTTTG
>NZ_NEIO01000041.1:0-7334 GCF_002113575.1 Pseudomonas sp. B8(2017) | reverse complement strand
CGAACAGCTGAAGGCGGGCCTGGAGGAGTACATCCATTACTACAACCATGACCGCATCAGGCTGAAACTCAATGGCCTGAGCCCTGTCAGCTACAGGACTCAGGCCACTGGCTAAAACTGTCCAACTTTTCGGGGGCAGTCCATCCTGTGGGAGCGGGTTTACCCGCGAAGAATGCGACGCGGTGTATGGCACCGGCTGTGCCGGTGTTCGCGGGCATGCCCGCTCCTACAGTGGAGCTTTCTTGAGTGAACGAACTCAGGCCCCCCCACCAGCTATCTCCCGAGCAACCCAGCCCTTGAACGCCTCCGCCACCGGCGATGGGTGCATGGCGCCTGATTGGGCCAGCACCACTTTTTGCGGTGATACCTCTTCCAGTAATGGCCGGCATAGCAGCGGTGTACCGTCATAGCAGTGGTCCCCGGCGGGCCGGGTGCATGACAGGGCAACCCCGTAGCCATGCGCGACGAGGCCCCGTTGCATCTCGAAGGTCTGGGTGTATTGCTGAGTGCGCGGTTGCAGGTTATGCGCCCAAAACAGTGAAAGAAAATACTCACGCGTTTGTGCGATGTCCTCAAGAATCAAACACTCTTGCGCCAGCTCATGCAGTGGTATCTCGGCCAGGTGGGCCAGGCGGTGGTCAGTGGCGATCAGTGCGTAGGGCTTCAACTCAGCCAGTACCTGGCGCGGCAGCAAGGGATCAAGGCCAATGTCATAAGTCAGCGCGAGCTCGGCTTTACCGGCGCTCAAGTGGCGGTGTACGCCTGCCAGGTCAGTCTCGAAAAGCGTTACCTCGACATCGGGATACTGCTTGCGAAAACTCGATAGCAGCCGCGGCGCGTAATAGGGGCCCAGGTCTTGAAAGCAGATGAGCGACAGGTTGCCGCGAAGCGAGCCGCGCGTGGTATCCGCGTTCTGATTCATGGCAATGGCCATGCCGATGATATCGCGTGCCTGGGCCAGTAAACGCGTGCCCGCTGACGTCAGCTCCAGCCCGCGGCTCACCTGGCGCCGGAAAAGGCGCTCGTTCAGCGCCTCTTCAAGCTGGGCGATCGCTACCGAAACCGATGGCTGTGAAACGTGCCGGGCCCTCGCCGCAGCGCTGATGCTGCCGTGTTCGGCCACGGCGACGAAGTACTCGAGCTGCCTGAACGAGAACCCTATCATCTTTTCCTATACTCGGGATTAGGAAATATATTCTTTTCCTATTATGGCTGAAAAGCAATACTCGCGGTGCACCCTGCTTATTCCGCTTGAAAACTGGCAGTGGTGCTGTTGCCCAATAAAAAGACCAAAGGGTGCTTATGAAACAGTCCGCCGAATTTCAACTGAGTGACGAAACCATCGAGGCTTTCCAGCGTGATGGTGCCGTCTGCGTACGTAATTTGTTCACGCCGGAAGAAGTTGCACTGCTCGAAACCGGCATCGAACAGAACCTGAAAGCCCCAAGCGATCGCGCTAAAGTGGCGAGCCGCCCTGACGACCCGGGTTGGTTCTTCGAAGACTTCTGTAATTGGGGGGATATTTCGGCCTATCGCCAGTTCATCTTCGAAAGCAGGGTAGGTAGTGTTGCAGCGCAACTCATGAACAGTGAGACAGCACGGCTTTATCACGATCACCTGCTGGTCAAGGAGCCAAACACGCGCCAGCGAACGCCCTGGCATCAGGACCAGCCGTACTACAACATCGACGGGCGGCAGAACTGCAGCATGTGGATGCCAGTCGATCCGGTATCGAGAGAATCCACCCTTGAATTCGTAGGGGGCTCGCACCTTGGGCCATGGCTGATGCCGCGCAGCTTCCTCGACAGCCAGGCGCAATGGTTCCCGGAAGGCAGCCTTGCGGACTTGCCGGATATCGAGGCCGATCGCAGCGCCTGGAACATCCTCGGCTGGGAGCTCTCCCCAGGCGACGCCGTGTTCTTCCACATGCTCACCTTGCACGCCTCGGGCGGTGTCGGGGGCAATCGTCGGCGTCGTGCCTTCTCGGTACGTTTCCTGGGCGATGACATTACTCACGCACCGCGCCAGTGGAAAACCTCGCCACAGTTTCCCGGCCTCGAAACGCAACTCGCCAGCGGTGCCCAAATGAACCACGAACTGTTTCCGGTGCTGTGGCCAAGGGCTTGATGATTGGAATGCTGCGTGCCTGATAAAACCGCACGGCATTAGCGTTGTGCGGACCTGATAATAAAACCAAGAAGGTATCTATGAGCGCTCAATCTTCACACCAGTTGAAGCGGGGTCTCTCTACCCGGCATATTCGTTTCATGGCGTTAGGTTCTGCTATCGGTACTGGGCTGTTCTATGGCTCGGCATCGGCAATAAAGTTGGCAGGGCCTTCGGTTTTGCTGGCCTATCTGATAGGTGGCGCAGCCATTTACATGATGATGCGCGCCCTTGGCGAAATGGCGGTTCATAACCCGGTGTCAGGCTCGTTCGGGAACTATGCCAGCCAGTATCTGGGGCGCTACTTTGGCTTTCTGACAGGTTGGAGCTACGCGTTCTCGATGTTGGTGGTTTGCCTGGCAGACGTGACGGCCTTTGGCGTTTACATGGGGCTGTGGTTCCCTGAAACACCTGCCTGGATCTGGGTGCTTGGGATAGTGTTCTTTATCGGGGCGCTGAACCTGTGCAGCGTGAAAGTGTTCGGGGAAATGGAGTTCTGGCTGTCGTTGCTGAAGGTGACCGCGATCGTTGCCATGATTGTGGCAGGCGCGGCTGTGCTGCTGCTGGGTATCCAGTTGAATGACGATGCAGGCACGGTTGCCGGAGTCTCGAATCTTTGGAGCCACGGCGGGTTCTTCCCTAATGGCGTCAGTGGGATGATCGCTTCGTTCACTGTCGTGATGTTCGCCTTTGGCGGGGTCGAAATGATCGGCATCACCGCAGGCGAGGCAAGGGACCCGAAGCGCGTGCTGCCCAAGGCTATCAACTCGGTGCCTCTGCGCATCCTGCTGTTCTACATTCTTACCCTGTTCGTACTCATGGCCATTTACCCTTGGACCAGCATTGGCAGCCACGGTAGCCCGTTCGTGCAGATCTTCAGTGGTCTTGGCATCAGTTCAGCGGCTACCGTGTTGAACATCGTGGTGATTTCAGCTGCTGTTTCGGCGATCAATAGCGATATCTTCAGCGCTGGGCGGATGATGTACGGAATGGCTCAGGACGGCCAGGCACCAGCCGGTTTTGCATCGTTGTCGCGTTTCGGTGTGCCGTGGATGACGGTTGCGGTGATGGGCGTCGCGCTGCTTCTGGGCGTGGTATTGAACTACCTGGTGCCGGAAGACTTGTTCCTGGTTCTTGCGGCGGTGGTCACATTCTCCATTGTCTGGGTCTGGTTGATGATCCTGCTTTCTCAAGTGGCCATGCGGCGCGGCATGAGCAAGGAGGAGGCGGCTGCACTGGATTATCGTGTGCCGCTGTGGCCGGTAGGGCCAGCTTGCGCGATTGCTTTCATGGTCTTCATTTTTGGCGTGCTCGGTTGGTTCCCGGCCAGCCGCACAGCCATGTATGTCGGGGTTGGCTGGTTGGTGCTGCTATCCCTGGGTTACTGGTTGTGGGGTGTGCGTGCGCCACGTCATGTGTCGGCCAACGCTTGAGGCGTTGAACCAAACTGTGGGAGCGGGCTTGGCCGCGAAGAATCAGACGCGGTGGCTGGCACCGGCTACGCCGGTGTTCGCGGGCATGCCCGCTCCCACAGGTACTGCAGCTGCCTTGAAAGGTATGGTGATCCTTACCGTCTAGGCCCCGGCGCATCGACCCTCTCAGTCAGATGGGGCAGTACGGGACTCACGGTCAATATCCTCCGGCCAATGAACCTTGGGCGCCAGGCAATGCATATGGCTCAGGCCATCGTCATCGTTCCAGTCACGTGGTGGATGCACGAACTTCGGCAGGGCTTCGGGGCCTTGCTGCATGAACAGCCGGGCGATAGCCCAGTAGGCTTCGCCGTGGTACAGGTCGTGGGTGAAGAAGACGCGGTCGATGACTTCGTTGGTTTCCGGGTTGCGAACCGACAGCATGACGTTTTCGATCAGGCCACCGTGGCCAGGGGCGTAGACTCGGTAGACTTCGGCGGTTACGTCGTCCCAGTTGTAGGCGACCGGTTTGACGCCCCAGTGTTTACGACCGAACAGAAAGATGTAGTGGAATCTGAATTGATAGAGATAGATTTTGCGCCGTAGGCGATTGAAGCGAATGGGTTCGTCCCGTGGGAGCAATAGGTCCATTTTTACATATGTCGCAGTAGCCCACATGCCAATCAAGATCGCTAACGATGAGAGGATGTCAATGCCCCAATTATTCGACCAGTAGATACCAAAAAACCTCCAGTGCATGTAGATTAATGCACCCACAGAAAAAATCAGAATTGGTCCCCCTATCAGCACTGTGACACCACGCAAACTGACAGTAGATCGGGGAAGCTCCAGAAACACATCATCACAGTAGTTTGGTGGCGGATCTATATCTTCAAAGCTTAAACGCGGAACTTCATCCGAACTGACACCAGGCAGATCATGACTCCAACACAGAGCTCGCTCCGAAAGGATCCTGGGCTTGATCTTCATTCGTTGGCTTCCCTAATGCTAATTTCGACGAATCAAACTGTTGAATCGGGCTTGCCCTGAACAATCCAGCGCCGTGTCTGGTTTGCAGTCAGGGTGCTTACCGGGCCCTCAGCACCTCGCGCTAAGGTTTTAGACGACTTCATCTGTTGTCGGTGGGCTGCGAGACTCCAAGTCGATTTTCGCTGGCCATCGGACTTTGGGGGCGAGGTATTGCATAGGGTTCAGACCATTGCCAACCTTCTGACCCTGAAAAGGGCGTAGAGAGTCAGGAAGAGCGTCATAGCCACTTTGCATGTACAAACGTGCCAGTGCCCAATACTGCTTGCCTTGCTCTATGTCGTCACACAGGAACAGGCGGTCGATGACTTCCTCGGTGCCTGTTTTACGAACCGATATCATTACATTTTCAATGAGGCCGCCGTAGCCCATTGGGGCGTATACCCTGTAAACCTCGGCAGTTAGGTCGGCCCAGTCATAGGCCACAGGTTTTACCCCCCAACCCTTGCTGCCGAAGGGGTATAGACGATCAAATCTGTACTCGTAAAAATAGACTTTTTGACGTGCTCTATTGAAGCGTATGGGTTCATCGCGAGGAAGTCGTAGGTCCATACGAAACAATGGAAAAAAGGCCCAGGTTGAAAGAGTTACAATCATGATGCCTATGGTTGTAACTTCAATTCCCGATTGCCAGTCATGGAGAAGGGAAGTGAAGATGTCGGGTAAGATAAAAATCATTGTATAAATTAAAATAATCAAGCCTCCAAAAAAAGATATCCCCCGCGCGCTGACCGACGATCGGGAAAATTCGATGAATATATGCCCGGCCCGATTGATCTTTAAATTGGATGCCAAAGACACCTCGCGCTGCGTGGGTGCAGTATCATTTGGAGGAAGATCATATTTCCAGCCAACCCCTCGGCTAGGCAGCATATCTCTTTCTCCTTTCATGCATTCAGTTCTGTGGAAACTACCTGAGCATATACGTCAGGCATATTTCGATCAGGCCAAAATATCAAGGATAGCGTCACGGCAATAATAGTGGGATTGTCAATGTATGGAGTCAGATCGAATCCTCCAAAACATTGCCTGATACTCACGTTTCCAGCAGTTGTAGCGACTACGCGATCAGTTTCATTCTGCTCAATACTGCTGGTTTCGTAATCCGGATGTTTGAGTGGGTTGTATTGCTCATTCGAACGGCTTATCATTTCCTTCTTAGTGGTCGTGGGCAGATTTGATGCGCTACCTATAATGACTTGGCCTTTGGCGTAGTCGGGGAACAGGCCATCACCTTGGCGGTGAGCCTGCAGTTCCCACTGAAGCGCTGAGCTTTTCTCGTTGAAGTGAGGAAGGGTAATTAAATAACTTACACGTTGCTGGATAGTTAGGCCCAGTGTGCTACCCACCGTGGTGTTAGATAGAACGCCTGAAATGTCAGCTTCGAATTTAACGTTTGCAGTGATACCTAATACAGCAGCATTGAGCTCTGCTAAGGCTAGATCCGCATATTCAGGGACGTTCCAGTGGACAACCGGTACCTCGTTAGCCTTCCCAAAGTAACACCGTCTAACCCAACGGTCGAGCGGTGACGACTCGTTCTCCTCGGCCCACTTGCTTAATGCATATGCACCCAGGCCTGACACCAGTGCTATGCCTAACACCCCTAGCAATAAGGGTTTGAAAACTGCAGCAACCGAAGAAACTACACCAATGCCAAATAGAAGACCTGCGTATTTATAGAGTCTCGATGTGCGATCATCACCATTTTTTGCTGAACGGCCTACAGCGCTTATGGCTTGTAATGCGTCAAAAACGCCAGCTCCTGCATTGATGATCGCTCCGATTCTAGCTACCACACGTCCGATTTTTACCAAGTTTGTAATTTTATGTTCAGCAGCAAAAGACAGCGTTCGCATACGCTGGATTTCTGAAGCTCCAGAAATTACAACCAACCCAAGTGCTTCAATGCTTCCGCCCAAGATGCCTATGCGTACGCCATTCAAGGCCATCATGGCTTCCGTGGCTTTGGGCCCGACTTCCGCTTCAGCTTTCGCCTGGTTCCTATTCAAACTATCACTTTGCAAATAAAGTCCTCCCATCGCCAGCAACAACTCCCAGCTACCCACCACCCCCCGCAATCCGTTAAAGCTGGTCCGTACCAACTGCGTCGCCTGTTGAGAAGTGATCCGCAAACCTTGCAATACCTTGCGTGCATTTGTTTCCAACGTCCCCGCTGCCACCGAGATATCCACCAGGGCAAGCTGCGCCGCGCTGCTCGCCTGCGTTACGCCCATGTTGGCTTCCTGGAACAACCGCCCATGCACCTCTTCCGCCTTGCCTTCGACCCACACCGTTACGCTGATCATCGAATTGGTGAACCGCGGGTCGAGCACGGCCAGGCTCATCAGCCCGTGCTGGATGATCGGCCGCACCTTGCGCATGGCCTTCATCGAACCAAACTCGAAGTCATCGATATTGCGGCGCATCCGGTCCCGTGCCTCGGCGATCGACGCGTTGGCCTTGTGCTGCAACTCTCGGAGGTGGGCGCTCTGCAAGGCGTAGTACTCGCCCAGCTTCATCTTCACTTCCAGCTCGATCAGGTGCACGCCGTTGTAAAGAAACTGCGTGGCGCTGTTCAGATGCCGCACGGCCTTCTGAATGCCAGGTGACAGACATGGCGCCAGCCGCTGACTGGCCGCATTGAGTGCGCCCTGTGTTTCAGCAATGGCCTGCTTGAGGGTATTGCGCATGCGCAGGCCGGCGTCA
>NZ_NEIO01000040.1:0-12483 GCF_002113575.1 Pseudomonas sp. B8(2017) | reverse complement strand
AACTCAGCAGTGAAACGATGCATCGCCGATGGTAGTGTGGGGTTTCCCCATGTGAGAGTAGGTCATCGTCAAGATTCATTTCGCAAAACCCCTATCTGCGCATGCAGGTAGGGGTTTTGTCTTTGTGGTGCAAAAATTCCCGGCATACGCAGCCCCTGTGGGAGCGGCCTTGTGTCGCGAAAGGGCCGCAAAGCGGCCCCAGGATTGATGCGCAACAGTTGAAATTGCTGGGGCTGCTTTGCAGCCCTTTCGCGACACAAGGCCGCTCCCACAGGGGATCGCGCCAACTTTTAGAATTTGAGCAAGACAGTTGCTCCCACAGGGCCCCGCGTAGCTCCGAAAAGCAATCATGAAATGTGCGTCATTTATGCCTGACGAATCACAGGTCAATGCTACGCTCGCGGAAATACTCAGCACGGATACCCAACATGGAAATGAACTGGCACCAGGCCCTGCAAGAGAGCCTGAGCTGGCTGGCAATCGCCTCGTTCATCACCCTTGTCTGCTTCACGGCAGCCGCCACACTGGCCGTACGTTGTACGCGCTGGGGCAGCCAGTTCTGGCAGCTTGCCGGGCCCTATTTCAGTTTCAGGCGCAGTTGGCGGCCGTTACTGGTGTTCGCCCTGCTGCTGGTATTGACGCTATTCTCGGTGCGCCTGAACGTGCTGTTCTCGTTCTGGTACAACGGCTTCTACAGCGCCTTGCAAGGCCTTGACCAAGCAGCCTTCTGGTACCTGCTCGGCGTCTTCGCGGTATTGGCCACCATCCATGTGCTGCGTTCGCTGTTCACCTTCTATGTAAGCCAGGCGTTCAGCATCCAGTGGCGGGTCTGGCTGACCGAGCGCCTGACCCACGACTGGATGCACGGCGATGCCTACTACCGTGGCCAGTTCCTTGCCGAGCCGGTGGACAACCCTGACCAGCGTATCGAACTGGACGTCAACGCCTTTGTCAGCAACTCGGTGACCCTCGCCCTGGGCGCGGTCAGCGCGCTGGTTTCGCTGGTGGCATTCACCGGCATCCTCTGGGGGCTGTCGGCGCCGCTGGCCGTCGCTGGTGTGGAGATTCCCCGGGCGATGGTGTTTGCCGTGTACCTGTATGTCATCGTCGCCACATGGATCGCCTTCCGCCTCGGGCGACCGCTGATCCGCCTGAACTTCCTCAACGAAAAGCTCACCGCCAACTTCCGTTACGCGCTGATGCGCCTGCGCGAGAACGCCGAGAACATCGCTTTCTACCAGGGCGCGCAGGTCGAGCGGGGCACCTTGCTGGGCCGCTTTGGTGCCTTGATCGTGAATGCCTGGGCGCTGGTGTTCCGAAACCTGAAATTCAGTGGTTTCAACCTGGGCGTGAGCCAGGTAGCAGTGGTGTTCCCGTTCATTCTGCAGGCACCGCGCTTCTTCAGCGGGGCGATCAAGCTGGGCGACGTCATGCAGACCTCCCAGGCCTTTGGCCAGGTGCAGGATTCGTTGTCATTCTTCCGCGAGTCGTATGATGCGTTTGCCCAGTACCGGGCTACCCTCGACCGTCTGACCGGCTTCCTCGATGCCAACGAGCAGGCGAGCGCTTTGCCGCGCGTCATCACCGAGGACCAGGAGCATGCCTTGGCGATCAGCCGCCTGCAGGTGCTGCGCCCGGACGGGCATGCCCTTATCACCGACCTGGACCTTGACCTGCACGCCGGCCAGGCACTGTTGATCAAGGGGCCGTCGGGCAGCGGCAAAACCACGCTGCTGCGAGCGCTGGCGGGCCTCTGGCCGTATGCAGAGGGTGAGGTCAGGCGCCCGCTGGGCCACCAGGCGCTGTTCCTGTCGCAGCGGCCGTACCTGCCGCTGGGTGATCTGCGCGCCGTCATCGCCTACCCGGCGGCCAGCAAGCCTGAGGATGAAACGCGGATGCAGCAGGCCTTGCGCCAGGTCAACCTGGCCCACCTGGCCGAGCGACTGGACGTCAGCTGTGACTGGTCACACATTCTCTCGGTCGGTGAGCAGCAGCGCCTGGCATTTGCCCGGGTGCTGTTCAACCGGCCGCAGGTGGTGTTTCTCGACGAGTCCACTTCGGCCATGGACGAAGGGCTCGAGCATGCCCTGTATTCACTGTTGCGCACGGAAATGCCGGGGGCCTTGCTGGTCAGTGTCGGGCACCGCAGCACGCTGGCAGGTTTCCATACCCATCGGCTGGAGGTGGATGGGCATGGCGGCTGGTCGCTGCTGGAACAGCAGCCAGCGCTGGCCTAGTGCGGCTTGCCGGTGATCGGGCCTGACCTGAGCAATGCGACCCCGACCAGGGTGCTGCCGGCACACGCTGCGCCAAGCAGGAATGTCGCCTTGAAGCCGACCCCGTCCCACAGCAGCCCGGCCACCACGCTGGCCACCAGCAGCGCCACGCCGGTCAGCAGGTTGAACAGGCCGAAGGCTGTACCGCGCAGTTCGGCGGGAGCGCTGTCGGCGATCATGGCGGCAAAGATGCCTTGGCTGAAGCCCAGGTGCAGGCCCCAGGCAGCCACCCCCATGGCCAGCCCGGTCCAGCCCGGCAGCAGGGCCAGCAGCAGGTCGGCGGCGACCAGCAGCCCCAGCCCGGTCATCAGCACGCCGCGGCGGCCTACGCGGTCCGACAGCACCCCCGCGGGGTAGGCCGACAGCGAGTAGGCCAGGGCCATGAGCACCAGCACTGCCGGCGCCCACAGCGGCGCCAGGCCCATGTCCTGGGCGCGCAGCAGCAGAAACGCCTCGCTGAAGCGGGCGAGGGTGAACAGCGTGGCCAGGCCGATCAGCCGCCAGTAGGCCGCGCCCAGGCGGGCCAGCTCGTGCAGGGCCAGCGGTGAGCGCACCGGGCGGGTGGTGGCCGGCGTTTCAGGTTCGCGCACGAAGGCGATGAGGATGTACACCGCCACGAACGCCGGGAGCACCGCCACCCAGAACACCGTCTGGAAATGGCTCGCGGTCAGCCACATCAGCACGATCGCCAGCAACGGCCCAAGGAAGGCGCCCACGGTATCCAGCGCCTGGCGCAGGCCGAAGGCTGCACCACGCAGTTCTGCGGGCGTAACGTCGGCCACCAGCGCATCGCGCGGCGCCCCACGAATGCCTTTGCCTACCCGGTCGACGAAGCGTGCCGCGGTCAACCACTCCAGCCCGGAGGCCATGGGGAACACCGGCTTGGTCAACGCACCCAGGCCATAGCCCAGCACTGTAAGCAACTTGCGTTTACCCAGCCGGTCGCTGAGGGCGCCGGAAAACACCTTGGTGATCGAGGCGGTCGCCTCGGCGATACCTTCGATAAAGCCCACCGCCACTACCGAGGTACCAAGCACGGTGACCATGTACAGCGGCAGCAGGGCGTGAATCATTTCCGAGGAAATGTCCATGAACATCGACACGAAGCCCAGCGCCCAGACACTGCGAGGGATCTTCGACAGGGACCTGGTGGTGTTCGTGGCGTCGCTTTCTTCGTGGCTGCGCATCAGGAGGCTCGGCAGAGGGCTACGTTCGAAACTGTAGGAGCCGTCACGCAGGATGCAAATCGGACAGGTGTATGCAAGCAACAGCGCGAATAGCCGGGCTGCGTCGGCAACGCTGTCGTGTCAGCAAAGTTCCGTTACAAACATGTAAACTTCGTAAATAAGATTTAAACTCATTTGCGAATCTCTATATTTACCATCCCTGTTGGCCACCAAACTGTGTTTGCGAGGCCGGTGGGCGAGGGCTCCCGGTTTCCGACAGGGATGTGCCGTTTCGCTCATGAATCGCAGGAGATGTACCCATGCAGTGCAAGACTTCACCCAACAGCCTGGCCCTGGCGTTCGTCGCGCTGGCGTCACCGGCCATGGTGGCCACCGCGGCCCAGGCCGAAGAACAGCGTACGGGTGAGGTGCTGGAGATGCCGGTTGCCGACAGCGCGCTGGTGATCCAGGACACCCTGGTCACCGCCGAGCGCGAGGCACGCCAGGCCCTGGGTACGTCGATCATCACCGCCGAAGACATCAAGCGCCATCCGCCGGCCAATGACCTGTCAGACATCATCCGCCGCGAGCCCGGGGTCAACCTGACCGGCAACAGCGCCAGCGGCGCGCGTGGCAACAACCGGCAGATCGACCTGCGCGGCATGGGCCCGGAAAATACCCTGATCCTCATCGACGGCAAGCCATCCAGCGCACGCAACGCCGTGCGCTATGGCTGGAACGGCGACCGCGATACCCGCGGCGAAACCAACTGGGTACCGGCAGAAGCGGTCGAGCGCATCGAGATCCTGCGTGGCCCGGCGGCCGCACGTTACGGTTCCGGCGCCATGGGCGGGGTGGTCAACATCATCACCAAACGGCCCACCGACGAACTCAAGGGCAGCGTCAGCCTGTATACCCAGCTGCCGGAAGACAGCGCCGAGGGCGCCAGCCGCCGGGCCAACTTCAACCTGGGCGGCGGCCTGACCGACAACCTCGGCTTCCGCCTGTACGGCGGCCTGGCCAAGACCGATGCCGACGACCTGGATATCAATGCCGGGCATGCCACCAGTGCGCTGGTGGCGGGTCGCGAAGGCGTACGCAACAAGGACATCAATGGCCTGCTGAGCTGGAAGCTGAACGACGAGCACCGCCTCGAGGCCAGTGCCGGCTACAGCCGCCAGGGCAATATCTTTGCCGGCGACACAATGAACAGCAACGGCGGTGGTGACGTCGAGTTCGTGTCCAGCCTGTATGGCCACGAAACCAATGTGATGCAGCGCAGTACCTACGACCTGACCCACCTGGGCGATTTCACCTGGGGTACCAGCAAGACCGTGCTGGCCTACGAGTACGTGCGCAACTGGCGCCTCAACGAGGGCCTGGCAGGCCGTACCGAAGGTGCCCCCAATGCCGAAGGCGCCGCCATGTCGCGCCTGCGCAACACGCGCCTGAGCAGCGAAGTGAACCTGCCATTCGCCATGGGCAGCACCGAACATGTGCTGACCCTGGGCGGCGAGTACCTGTACGAAGCGCTCAATGACCAGGGCTCGCTGCGCCCGCAAAGCTCGGACCCTACCGGTAACGACGGGTTGGTCGGTTTCGACCGCAGCAGCTCGAAGATGACCGCCCGCAGCTATGCGCTGTTCGTCGAGGACAACATCATTGTCGGCGACACCACCATTACCCCGGGCCTGCGTTTCGACCACCACGAAACCTTCGGCGACAACTTCAGCCCCAGCCTGAACCTGTCGCACAAGCTGACCGAAGCACTGTCGGTCAAAGGCGGTATCGCGCGCGCCTACAAGACCCCGAACCTGTACCAGTCCAACCCCAACTACCTGCTGTACAGCCGCGGCAATGGTTGCAGCGTGCAGCAGACCAACAACGGTGGCTGCTACCTGCAGGGCAACGCCGACCTCAAGCCCGAGATCAGCGTCAACAAGGAAATCGGCCTGATGTACGACCGTGGTACCTGGCGCACCAGTGCCACGTACTTTCGCAACGACTACAAGAACAAGATCGTCGGTGATACCGATGTGCTGTACACCATCGGCACCGGCAGCCGCGTGACCCAGTGGGACAACGCCGGCAAGGCGCGGGTGGAAGGTATCGAAGGCAACCTGTTCATCGAGCTGACCCCGGCCCTGGACTGGAACACCAACCTGACCTGGATGCTCGACAACGACAACCGCGAGACCGGCGAGCCGCTGTCGGTGATCCCGGAATACACCGTCAACACCACCCTCGACTGGCGCGCCACCGAGAAGCTGTCGTTCCAGGTGGCGGGTACCTACTTCGGCAAGCAGAAGTCGCCGACCTTCAACGAACGCACCCAGCAAGGCTACGACAAGACCGCGCAACAGGACGTGGAAGCCTACGGCCTGGTGGACGTGAGCGCTGGTTACAAGTTCAACGCCAACTACGACGTGCGGGTGGGGGTGAACAACGTGTTCGACAAGCAGATCCTGCGTGGCGGCAACGCCAGTACTTCGGGCGCCAATACCTATAACCAGCCGGGCAGGGCGGTGTTCGCTGCGCTGAACATCAACTTCTGATCCAAGGGGCCGCTGCGCGGCCCATTCGCCGGCAAGCCAGCTCCCACAGGGATCGCGCCAACGTTTGGAATTTGAGCAAGACAGTTGCTCCCACTGGTACCACACAGTATTCGAACCCTGTGCAATCCCTGTGGGAGCTGGCTTGCCGGCGAATGGGCTGCAAAGCAGCCCCGGATGCCACCGATCAACGCCAAGGAGCCCCCGATGATCAAAGCCCCCGCCTGGCTGCAGATCCTCTCCCGCAGCTGTGCCGCACTGCTCGGCGGCTATGCCCTCAGCTACGCCGCCAGCGCCTGCCTGGCCCGCATCCTGCCGCTGGCTGCCGCCGATGCGGTCATCGTCGCGACCCTGCCGGCCTTCATCTTCTACACCGCCGCCATCCTCTGGGCCTTCGCCTGCAGCGATGCCCTGCGTGCCTGGGCCCCGCTGGCTGTGGCCGTACCGCTTGCCCTGATCGGCTTCTGGCCGCAGGCACTGGAGTGGCTGGCATGAAGAACACCTTCACCCAATCGATGGCCTGGCTGCACACCTGGGCCGGGCTGATTTTCGGCTGGCTGCTGTTCGCCATCTTCGTCACCGGCACCCTGGCGGTATTCGACAAGGAACTCGACCACTGGATGCAACCGGAAATCCCGGCCACCGAGGTACCCCAGGCCGACGCCGCGCGGCGCGCCATTGCCTACCTGCAGGCCCACGAGCCGCAGGCTGGCAACTGGGGCATCAGCCTGCCGAGCGAGCGCTCGCCCGGGTTGCGCGTGTCCACCGGCGAGCGTCGCCATGGCCCCACCGTGCAGCTCGACCCGCGCACTGGCGAGGCCATCGAGGTGCGGGACAGTGTTGGTGGCAACTTCTTTTTCCGCTTCCATTTCACCCTCGACCTGCCACGCAACTGGGGCATCTTCGTGGTCGGCGCGCTGGCGCTGGTGATGCTCGCGGCGCTGGTCACCGGTATCGTCATCCACAAGAAGATCTTCAAGGAGTTTTTCACCTTCCGGCCGAACAAGGGCCAGCGCTCGTGGCTGGATTTCCACAACGCCAGCGCGGTGCTGTTGCTGCCGTTCCACCTGATGATCACCTACACCGGCCTGGTGATCTTCATGCTCATCTACATCCCGGCCGGTGTCGATGCGCTGTTCGCCGGCGACAACCGTGCCTACTTCCAGGCCCAGGGCAATGCCCGCCTGGAGCAGCCTCGTGGCCTGGCCAGGCAACCGGCCGCGCTGGTCGATGTCGCGCCATTGCTGGCCCAGGCCGAGGCGCGCCTGGGGCCGATTGGTGGCCTGAATATCCGCAATCCCAACACGGCGGCGGCGCGTATCGAAATACGCCCCGGGCTGGGCAACCGCATTGCCTTGGCCAAGGGCCAGGCCATGGTCTTCGATGGTGTCAGCGGGCAGTTGCTCGGCGACGTCGCCGAATGGCGCGCGGCGCCATTGACCCAGCGGGTCATGGCCGGCCTGCATTTCGCCCAGTTTGGCGGCTACCCGATGCGCTGGCTGTATTTTGTCTGCGGGCTGGTCAGTTGCCTGATGATCGCCAGCGGGCTGGTGCTGTTCTGCGTGAAGCGTGGGCGCAAGTACACCAGCGCGGAGGCTTCGGTGCGGCGTTGGTACCGGGTGGCGGAGGTGTGCAACGTGGGCTTCGTCAGTGGCCTGTTGTTGGCGTGCGTGGGGTTGCTGTGGGCCAGCCGTGTGCTGCCGGTGGAACTGGCGCAGCGGGAGAGCTGGGAGGTTCGTGCGTTCTTTGGTGTATGGCTGCTGGCGCTGTTGCATGCCGGTATCAGGCCGGTACGCCGGGCCTGGGTCGAGCAACTGCTGCTGACCGCGTTGCTGTGCATTGGCCTGGGTGCGTTGGGTGGCTTGGGCGACGCCATGCGCCTGGGGGTGGTGGCCTGTGCCCTGGTGTTGGGTGTATTGCTCGGGCTGCTGGCCTGGCGCGTATGGCAGGCGCAGTGGGTGCCGCAGAAGGCCAGGGCAGGGCGGCGGATGGAGGCCGGGGCATGATGATGTGGGTCATGGGCAGCGTGTTGTTCGCCTACGCTGGCATGCTGGGGCTGTGCCAGGGGCTGGAGCGGCATTACAAGCAGGTATGGAACCGCACCTGCCCGCGGGTGCTGCGTGTCGGCTTGCGCGCGGCCGGCTGGCTGGCGTTGCTGGCCAGTCTGGTGCTGTGTGCCCAGGCCTGGGGCTGGGCCATGGGGCCGGTGGCCTGGTTTGCCGTGATGTCGCTGGCGGGGATGGTGCTGGTATTGCTGCTGCCATACTGGCCGCGGCTGGCGGTGGGGTTGGTGGCAGCGGTGCCGGTTTGGGGATTGATGCTGCTGATGATCTGACCAGGCCCCATCGTCGGCGCAGCCGGTGCCAGGTTGTTGCGGTAAAAAGTGCCAAGGCATGTTAAACCTTGCGCCCCGACCCGCTGCGAGAGAAACCCGGTGAAAGCCGTCCGCCTGACCCTGATCTGCCACGCCCTTACCCATGCCCAGAAGACCGGGCGACTGCACCGTGCCGACGATGGCATCCTGCCGTTGGGCCAGCAGCCTTTCGCCGACCTTTCCGGTGTGCCGGTGCTGACTGCACCAGAGCGGCGAGCCTGTGAGACGGCGGCGCGGTTTTCGGGGCCGGTGCAGGTCGAGCCGGCCTTGGCCGATTGCGACCTGGGGCGTTGGCAAGGGCTGACGCTGAAGCAATTGCAGGCCGAGCAACCGCAGGCGATGGCCGAATGGCTGCAGGCCCCGGCCAGTGATGTGCACGGCGGCGAGTCGTTCGCCGTGCTTTGCCAGCGCATCGCCGCCTGGTTGGGGGCCTTCGACAGGCCGGGTGAATGGGTGGCGGTTACCCACCCGATGGTCATGCGCGCCGCGCTGGTGCACGTACTTGGCTGCCCGATGAGCGCCAGTCAGCGGGTCGACGTGTTGCCGCTGTCGCGCCTGGAGCTGAGCTTTACCGGGCAGTGGCGCCTGCGCCTGGGCTGAAGGTCAGAACGCCAGCTTGTAGCCGATCAGCAGCAGCATCGCCGCCAGGCACGGACGCAGCACGCGGTCGGAAATCCGCCCGGTGAGGTGGCTGCCCAGGTAGATGCCTGGCAGCGAGCCCAGCAGCAGGTAGCCCAGCAGCGACCAGTCCATGTTGCCCATGCCGGCATGGCCCAGGCCCGCCACCAGGGTAAGTGGCACGGCGTGGGCGATTTCGGTACCGACCAGGCGGCGGGTGACCAGGAACGGGTACAGCAGGAACAGCGCCACGGTACCCAGTGCGCCGGCGCCGATGGAAGTGAGGGTGACCATCACCCCCAGCACCACGCCGGTGAGCACGGTAAGGGTGTTCAGGCTGCGGTCGCTGAGGTGGTAGTGGTCACCAGCATGGCGGCTGGCGAAGGCCTGCAGGCGCGATTTGAACAGGATGGCCAGCGCGGTCAGGATCAGCACCACCGCCAAGCCTTGCTTGATGACGGCGTTGAGCGCCGAGGTGTCGGTGTGCAGGGTGCTGAGGAACCACAGGGTCAGCGCCGCAGCGGGCACGCTGCCCAGGCTGAGCAGGCCGGTGATCTTCCAGTCGACGTTCTTGTTGCGCGCATGCACCCAGACGCCACTGGCCTTGGTGATGGCGGCGTAGAGCAGGTCGGTGCCGACGGCTGTTGCCGGGCTGATGCCAAACCACAACAGGATCGGGGTCATCAGCGAGCCGCCACCGACGCCGGTCATTCCGACGATGAAACCCACGACCAGGCCCGCAATGGTGAAACCGAAAGAACCTACATCCATACGCTACTCGACTGCCCAACTTTGCCCGTTATCGGATGCAGCCCAGCATATAGATTTTTTTATAGCCAAATAGACTTGTTCGTTATTAGGTTATAACCGGGGGCTTGCCTGCCAGGGCCCTATCGCCGGCAAGCCAGCTCCCACAGGTACTGCACAGGCCCTGAGGTTGATGCGGTCGGTGTGGGAGCCGGCTTGCCGGCGATAGGGCCCTGGCAGGCAGCACCGAGTCAGCGATCGGTCATCACCACCATCACATGCGCATCTGCGCCATCGTCACTTTCCGACAGGTAGATATGCCCCACCTGGCTGTCGAAATACGCCGTCTCCTGCGGCCCGATGCTCACCGCTTCGCCGGTTTCGAACTCGATACGAACGCGCCCGCTCAGCACCAACGCGAACTCTTGCCCGGGGTGGCGGATAAAATCGTCGAACTGGCCGCGTTCACGGGCAATGATGCGGGCATAGGCGGGTGTCATGCGCCGTTCGGGGAAGTCGCCGGCGATCGGGTGGTAGTCATAGGTGCCGGTCGAGTAGCCCGCCGCCGCCGGCAGTGAATCGACCACCACGGTCACCGGTGCCGGTGCCGTGACCGTGCCGCTGGCGCGCAACAGCTGGGCAATGTCGACATTCAGCGCCCGGGCGGCAGCGGCCAGTTTTTCGTAGCTGACCGAGACCTGCGCCAGTTCCATCTTCGACAAGGTGGACAGCGGTACGCCGCTGGCTTCGGACAATTGCTTGAGGGTCATCTGGCGCGCCTTGCGCACCTGGCGCAGGCGCTGGCCGACTACGGCACGGTCCAGCAGGGGTAGGGCAGCGGGCATTCGGGGTCTCGGCATGCGGCGTTGGTCGGGCATCTTACCTTGGACCCTTGCGTATTCGTAAATTCTCATATATTAGAATTCTCATAAATGATAATTAGCCTGGCAGGAGCGTGCATGACCCCGATCTACGACACCCTGATCATCGGCGCCGGCATTGCCGGTGCATCTCTGGGCTATCGCCTGGCCGGCCAGCAGAAGGTGCTGCTGCTCGAGCGCGAGGCACAGCCTGGCTACCATTCCACCGGGCGTTCGGCAGCCATGTTCATGGAGGCCTACGGCACCCCGCAGATCCAGGCGTTGACCCGCGCCAGCCGGGCCTTCTACGAAGCACCACCGCAGGGTTTCTGCGAGCACCCGCTGCTGGAACCGCGTGGCTGCCTGTACGTCGCCAGCCTGGAACAGCGCACTCTGCTCGAGCAGACCCATGCGCAGAACCTGGCCAACGGCACTGAGGTCAGCCTGCTCGACCGCGACGCCGCCCTGGCCCTGGTGCCGAGCCTGCGTGGCGAGAACCTGGCCGGCGCGGTGCTCGAGGCGGGGGCCATGGACCTGGACGTACATGCCCTGCACCAGGGCTTCTTGCGCGGCTATCGCGCCGCTGGCGGCGAACTGCGCTGCAACGCCGAGCTTGTCCAGGCCTGGTACCTGGATGACCTGTGGCAGGTGCAGCTGGGCGATGGCAGCCGCATACAGGCGCGCCAGCTGGTCAATGCCGCTGGCGCCTGGGCCGACCGTGTGGCCGAGCAGTGCGGCGTGGCGCGTATCGGCCTGCAACCCTGCCGGCGCAGTGCCTTCACTTTCCCCGGCCCGGCAGACCAGGACTTCGCCCGCTGGCCGGCGGTAATCGGCGTAGACGAAAGCTTCTACTTCAAGCCCGACGCCGGCCAGCTGCTGGGTTCGCCGGCCAATGCCGACCCGGTCGAACCCCAGGACGCCGCGCCCGAGGAGCTCGACGTGGCTTTGGGCATCTACAACATCGAGGCCATGACGACCCTGGCGATCCGCCGGCCGAGCCACACCTGGGCCGGGCTGCGCTCGTTCGTTGCCGACGGCGACCTGGTGATCGGTTTCGATGTGCACGCGCCAGCGTTCTTCTGGCTGGCGGCACAAGGTGGCTATGGCATCCAGTCGGCTGCGGGCGCCTCGCGCCTGGCTGCCGACCTGCTGCTGGGCCAGCCCCTGTGTCCTGGCCTTGTCAGCCAGGGGGTGGCGCCCGAGCGCCTGTCCCCGGCCCGTTTCCAGCAATCCTGAAAGGAGCATCCCATGAGCAATGATATCCAGCGTTTCCCCAGCAGCCTGCCGTTCCCGTTCTCCCGTGCGGTAAAAGCCGGCGGCTTCCTGTTCCTGTCCGGCCAGGTGCCGATGAGTGCCGGAGGCGAAGTGGTGCGCGGTGACATCCAGGCCCAGACCCGCGCCGCCTGCGAGCGCATCGGCGAAAGCCTGGCGGCCTGCGGCGCGCGTTTCGACCAGGTGGTCAAGGCCACGGTGTGGCTGTCGGACATGAGCCACTTCGCCGGCTTCAACGAGGTGTACAAGGAGTTCTTCGGCGCAGCGCTGCCGGTGCGCTCGACCGTGGCCTCGGCATTGGCGCTGGGGGTGGATGTGGAGATCGAAGTGCAGGCGTTTGTCGGAGATTTTTGACCGAACAAATCGCCCATGTGGGAGCGGCCTTGTGTCGCGATAGGGGCGCGGAGCGGCCCCAGGATTTCTGCATTGCTGCACAGATCGCCGGGGGCCGCTCTGCGGCCCTTTCGCGACACAAGGCCGCTCCCACAAAAGCGATGTGGTGGCAGTGAGACAACAACAATAAATCCAGAGGTTCACATGCAAGAGCAGCTGAAGATTGCCGGCGCGTTTGTCGGCGTGATCGTGGGGGCGGCCTTGTGTCGCGAAAGGGCCGCAGAG
>NZ_NEIO01000004.1:235866-341342 GCF_002113575.1 Pseudomonas sp. B8(2017) | reverse complement strand
CCCTCGCTACGGGCCTGCTCCCGGGAGTACGCGCTGCAGGCCCCATCCATGGGGCCTCAGCGCTTGACGGGCATCCATGCCCGTCACCTCCCTCCGCAGTCCCTTCGCTCGGCCTCCTGAAGTCGCAATCGGCGGCGCCTGAACTATCGCGCGCTTAGAAGCAAAAGCAACGGCAACGGCAACGGCAGTTGGATGGTTCCCGGGAACCCGGCGAACGTCGCCGACCTCTCAGTTCCATAGGCCTTCTTAGGAGGATGCCCGCCCATGAAACACCTGATGCCTTGGTTATTGGCTGCCAGCCTGACTGCCTGCGGCGAAACCGCCCTGCTGAATGTACTCGACGGCAGTGGGCCAACCCCCCAGCTGCCTGCTCCGGTCAAGACCACCCTCCCCACCGTGAATATCGCCCCGGCAGTGGGCTGGCCGCAGGACGCCAAGCCCGAAGCAGCACCAGGCACTCAGGTGAAAGCGTTCGCCACCGGGCTCGACCACCCTCGCTGGCTATACCTGCTGCCCAACGGCGACGTGCTGGTAGCTGAAACCAATGCCCCGCCCAAACCCGAAGATGGCAAGGGCCTGCGCGGTTGGGTCATGAAGAAGGTGATGAAGCGGGCAGGTGCAGGTGTGCCCAGCGCCAACCGCATTACCCTGCTACGTGATGCCGACCACGACGGCGTAGCTGAAATCCGCACGACCTTCATCGAAGAGCTCAACTCACCGTTCGGCATGGCCCTGGTCGGCAAGGACCTCTACGTCGCCAACACCGACAGGCTGCTGCGCTTTCACTACGAGCCCGGTGCCATGCAAATTCGCAATGAAGGCCAGCCGGTAGTCGAGTTGCCAGGCGGGCCGCTCAACCACCACTGGACCAAGAACGTCATCGCCAGCCCCGATGGCAAGAAGCTTTTCGTGACGGTCGGCTCCAACAGCAACGTAGGCGAAAACGGTATGGACAAGGAACAGGGGCGCGCCGCAATCTGGGAAGTGGACCCCGCCAGTGGCCAGCCCCGCCTGTTCGCCACCGGCCTGCGCAACCCTAACGGCCTGGCCTGGGAGCCGCACAGCAGTACGTTGTGGACGGCAGTCAACGAGCGTGACGAGATCGGTAGCGATCTGGTACCGGACTACATCACTTCCGTGAAGGACGGCGGTTTCTATGGCTGGCCCTATAGCTACTACGGCCGCCACGTGGACGAGCGCGTGCAACCGCCAGCGCCTGAAAAAGTAGCCCAGGCGCTGGTGCCCGACTACGCCGTGGGCCCACACACGGCATCGCTGGGGCTGGCATTCGCCGAACCGAATGGGCTACCACCGCCCTTCGAACAAGGGGCATTCGTGGGCCAGCACGGGTCTTGGAACCGCAAGCCGCACAGTGGCTACAAGGTGATTTTCGTGCCGTTCGACCCGTCAGGAAAACCTTCGGGCAAGCCAGTGGACCTGCTTACCGGTTTTCTGGATGAGCATGGCAAGGCCCAAGGGCGCCCGGTCGGCATAATCACCGACGGGCGTGGCGGCGTGCTGGTAGCCGATGATGTCGGCAATGTGGTCTGGCGGGTGAGCAAAGCCCCGCCTGTCCTCAAGGGTTCTGCGCCAGATGCCCTTGCGGAATGACGCGCTTGGCCTGGAGGTAAGCCTTGGCCCAGTAGCTGTTGGACAGGTAGTCAAGGCGCACCGTGCCGCCGCTGGAGGGTGCATGCACGAAGCGCCCTTCCCCCACATAAATGCCAGCATGGCTGACCTGCGAGCCGCCACTGGTGGCGAAGAACACCAGGTCACCGGACTGCAGCGACTTGGCATCCACGGTTGGCGCGCGCATGACGATCATCTCACGCGTCGAACGCGGCAGGCTGATGCCGGCAGCATCACGGTAGACGTACTTGATCAGGCCACTGCAATCGAAACCGGAGTCCGGTGTGTTGCCGCCCCAGCGATAAGGCGTGCCCACCAGGCCGATAGCACGCATCAGCACGTCATCGGCAATCGGCGAAGGGCTGGGCTGGCTATAGGTTACCTGCGGCTGTACCACAGGGGCCGGCGCAGGCGCACGGCTGGAGCAGGCAGCCAGCAAGGCTGCCAAGGAGAGAAATGCGAAGCGCGCCATCTTTACCATGGCCAGAACATCCTGTCTGAGTCCGCTGGGCCGCAGCCGAAAAGAATTGAGAATTTAGATTAGACGCTTTCTATAAATGCGCACGGCGGCGAGCTTTTTTCAAAGCATCGCCGCCGCGGCAGGATATATCATTTTGCTATCAGTTGCGCGCAATATTGGTGGTCGGCGCCATGGCCAAGGCACGCTTGGCTTCGATGAAGGTCTTGCTCCAGTAGCGGTCACCGAGGCTGTCGATGCGCACGCCACCACTGCGGCGGCTGCTGGAGTGGATGAACTGGTTGTCACCCAGGTAGATGCCGGCATGGCTGACGCGGCCGCGACCATTGGTGCTGAAGAACAGCAGGTCACCTGGCTTGAGCTTGTTGCGGGCCACTTTCGGGGCATCGACGTTGATCATTTCACGCGTGGAACGCGGCAGGGTCACGCCCGCCTCTTCGCGGAACAGGTAGCCGATGAAACCACTGCAGTCGAAGCCGGACTTCTCCGAGGTACCACCGAAGCGGTAGCGGGTGCCGATCAGCGACATGCCGCGCTCGAGAATGCTGTCAGCCAGAGCTGGCAACTGGTAAGGCTTGCTGCTGGAGAAAGCCTCCAGGTCATCTTCGGTGGCCAGCTCTTCCGGCTCGCCGAATACCGACGAGGACGAGGCTTTGGCCTTGAACGCCGATTGTGCGGCGATCGGGGAGTGATCCTGGGGCTGCAACTCTGAATGAGAAGCTGGGCCTTGGGCCGCGCAGCCAAAAAGCAGGGTCACGAGTGCGAGTGGCACGAGGGGTGCGAAGCGCTTCAGCATGGGCACGACCGTGTCTGTAATCCTTTAGAAGGGTGAAACTATGCCCTCTATCATGGCCATTTGCAAATTTTATCGAAAAAGATGTGACTTTTTTGTTTTGCCGCTCTGGCCCAGCGTTTTCGGGGTTACCAACCCAGGGTTTCCTTGAGGAACGGGATGGTGAGCTTGCGTTGTGCCTGCAACGAGGCCTGGTCGAGACGTTCGAGCAGGTCGAACAACGCACTCATGCTGCGTGCGCCGCGGGTGAGGATGAAGTGACCGACTTCGTCGGTAAGGTGCAGGCCACGGCGCGAAGCACGCAGTTGCAGGGCACGCAGCTTGTCTTCGTCGGACAGGCCACGCATCTGGAACACCAGGGCCAGGGTCAGCCGCGACTTCAGGTCCGGCAGCTTGATCGGCAGTTCGCGCGGCGATGCCGAGGCAGCCAGCAGCAGGCGCCGGCCGCTGTCGCGCAGGCGGTTGAACAGGTGGAACATGGCCTCTTCCCAGTCAGCCTTGCCGGCGATCACGTGCAGGTCGTCGATGCACACCAGTTCGTACTGAGCCAGGTAGTCGAGCAGCTCTACGCCACGATCGAGCAATTGCGCCAGTGGCAGGTAGACGGCTGGCTCGCCGCGTTGCTGGAAGCGGTGGGTGGCGGCCTGTAGCAGGTGGGTACGGCCAACACCTTGCTTGCCCCACAGGTAGATAAGGCTCTCGGTCCAGCCGGCGTCGGCTTCGCATAGCCGCTCGACGTAGCCCAATGCCGCAGCATTGGCGCCCGGATAGTAGTTGATGAAGGTGGCGTCATCGCGCAGGCGCACACCCAGGGGCAACTGGATCGGTGGTTTCATGCTCGCGGGCGGTCGACAGGACCGCAGGGGGCCTTTGGTGAACAATGTGCAAAGTCTATACCCGCAACGCGGGGCGCACAATCACGGCAGCGGATAGTACAAGTAAAATCAACGAGTTGCGCTTTTTTTGGCTGTTTTGGGGCTGCTTTGCAGCCCTTCGCGGGCTTGCCCGCTTCCACAGGGGGCGCGTAAATCATGGCCTCAGCGACACACCTGTGGGAGCGGGCAAGCCCGCGAAGGGCCGCAACGCGGCCCCAATTTTCTTAACTGGCCGGCATCAAGGCGGCCCCGGGATCACAACTCCGGGTCGATATCCCCGGCATACATGTCCGATTCCTTGTACAGGTCATGTACATGCCGCAGCAGCACCATGATCACCGCCGCCACCGGCAACGCCAGCAACACCCCGGTAAAGCCGAACAGCTCACCGCCGGCCAGGATCGCGAAAATCACCGCCACCGGGTGCAGGCCGATACGGTCACCGACCAGCAGCGGGGTCAGCACCATGCCTTCCAGCGCCTGCCCGACCATGAACACCGCGACGATGCCCAGCATCGGGTACAGGTCGCCACCGAACTGGAACAGGCCAGCCACCAAGGCCGCGCCGATACCTATGATGAAGCCCATGTACGGCACAATGGCAGCCAGCCCGGCGAGCATGCCGATCAGCAGCCCCAGTTCCAGCCCCACCAGCATCAGCCCGGCCGAATAGATGATGCCCAGGGCCACCATCACCATCAATTGCCCGCGCACGAACGCCCCCAGCACTTCATGGCATTCGCCCGCCAGGCCCATCACTTGCGGCTCACGATGGCGCGGCAACAGGCCACGCAGCTTGGCCATCATCAGGTCCCAGTCACGCAGCAGATAGAAACCCACCACCGGGATCAGCACCATGTTGGCCAGCCAGGCCATCAGCGCCAGGCTCGATGCGGTGGCATGGGACAGCAGCACACCGACGATATCGGTGGTCTGGCCCATGTGCGTGCCGATGGCGGCCTTGATCTTGTCGAACTTCCAGAAGCCGTCAGCCAGGCCCAGGCGGCTCTGCACCCAGGGCAACGCCACGTGCTCGAGCCAGTCGAGCATCTGCGGCGCCAGTTCGTACAGGCGCACCAGCTGCTTGGCCAGCAGCGGCACCAATACCAGCAGCAAGGCCAGCAACAGCAAGGTGAACAGGCCGAAAACCACCACCACGCCCCAGGTGCGCGACAGCCCCAGGCGCTCCAGGCGGTCGACCAGCGGGTCGGCCAGGTAGGCCAGCAGGATGCCGACCAGGAACGGGGTAAGAATGTTGTGCAGGCTGTAAAGCAGCACGGCGACCAGCAGGGCAACGCCCAGCCAGATCCAACGACGTACGTCGGTCACGGTGTGCTCCCCTTACCAGCGAAAACGCAAACCGTCGAACGGCTTGGGTGCTGGCTGGGCCGGCACTGGTTGCCCAGCGTCTGCCGGAGCTGGAGGGGGCTGCACAGCGGGCGCCTGCTCTACCGGCACTTCCTGCAGCTTGGCCAGGCCAAGCTGGGCGCGCAGCTGTTCGCGGTTGGCGGTCACACCGTAGGTCAGGGTGCTGCCTTCGGCCATCTGCAGGCGCGGGCCAAAGGGTTCGAGCACGCGGGCCAGCTCGGCGTAGCGCTGTAGGTTCATCCCCTGCACTTGCACCTGCAACTGGCTGCTGGCGCCCGGGCGGGTGACGTAGCGCGGCGCCAGGCGGCTGCTGAGCGCCAGCATCACGGCGTCGGCCAGTGCTGCCGGGTCGGCACCTTCGGCAGTGCCTTGTTCACGCTGGTCGCCCAGCCACAGCTGCCATTTGCCCTGCCACTTGCCGTCGGCTTCCCGGGCATGCACCGCCAGCAAGGCATCGGCGCCGTAGCGCCCTGAGGCTTCGCGCAGCGCCGCAGGGTCACTGCCTTCGATCTGCTCGGCATTGGCCACCAGTTGCTCCTGCAGATCGGCCAGCGGCAGGCGCAACGGCAGGCCACGGTGCTGGGCGGCACGGCGCAGGGGTTGGGCGCTGGCCTGGCCATCACCGACCAGGTTGCTGCCTTCGGCACTGTCGTTCAGCCACCAGCCGAGGATCGAGGGGCGGTTGCTGCCCCACAAGGCCAGGCCGGCCTTGCGCAAGGCCCGTTCGGTACTGCCAGGGTCGAACTCGACCAGCACCGACTCGGGTGGCCCGGCTTCGCTGGCGACCTGGTTGATGATTTGCTGCGGGTCCTTGCGCAGCCCGGCCAATGCCGGGCTTTGCGCTGCCTTGGGGTCGCCGGTCAGGCGCGTTACCAGGGTATCGAGGGCCTGGGCGGTAGCCGCGGCACGGGCTTCGGCGCCCTGCCCGGATACCGGTTCGCGCACCTGGTACAGGCCGGAGACACTTTCAGCCTGGGCAGTGGCCGAGATCAGGGCCAGGCAACCGACTGCCAGAATATTGAAGAGACGCATGGAGGATTCCTGTCCAGAACACATGGAGCGACGGGGCGCTGCCTGCAGGCTGTGACCGCCACGGGCAAGAAATGCTCCGTGGCACCGGGCATTTCTGCCTGCCACCTTTCCTATACCTTATACAGCCACCCGCGCGGCAACCAGTCGCGGCCCGTGAAAGGATGTTTTTTAATGCTTTCGGCACCTGCCCGTCGGCCTGAGGATGGCCGCTGCCCGGCAACCCTGATAAAATCGCGCGCCTTCACAGACCACTGACGTTTCAGGCAGCCGCCGCTTACCAGCCGGCCTTGGCCGTCATGGTCGTTTTTAAGAATCCCTCCCTCCTAAAGGCCTGGATCAATGAGCAAGCAACCCTCCCTGAGCTACAAGGACGCCGGTGTAGACATCGACGCCGGCGAAGCACTGGTCGAACGCATCAAGGGCGTGGCAAAACGCACCGCACGCCCTGAAGTCATGGGTGGCCTGGGCGGCTTCGGCGCCCTCTGCGAGATCCCGGCCGGCTACAAGCAGCCGGTGCTGGTCTCCGGCACCGACGGCGTCGGCACCAAGCTGCGCCTGGCACTGAACCTGAACAAGCACGACAGCATCGGCCAGGACTTGGTCGCCATGTGCGTCAACGACCTGGTAGTGTGCGGCGCCGAGCCGCTGTTCTTCCTCGACTACTATGCCACCGGCAAACTGAACGTCGACGTGGCCGCCACCGTGGTCACCGGCATCGGTGCCGGTTGCGAACTGGCCGGCTGCTCGCTGGTCGGTGGTGAAACCGCCGAAATGCCTGGCATGTACGAAGGCGAAGACTACGACCTGGCCGGCTTCTGCGTCGGCGTGGTGGAAAAGGCCGAGATCATCGACGGCTCCAAGGTTGCCACCGGCGACGCACTGATCGCCCTGCCGTCCTCGGGCCCGCACTCCAACGGCTACTCGCTGATCCGCAAGATCCTCGAAGTGTCCGCCACCGACATCGAGAACACCCAGCTGGACGGCAAGCCGCTGACCGACCTGCTGATGGCGCCGACCCGCATCTACGTCAAGCCGCTGCTGCAACTGATCAAGAACACCGGCGCGGTCAAGGCCATGGCCCACATCACCGGTGGCGGCCTGCTGGACAACATCCCGCGCGTACTGCCGGCCAACGCCCAGGCGGTCATCGACGTGGCCAGCTGGCAGCGCCCGGCGGTGTTCGACTTCCTGCAGGCAAAAGGCAACGTCGACGAGCATGAAATGCACCGCGTGCTGAACTGCGGCGTCGGCATGGTCATCTGCGTGGCTCAGGATCAGGTAGAAGCTGCCCTGAACGAACTGCGCGCCGCTGGCGAGCAGCCATGGGTGATCGGCCACATCGCCGAAGCCGCCGAGGGCGCTGCCCAGGTCGAGCTGCAGAACCTCAAGGCACACTGATGCCAAGCAAGACCTGCAATGTAGTGGTACTGCTGTCGGGCTCCGGCAGCAACCTGCAAGCCCTGATCGACAGCTGCCAAGGCCAGGACAGCCCGGTGCGCATCCGTGCGGTGGTTTCCAACCGCACCGATGCCTACGGCCTGCAACGCGCCGCGGCGGCCGGCATCGACAGCGTCGTGCTCGAGCACACCCAGTTCGACGGCCGTGAAGCCTTCGATGCCGCGCTGATGGCGCGTATCGACGCTTTCGCCCCGGACCTGGTGGTGCTGGCCGGTTTCATGCGCATCCTCAGTGGCGACTTCGTGCGCCACTACCAGGGCCGCCTGCTCAACATCCACCCGTCGCTGCTGCCCAAGTACAAGGGCCTGCATACCCACCGCCGGGCGCTGGAGGCAGGCGACGCCGAGCACGGCTGCAGCGTACACTTCGTGACTGAGGAACTCGATGGCGGCCCACTGGTCGTACAGGCTGTGGTACCGGTGGCGTCTGACGACACCGTCGAAAGCCTGGCCCAGCGGGTACACCGCCAGGAACACCTGATCTACCCGCTGGCGGTGCGCTGGTTCGCCGAAGGGCGCTTGCGCCTTGGCGAACAGGGTGCATTACTGGATGGCCAGCCCCTGGCGGCCAGCGGTCACTTGATTCGATCCTAGGAGAATTTATGCGTCGCGCCCTGCTCTTGGCTCTCGCCGTGCTCGCCCTGCCCCTCCAGGCAGCTGATCTGAAGCCTTTCTCGGCCAGCTACACCGCAGACTGGAAGCAACTGCCCATGAGCGGCACCGCCGAGCGCAGCCTGGTCAAGAATGCCAACGGTACCTGGGACCTTAACTTCAAGGCTTCCATGATGATCGCCAGCCTGACCGAGCAAAGCACCCTGCGCCTGGACAACGACACCCTGCTGCCGCAGAAGTACCACTTCGAGCGTGGCGGCCTGGGCAAGGCCAAGAAGGTCGACCTGACCTTCGACTGGAACAGCAAGAAGGTCACCGGCAGCGACCGTGGCGATGCCATCAGCCTGCCGCTGAACCGTGGCGTGCTGGACAAGTCGTCCTACCAGCTGGCCCTGCAGCATGACGTGGCCGCCGGCAAGAAGAGCATGACCTACCAGGTAGTCGACGGTGACGAGATCGACACCTACGACTTCCGCGTGCTGGGCACCGAAAAGGTCACTACCAAGACCGGCCAGGTCGATGCGGTGAAGGTCGAGCGCGTGCGCGACCCAAGCCAGAGCAAGCGCATCACCGAGCTGTGGTTCGCCAAGAACTGGGACTACCTGCTGGTGCAACTGCGCCAGGTCGAGACCGATGGCAAGGAATACGTGATCGTGCTGCAGGATGGCACGGTCGATGGCAAGCCGGTGAAGGGCAACTGAGCCAGCGCTGCCGGCAGCACCCGAAGCCCCGCCTTGTGCGGGGCTTTTTTCTGCCTGACGTTTCTGGCCTGTCTGTACCGGCCCTATCGCCGGCAAGCCAGCTCCCACAGGGACCTCAGAGCCTGGGCCCTTGTGCAGTACCTGTGGGAGCTGGCTTGCCGGCGATAGGGCCAGCCCAGGCAATACACCTTTCAGCTTCCATGAAACTTGTTTCATGCCGGTTTTATTTACTTAGCCTGCTAACAAACTCTATAAAGAGGTTGTGCGACACAGTGTCGCAGCCAACTGAAGCAGTGGAGTTTAACGATGACAGTCCAAGTAACCGAACGCGACGAATCGAAAATGTCCCACGAAGGCCTGGCCGCTGGTGTGCGGATCTGGGATGTGCACCAACAGGGCCAGCTGGTGGGGATGTTCCACAACGAACATGAAGCACACCAGTACCGTACAGAGCTGGAAAACCTGGAAAACCAGCGCGCAACGCAATGACCCATCTTCAAATGAAAAACCCCGCCAAGGCGGGGTTTTTCGTGGTTACCACATCAGATCATCAGGGATCTTGTAGGCCGCGTACGGGTCGTCCTCGTCCGCTTCCTCGACATGGGTATTCAGCAACAGGATACGGTTGGGGTCACGCTCCTGGATCTTCACCGCTGCCTCACGAGGGATCACCTCGTAACCGCCGGCAAACGACACCACGGCCAGCGCGCCATTGCTCAGCTTGGTCCGCATCAGGGCATTGACGGCAATGCGCTTGACCTTCTTGTCGTCGACGAAGTTGTAGTAGTCCTCGGTGCTCAGCTTCGGCAGGCGAGTCGCTTCGATCAACTGCTTGATCTGCGCGGCGCGGGCCTTCTGCTCGGCTTTTTCCTGCTGCTGGCGGTTCAGTTCCTGGTCACGCTTGGCTTTCTCGGCCATGGCTTCCTTGGCCAAGCGCTGCTGGCTGTCGTCCACCTCGACCTGGCCTTTGTGCTCCAGGCGTTTCTGTTTCTTCTCGGCCTTGTTGGCCTGGGAAACCTGTTTCTGGTTGACCAGACCGGCTTTGAGCAGTTGGTCGCGAAGGGAAAGGCTCATGAATGTTCACTCACTTATGCAACAGCTCAGCCGCAGCTGGGCAGGTTCTTTTCCTGACGTTTGGCTTCACCCCAAAGGGCATCCAGTTCGTCAAGGTTACAATCTTCGATGGGTCGGCCACTGTCGCGCAATGCCTGTTCGATGAAGCGGAAACGCCGCTCGAACTTGCGATTGGCACGGCGCAGGGCGTGTTCCGGGTCATGCTTGAGGTGGCGGGCCAGGTTGACGGCGGCAAACAGCAGGTCGCCGATTTCATCCTCGAGCGCATCGGCATCGCCGTCGGCCATGGCCTGCAACACTTCATCCAGCTCTTCGCGGACCTTGTCCAGCACCGGCAATGCCGCAGGCCAGTCGAAACCGACCGTGGCCGCGCGCTTTTGCAGTTTGGCTGCGCGCGACAATGCCGGCAATGCCGCTGGTACGTCGTCGAGCAGCGACAGCTGTTCGGGCTGGCTCTTTTCCGCCCGCTCTTCAGCCTTGATTTCTTCCCAGCGTGACTTGACCTGGGCCTCGCTCAGGCTGGGGGTGTCCACCGGCGCGTACAGCTCGCCGGTGGGGAATACATGCGGGTGACGGCGAATGAGCTTGCGGGTGATGCTGTCGACCACGCCGTCGAACTCGAAACGCCCTTCCTCGCGGGCCAGCTGGCTGTAGTAGACCACCTGGAACAGCAGGTCGCCCAGCTCACCTTGCAGGTGCTCGAAGTCGCCACGCTCGATGGTGTCGGCAACCTCGTAGGCCTCTTCGATGGTGTGCGGGACGATGCTCGCGTAGTTCTGCTTCAGGTCCCACGGGCAGCCGTACTGCGGGTCGCGCAGGCGGGCCATGAGGTGCAGCAGGTCTTCGAGGGTGTAGGTCATGGTCAGCTATTCCTCGGCGGGGGCTTTGCCCCCGATCGCCGGCAAGCCAGCTCCCACAGGTATTGCACAGAGCTTGAGGCCTGCGGAGTACCTGTGGGAGCTGGCTTGCCGGCGATGGGCCGCACAGCGGCCCCAATCCAGATTATCAAGGGGTACGATTACGCCGCGTCTCGATGATATTCGGCAACTGCGAGATCCGCCCCAGCAGGCGCCCCAGCGCATCCAGGCCTGGAATCTCGATGGTCAGCGACATCAGCGCGGTGTTGTCTTCCTTGTTCGAGCGGGTGTTCACCGCCAGCACGTTGATCTTCTCGTTCAGCAGCACTTGCGATACATCGCGCAGCAAGCCCGGGCGGTCGTAGGCACGGATGACGATGTCGACCGGGTAGGTCTGCACCGGGATCGGCCCCCAGCTGACCTGGATCATGCGCTCCGGCTCCTTGCCCGCCAACTGCAGCACCGAGGCGCAGTCCTGGCGGTGGATGCTCACGCCGCGGCCCTGGGTGATGTAGCCAACGATGGCGTCACCCGGCAGCGGCTGGCAGCAGCCAGCCATCTGCGTCAGCAGGTTGCCGACGCCCTGGATCTGGATGTCGCCACGCTTGCCGGTACGCGGCCCGGTAGGTTTGCGCGGTACCAGTTCGATCTGCTCGATGCGCTCGGGCTCCAGCAGCTGCTGGGCGGCGTTGACCAGGTGCGCCAGGCGCAGGTCACCAGCACCGAGCGAGGCGAACATGTCCTCGGCGGTCTTGACGTTGGTCTTCTCGGCCAGGCGCTCGAAATCCACCTGCGGCAGGCCCAGGCGGCTGAGCTCGCGTTCGAGCAAGGTCTTGCCAGCCGCGACGTTCTGGTCGCGCGCCTGCAGCTTGAACCAGTGCACGATCTTGGCCCGCGCCCGCGAGGTGGTGACGTAGCCCAGGTTGGAGTTCAACCAGTCACGGCTGGGGTTGCCATGCTTGCTGGTGATGATCTCGACCTGCTCGCCGGTCTGCAGGCTGTAGTTGAGCGGCACGATGCGCCCGTTGATCTTGGCGCCGCGGCAGTTGTGGCCGATTTCGGTGTGCACGCGGTAGGCGAAGTCCAGCGGCGTGGCACCCTTTGGCAAGTCGATGGCGTGGCCGTCCGGGGTGAACACGTAGACCCGGTCCGGCTCGATGTCGACCCGCAGCTGCTCGGCCAGGCCACCGATGTCGCCCAGCTCTTCGTGCCACTCCAGCACCTGGCGCAGCCAGGAGATCTTCTCTTCGTAATGGTTGGAACTGGACTTGACGTCGGTGCCCTTGTAGCGCCAGTGGGCGCAAACCCCAAGCTCGGCCTCCTCGTGCATGCCGTGGGTACGGATCTGCACTTCCAGCACCTTGCCCTCGGGGCCGATCACCGCGGTGTGCAGCGAGCGATAGCCGTTCTCCTTGGGGTTGGCGATGTAGTCGTCGAACTCCTTGGGGATATGCCGCCACAGGGTGTGCACGATGCCCAGCGCGGTGTAGCAGTCGCGGATTTCCGGCACCAGCACGCGGACCGCGCGCACATCGTAGATCTGGCTGAACTCCAGGCCTTTGCGCTGCATCTTGCGCCAGATCGAATAGATATGTTTCGCCCGGCCGCTGATGTCGGCCTTGACGCCAGTGGCCAGCAGCTCGTTCTGCAGCTGGTTCATCACCTCGCTGATGAAGCGCTCGCGGTCCAGCCGGCGCTCGTGCAGCAGCTTGGCAATCTGTTTGTACTGGTCGGGTTCGAGGTAGCGGAAGGACAGGTCTTCCAGCTCCCACTTGATGTGGCCGATACCCAGGCGGTGCGCCAGCGGCGCATAGATGTCGAACACCTCGCGCGCGACACGCAGGCGTTTCTCGTCGTCGGCGGCCTTGACCGCTCGGATCGCGCAGGTACGCTCGGCCAGCTTGATCAGCGCCACGCGCACGTCGTCGACCATGGCCACGAGCATCTTGCGCAGGTTCTCGACCTGCGCCTGCGAACCCAGTACCAGCGATTGGCGCGGGCTGAGGCTGGCGCTGATGGCGGCCATGCGCAGCACACCGTCGATCAGCTTGGACACCACCGGGCCAAAGCGCTGGCTGACCTCGGCCAGAGTCACCTTGCCCTCGCGTACCGAGCGGTAGATGACCGCCGCCACCAGGGAATCCTGGTCGAGCTTGAGGTCGGCGAGGATTTCGGCAATCTCCAGGCCTGCCTGGAAGCTGGACGTACCGTCCGCCCAGGAATGCTTGGCCGGGTTGCCCTTTTTCTCGACCTCATGGGCAAACTCGCAGGCCTCTTTCAGCGCTGCGCGATCCAGTGCCGAATCGACGCTTACCACATGGTCCAACCATGCTTCGAGATTGATACTGCCGTCGGTGTTGACCGGCTGGTGCACTCTCACCTGTACCATCTTTGTTTTACCTTTCCATACAGCGCACCACGCGGGTGCGCTGGCGATCACCGTGCGGCCACCCTTCCGTGCAAGCCGCACCAAGGGGCCAGTCAGCTAGCCCGCTTCGAATAACGCCATGGCCTCGACATGCGCCGTCTGAGGAAACATGTCGAGAATCCCGGCCCTTTTTAACCGGTACCCCTGGCCGACCAGCACCTGGGCGTCTCGCGCCAGCGTGGCCGGGTTGCACGATACATAGACCAGCCTTCTGGCCTTGAGGCGGGCGATGCCTTGCACCACCTCGAAAGCACCGTCGCGCGGTGGATCCAAGAGTACCGCAGAAAAGCCCTCGGCGGCCCATCCGGCGCCCGCCAAAGGCTGCGATAAATCGGCCTGAAAAAACCGTGCGTTATGCACATTGTTGTTCCGGGCATTGGCCGCGGCCCGATCGACCATGGCCTGCACACCTTCCACAGCAACCAACTCGCGCGCCTGGCGGGCCAGCGGCAGAGCGAAGTTGCCCAGACCGCAGAACAGGTCCAGCACGCGCTCGTCGGCCTGGGGTGCCAGCCAGGCCAGGGCCTGCTCGATCATCGCCGTGTTGACCTGGGCATTCACCTGCACGAAGTCACCCGGGCGCCAGGCCAGTTCCAGCTGCCAGGGCGCCAAGGCAAAGCCCAGTTGCGCGGCCGGGTCCACTGGCGCCGGCTCACCTTCGCCCTGCAGCCACAACTGGGCATTGGCCTGCTCGCAGAATGCCTGCAACCTGGCCAGGTCTTCAGCCGGCAACGGCGCGACATGGCGCACCAGCAGCGCCTCGGCAGTGCCGCTGAACAGTTCCACATGGCCCAGCGCCTGCGGCTTGCTCAGCGAGCGCAGCACGGTCGGCAAGTGGCGCAGAATCGATTGCAAGGGCTGTACCAGCACCGCGCAATCGTCGATGGCGATGATGTCCTGGCTGGCTTCGGCGCGGAAGCCGACCTCCAGCTGGCGCGCCTTGGCGTCCCAGCGCACTGCCACGCGGGCGCGGCGCCGGTAACCGAACTCCGGCCCGCTCAGCGGTGCGGCCCATTCCTCGGGCTGCACGCCGGCCACCCGCTGCAGCTGCTCGGCCAGGGTGCGCTGCTTGAGCGCCAGCTGTGCTTCGTGCGGCAGGTGCTGCAGGTTGCAGCCACCGCAGCGCTCGTAATACCGGCATGGTGCCTGACGGCGCTCAGGGCTGGCCTGCAGCAGGCGCTCAAGGCGTGCCTCGACCACTTTGCCACGGGCATTGAGCACCCGCGCCTCAACGGCCTCGCCGGTCAGGGCGCCACTGACGAACCAGGTGCGCCCTTCGTGGAAGGCAATGCCCCGGCCGTCACCGGCCAGGCGCTCGATTTCCAGGCGCTGCTTCTTGCCCACCGGGACCTGGGGGCTGCGGTTGCCGCCGGCCGGCTGGAAGCGCAGGCCGCTGTTGCTTTTCTTCTTGGACATTTAGCTCGGGTCGAACAGGCCGGTGGACAGGTAACGGTCGCCGCGGTCGCAGATGATCGCGACCATCGTGGCATTTTCCACCTCACGGGACAGGCGCAGCATGGCCGCGACTGCACCACCGGAAGACACGCCGCAGAAAATGCCCTCTTCACGGGCAAGGCGGCGGGTGGTTTCCTCGGCTTCCTGCTGCGACATGTCGACCACGCGGTCGACGCGGCTGGCGTCGAAGATTTTCGGCAGGTATTCCTCGGGCCAGCGGCGGATGCCCGGAATGGCCGAGCCTTCCATTGGTTGCAGGCCGACGATCTGCACCGCCGGGTTCTGTTCCTTGAGGTACTGCGAGCAGCCCATGATGGTGCCGGTGGTACCCATGGAGCTGATGAAATGAGTGATGGTACCTTGGGTCTGCTGCCAGATCTCGGGGCCGGTGCTGTTGTAGTGGGCGATGGGGTTGTCGCCGTTGGCGAACTGGTCCAGCACCAGGCCGCGGCCTTCGGCCTGCAGCTTCTCGGCCAGGTCACGGGCGCCTTCCATGCCCTCTTCCTTGGTCACCAGGATCAGCTCGGCGCCGTAGGCGGTCATGGCGGCCTTGCGCTCGGCGGTAGAGTTGTCGGGCATGATCAGGATCATCTTGTAGCCCTTGATCGCCGCAGCCATCGCCAGGGCGATGCCGGTGTTGCCGGAGGTGGCCTCGATCAGGGTGTCGCCGGGCTTGATCTGGCCACGCAGTTCGGCGCGGGTGATCATCGACAGTGCCGGGCGGTCCTTCACCGAGCCGGCGGGATTGTTACCTTCGAGCTTGAGCAGGAGGGTGTTGCTGGTTTCGCCAGCGATACGCTGCAGGCGAACCAGGGGCGTATTGCCGACGCAATCGGCGATGGTTGGGTACTGCAAGGTCATGGCGTATTTCACAATCCGGACGGCAGGGGTGCCTATCATACCGGCAAACCCTTCCCGGCCATATCACGCAATCTGTGGTGAATATAGCTACAAGCTATATCGGTGTGACCTGTGCCGGCCTCTTCGCGGGCGTGCCCGCGAAGGGGCCGGCACATGTAACGGCAATCTCATCCACAACCGCAGCCCGCGTTTGCCATTCTGCGCCCACAAGGTACCACCCTGGCGCTGGATGGCACTGCGGGCAATGCTCAGCCCCAGGCCGAAACCGCCATCCCCGGGCCGCGAACCGTCCAGCCGCGAGAACGGTGCAAAGATCCGCTCCAGGTCTTCTTCAGCCACGCCTCCGCCTTCGTCTTCCAGCCACAACCACCAATACCCGCCTTCACGCTGCCCACCGAGGCGCACCACACCATCGGCCGGCGAATGACGAATGGCATTGCGCAACAGGTTCTCCAGCGCCTGGGCCAGGTGGTTCAGGTTGCCCTGCACCCAGCAGTCGGCCGGCACTTCGCAGCGCAGCCGCGCCAGCGACCAGCCGCTTTCATAGCTGGCATTCTCGGCCAGCAGCTCCCACAGCGCCTGCACCTCGATCGGCTCCAGGTTCATCGGCGCACGCTCGGCGTCCTGCCAGGCCAGTTGCAGGGTGTCCTCGACCAGCTGCTGCATGCAGTCCACCTCCCGCGTCAGGCGTTCACGCAGGCGCTGCAGGTCGGTTTCGCCATCGCAGGCCACCCGCAGCCGGCTGAGTGGCGTACGCATTTCGTGGGACAGGTCACGCAGCAACTGCTGCTGCATGGCTACCGTGCCCTGCAGCCGCTCGGCCATCTGGTCGAAGGCTCGGGCCAGTTCGCCCAACTCGTCATGCCGGGCGATGGTGCGTGGGTCGAGGCGAGCCGACAACTGGTCGGCGCGCCAGGCATTGGCCTGCTCGCGCAACTGGTTCAACGGCACGATCAGCATGCGGTAAAGGCCCACGCACAACAGCAGGGTGAACAGGCCGGGGATGATGCCGTTGGTGACGATGCGCCACAGCATCCGATACTGCCCGGGGTTGAAGCGCTGCGGCAGTTCGATCACCAGCAGGCCCTGCTCCGGAGCCCCCGGGAACGGTATGCGCAGCCACGGCTGCTCGACGCTGCGCCGGCTCATCGGCCAGTCGACACCGCGCAGGCGGGTCAGCCGCTGCATGATCTGCGGGTCGAGGCTGGCGCTGTCCAGCGGCCGCAGGTTGAGGTCGAGCACGCCAACCCAGCCGCGTTCGCGCTGGTGCATCGCCGCCACCCAACGGTCCAGCCCTGCCCGCCCACCACTGCGCCAGGCCTGCTCGGCCTCGGCAGCATAGCCACGCAAGGCCTGCCGCGCCGGTTCCGAGAGGAAGGCGTTCTGGGTTTCCATGTGCCGACCCCAGGTGTAGCTGAGGCCGATCATCAGCAGGCAGAAGCCCACCAGCAGGATCGTCAGCTTCCAGAACAGCGAGTGGCGGTCGAGCATGGGTCACTCCGCCTCGCTGGCGCTGAGTACGTAGCCTTTGCCCCACACGGTGCGGATCTGCCGTTCGTGATAGCCGATGCCCTTGAGCTTGCGACGGATCTGGCTGACGTGCATGTCCAGGCTGCGGTCATGCCGCGAATAGCCTCGCTGCAGCACTTGCTGGTAGAGGAACGGCTTGCTCAGCACTTCGTCGAGGTTGCGGTTGAGGATGTCGAGCAGGCGGTATTCGCTGGGAGTCAGGCCGGCCAGGCGACCCTCCAGGCGCACGTCGCACAGTGCCTCGTCGTATTGCAGTTCGCCGCTGCCGGCACGCGCCTGCGGGGCTTGATGGCGCCGCTCGAGGGCGACGCGGCGCAGGATGGCCTCGATGCGTACCTGCAGCTCGGCCATGCTGAACGGCTTGGGCAGGTAGTCGTCGGCACCGCGCTGGAAACCGCTGATGCGGTCGGCCTCGGCGCCCAGCGCCGACATCAGGATCACCGGTGTGGCGCTGCGCTTGCGCAACTGCGCGAGGGCATCCAGACCGTTGAGCCCGGGCAGCAGGATGTCCATGAGCACCACGTCGAAAGCCTGGCGCCCCGCCGTTTCCAGGCCCTCCAGGCCATTGCGGCACCAGGTCACCTGGAAGCCGCCGCGCTGCAGCTCTTCGTGCAGGTAGGCACCGAGGACCGGGTCATCCTCGATGGCGAGGATATTGGAGTTGTGAATAGCTACAGGATTCATTGGCAACTGCCATGCATTCTCAATTGCGCAATTATTGAGTATCCAGCGCCTGCCAGGCAACCGCCCTGCGACCAATGCCCCTGCAAGGGCGCAAAACACGTACTAAAGAGGTGCAATAGCGCGGCAGGCGGAGTAACTTCCCGGCTTGGCCGTCATCGCTTGACGGCGTCCAGGCACATGACAGGAGGCGAGTGTGCTCGATCGCTTGGGAATCCGCAGCCGGGTCCTGCTGCTGGCCCTGCTGCCGGCCGGCCTGATGGCCCTGGTGCTGGGTAGTTACTTCACCTGGCTGCAACAGAACGACCTGCGCACCCAGTTGCTGCAACGCGGCAAGATGATCGCCGAGCAACTGGCGCCACTGGCCGCGCCCGCCATGGCCAAGCTGGCACCGGCGCAACTTGAGCGCATTGCCGCGCAAACCCTGGAGCAGGCCGATGTGCGTGCGGTCGCCTTCCTGGCCCCGGACCGCACGCGCCTGGCCCACGCCGGCCCGAGCATGCTCAACCAGCCACCCAGCGGCGGCACCGGCACCCAGCTGCTACAGCGCAGCGGCAATGACGCCACACGCTACCTGATGCCGGTGTTCGGCCACCATCGCGACTTGGCCACCGATGCCGTGCCGGCCGAATCCGAACGCCTGCTGGGCTGGGTCGAGATCGAGCTGTCCCACGACGGCACCCTGCTGCGCGGCTACCGCAACCTGTTCACCAGCCTGCTGCTGATCCTCGCCTGCCTGGTGCTCAGCGGCCTGCTGGCACTGCGCATGAGCCGCACCATCAACGACCCGATCAAGCGCATCAAGCACGCGGTCAACCAGCTCAAGGACGGCCACCTCGAGGAACGCCTGCCGGCCATGGGCAGCCATGAGCTGGACGAGCTGGCGCGCGGCATCAACCGCATGGCCGAAACCCTGCACAACGCCCACGAAGAGCTGCAGCACAGCATCGACCAGGCCACCGAGGACGTGCGCCAGAACCTGGAAACTATCGAGATCCAGAACATCGAGCTGGACATGGCGCGCAAGGAAGCCCTGGAGGCCAGCCGCATCAAGTCGGAATTCCTGGCCAACATGAGCCACGAAATCCGCACCCCGCTCAACGGCATCCTCGGTTTCACCCACCTGCTGCAGAAAAGCGAGCTGACACCGCGCCAGCTGGACTACCTGAGCACCATCGAGAAGTCCGCCGACAACCTGCTGGGGATCATCAACGAGATCCTCGACTTCTCCAAGATCGAGGCCGGCAAGCTGGTGCTCGACAGCATCCCCTTCAACCTGCGCGACCTGATCCAGGACACCCTGACCATCCTCGCCCCGGCCGCCCACGCCAAGCAGCTGGAGCTGCTCAGCCTGATCTACCGCGATACCCCGTCGTCGCTGATCGGCGACCCGTTGCGGCTCAAGCAGATCCTGACCAACCTGGTCAGCAACGCCATCAAGTTCACCCGCGAAGGCACCATCGTCGTGCGCGCCATGCTCGAAGACGAACACGAAGACAGTGCGCAGCTGCGCATCAGCGTGCAGGACACCGGCATCGGCCTGTCGCCGCAGGATGTACGTACGCTGTTCCAGGCCTTCAGCCAGGCCGACAACTCGCTGGCCCGCCAGCCCGGCGGCACCGGCCTGGGGCTGGTGATTTCCAAACGCCTGATCGAGCAGATGGGCGGCGAGATCGGCGTCGACAGCACCCCGGGCGAGGGTTCGCAGTTCTGGATCAGCCTCAACCTGCCCAAGGCTCACGATGGTGTCGAGGAGTTGCCGCTGCAACCGCTGCTGGGCCGCCGCGCAGCCATCGTCGACGGCCACGAGCTGGCGCGCCAGGCGTTGGAACACCAGTTGGAAGACTGCGGCCTCAGCGTCAGCCTGTTCGCCTCCTACGACCAGCTGCTGCAGGGTGTGCAGGCCGCCAGCCAGGCTGGCCTGCCGTTCGAGTTCGCCGTGCTCGGGGCCAACCTTGGCAACCTGTCGCCCGAGCAGCTGGGCCATTACCACCAGCAGCTCGAGCGCTACCATTGCCAGTGCGTGGTGCTGTGCCCGACCACCGAGCAGGCGCTGTACCATCCGTACCTGCCCAACGGCCATGGCCAGTTGCTGTCCAAGCCGACCTGCACACGCAAACTGCGCCGCCTGTTGCTGGAACTGATGCAACCGCGCCGCCCGCAGGGCGAGGTGAACAGCGTCAACGGCCAGCGCCAGCCGAAGATCCTCTGCGTCGACGACAACCCCGCCAACCTGCTGCTGGTGCAGACCCTGCTCGAAGACCTGGGCGCCGAGGTGCTGGCTGTCGACAACGGCTATGCGGCGGTGCAGGCGGTGCAGGACGAGCCGTTCGACCTGGTGCTGATGGACGTGCAGATGCCCGGCATGGACGGCCGCGCCTGTACCGAGCAGATTCGCTTGTGGGAAAACACCCAAAGCGGCAACCCGCTGCCGATCGTCGCCCTCACCGCCCACGCCATGGCCAACGAGAAGCGCGCGTTGCTGCACGGTGGCATGGACGACTACCTGACCAAGCCGATCAGCGAACGGCAGCTGGCCCAGGTGGTGATGAAATGGACCGGCCTGAGCCTGGGCGCGCCACAGCAGGAACGCCTGGCCGAGCAACTGGCCAACGGTGATGACCTGAAGGTGCTGGACCCCGAGGAAGGCCTGCGCCTGGCCGCCGGCAAGGCGGACCTGGCGGCGGATATGCTGAGCATGCTGCTGACCTCGCTGGAAGCCGACCGCGAAGCCATACGCGCTGCCCGCGAGGCCGACGACCGCAACGGCCTGATCGAACAGGTGCACCGCCTGAACGGCGCCTCGCGTTATTGCGGCGTGCCGCAGTTGCGGGCCGCCTGCCAGCGCAGCGAGACCTTGCTCAAGCAGGAAAACCCGCTGGCACAGCAGGCACTGGACGAACTGGATGCGGCAATCAACCGCTTGGCGGCGCAGGCCAGATTGAGCGCCTGACCTCACCCGCCCTATCGTCGGCAAGCCAGCTCCCACAGGAAATCACTGCTCTTGAAGGCCGTGTTGTACCTGTGGGAGCTGGCTTGCCGGCGATAGGGCCGGTCCAGGTCAACACCCCTTTCAACCCGCTGGCTACAATCCCCAGACCATTGCAAAGGAAGCCCCACCATGCGCGCCCTGTTGTTCAGCAGCCAGCACTACGACCAGGAAAGCTTCACCCGTGCCGCCAGCGGCACCACCCTGGACCTGCACTTCCAGCCTGCCCGCCTGACCCTCGACACCGCTGCCCTGGCCGATGGCTACGAGGTGGTCTGCGCCTTCATCAATGACGAGCTCGACGCCCAGGTGCTGCAACGCCTGGCCGCAGGCGGCACGCGCCTGGTCGCCCTGCGTTCGGCCGGCTACAACCATGTCGACCTGGCCGCCGCCCAGCGCCTGGGCCTGACCGTAGCGCGAGTGCCGGCCTACTCGCCGCACGCCGTGGCCGAACACGCCGTGGCGCTGATCCTGGCCCTGAACCGGCGCCTGCACCGGGCCTACAACCGCACCCGCGAGGGTGACTTCACCCTGCACGGGCTGACCGGCTTCGACCTGCACGGCAAGACCGTCGGCGTGGTCGGTACCGGCCAGATCGGCACCGCCTTTGCCCGCATCATGGCCGGTTTCGGCTGCCAGTTGCTGGCCTATGACCCTTACCCCAACCCCGACCTGCTGGCCTTGGGCGCGCGCTACCTGCCATTGCCCGAGCTGCTGCGCGAAGCCCGCGTCATCAGCCTGCACTGCCCGCTGACCGAGCACACCCGGCACGTTATCAATGCACAAAGCCTGGCCCAGCTGCAGCCCGGCGCCATGCTGATCAACACCGGCCGCGGCGCGTTGGTCGACACCCCGGCGCTGATCGACGCGCTGAAGAGCGGCCAGCTAGGCTACCTGGGCCTGGACGTCTACGAAGAAGAAGCCCAGCTGTTCTTCGAAGACCGCTCCGACCTGCCGCTGCAGGACGACGTACTGGCCCGCCTGCTGACCTTCCCCAACGTGATCATCACTGCCCACCAGGCGTTCCTTACCCGCGAGGCACTGGATGCCATCGCCGCGACCACGCTGGACAACATCAACCGCTGGGCGGCAGGCAATCCACAGAATCTGGTGATGGGTTAGTGCTAGGATACGCGGCATTTCTGGAGGACCCATGGTCGAGCACGATTTCCGCTACACCCTTTTCAACCCGCAACACACCCTGATCGAGTGCCGCGCCCTGGTGCCGGGCCGCTATCAGGTCACCGGCAACGGCGGTTCGATGCACAAAGGCGACACCCTGCTGGTCACCCTCAAGGGCAGCAAGGACTTGTCCATGCGCCTGACAGTGGAGAGCGTGCGCCACCTGATCAACCCACGCGGCCAGTGGGTTGCCGTGGCCAGCGGCCCGGTGTTCAACGAGCTGGAAATCCTCACCTGGCAGGTTGCGTGCGACAGCTGCGACGCCGTGCTGGACTTCGAGTTCGCGGTGGACGCCAAGCTGGGCAAGAAAGCCCGCCAGCCTGCCGCCAGCGCGCGCGTTGCCGAGCTGGGGTGGGCCAGCCGTGGCGAAAAACACCTGTGCCCGCGTTGCCAGGAGAGCGCCGAGTGAAGAATCTGCTGACCGGCGTGCTGATTGCCACCGGCCTGCTCGGCTGCGCCGCGGAACCTTCCAAGCTGCAGCAGGAGCGCAGCTACGTGCTGGAGTGGATTGGCGAACGGCCGCTGATCGACTACAGCCACCTGACCCTGACCTTGGCCAGCGATGGCCGTGCCTATGGCAACGGCGGCTGCAACCACTGGTTTGCGCCGTACACACTGGACGGCGAGCACCTGAGCTTCGGCAAGGTCGGCAAGACCCGCAAGCTCTGCGCACCGGCGTTGATGGAGCAGGAAAAGCGCTTCCTGCAGGCGCTGGAAACAGTGCAGCGCTGGGATGTGTCGCCTATCGAGCAGATGCGTTTCTGGCCGGCCGAAGGCAAGCCGCTGCGCTTCTGGCCTGAGGAAGGCTGAATCGCTATTGCCTGTACCGGCCCTATCGCCGGCAAGCCAGCTCCCACAGGTACTGCACAGGGTTCATATGCTGTGCAGTACCTGTGGGAGCTGGCTTGCCGGCGATAGGGCCGGTATAGGCTGACTTCAGGCGCCCTTCAGTGCCTTGATCTTGGCCTGCAGCCCTTCCAGGGTCTGCTCACCCATCAGCTGTTCCCGCACCTTGCCCTTGTCATCGATGATGTAGGTCACCGGCAATGCCTCGCTACGTGGCAGGTCATAGCGCTCGGCCGGGTCCTGCGCCAATACGGTGAAAGCGATGCCCAGGGTTTCGGCAGCCTGCTTCAGCTCCTGCCCCTGCAAGCCATCGAAGTTCACCCCCACCACCTTGATACCGTCGGCCGCCCATTGCTTGGCTGCCGCGTTCAGTTCAGGGATTTCGGTACGGCACGGCCCGCACCATTCGGCCCAGTAGTTGAGCACCAGCCAGTGCCCGTCGATCTGTTCGGCCTTAACCGTATTACCGTGTTGGTCCACGCCATAATCGGCACCGCAACCACCGAGCAACAGGCTCGCGGTGATGGCCAGTACTGCTGCCAGACGCCTTGCCATGGGTCAATCCTTCTCGAGTTTTAAAGCAAATTGGTCAGTCGCTGCGGTTAGAATAGCCGCCACACCCTGCTGGATGCGACCCGACATGACCGACCTCACGCTCTATCATAACCCGCGCTGCTCGAAATCCCGCGGCGCCCTGGAACTGCTCGAAGCTCGCGGCCTGGCGCCGACCATCGTGCGCTACCTCGAGACCCCGCCCGACGCTGCCACCCTGAAGGCCCTGCTCGGCAAGCTGGGCATCGCCCCGCGCCAGCTGCTGCGTACCGGCGAGGACGAGTACAAGGAGCTGAACCTGGCCGACCCGGCGCTGACCGACGCACAACTGATCGAGGCCATGGCCCGGCACCCCAAGCTGATCGAGCGGCCGATCCTGGTCGCCGGTGACAAGGCCGTGGTCGGCCGACCGCCCGAGAAAGTACTGGAGATCCTGCCGTGAGCCAGCCCTACATCCTGGTGCTGTATTACAGCCGCCATGGTTCGACCAGCGAGATGGCCCGGCACATCGCCCGCGGCATCGAACTGGCCGGCATGGAAGCGCGCCTGCGCACGGTGCCGGCGATTTCCACCGAGTGCGAAGCAGTGGCCCCGGACATCCCGGCCAGTGGCGCGCTGTACGCCACCCTGGACGACCTGCGCCACTGCGCCGGCCTGGTACTGGGCAGCCCGACCCGCTTCGGCAACATGGCAGCGCCGCTCAAGTACTTCCTGGATGGCACCAGCAGCCTGTGGCTGGGCGGTGAACTGGTCGGCAAGCCGGCGGGCGTGTTCACCTCAACCGCCAGCCTGCATGGCGGGCAGGAAACCACTTTGCTGTCGATGATGCTGCCACTGATGCACCACGGCATGCTGGTAATGGGCCTGCCGTACAGCGAATCGGCACTGCTCGAGACCCGCGGCGGCGGCACCCCGTATGGCGCCAGCCATCATGCTGGCGCCGACGGCAAGCGCGAGCTCGACCAGCACGAGATAACCCTGTGCCGCGCCCTTGGCCAACGCCTGGCGACCACCGCCAAGGCCCTGGAGGCCGCACGTGGCTAAGAAGCCCAAGGTATTGCCGGCGCTGGAATGGCTGGCACCGCGCCTGCGCCTGACGCGGGCGTTGAGCCTGGCGTTCTTCTTCGGCCTGATTGCCCTGCTGCTGGTGAACAACCTGTGGTTCGCCAACCTGCACGGGGCGCGAGTCGAGGTGATCCTGGCGATCGAACTGGTGCCGTTGCTGCTGTTGCTGCCGGGCATGCTGACGGGCAGCGCCCGGGCACATGCCTGGACCTGCTTCGTGGTGAATATCTATTTCATCAAGGGCGTGCTGGCGGCGTTCGACCCGGCGCGGGCGGTATTTGGCTGGGTAGAAGTGCTGGTGAGCCTGGGGCTGTTCATTGCCGGGCTGCTGTATGTGCGCTGGAAGTTCCAGCACGAGCGGCGCATGGCCGGCGAAGGCAGTTGATATCCGGGGGCCGCTTTGCGGCCCAATCGCCGGCAAGCCAGCTCCCACAGTACAGCGCAAGGCTTGAGACCTGTGCTGTACCTGTGGGAGCTGGCTTGCCGGCGATTGGGCTGCAAAGCAGCCCCAAAATCTCAATGGTTGACGGTATGCGCCAGCATCACCGACAACTGGCACAGCGGCCGCCCACTCTCGGCATGCCACTGGTTGAACGCCTGCTGCACCAAGGCCAGGTCCCGCTGGCTGGTCGGCGGTTTGTCGATCACCTTCTGCGCAATCAACGCCGCAGCCATGTCATCGGTAGGGATGAACGTATCCTTGCCGACCATGCGCAAGAAACGCGGTGCCGACAACCCGCCCAGCTGGTTGCCGTGCTTGGCCAGGTACTTCCACAAACCGACGATGTCGGTCACCGGCCAGTCGGCGATGAAGGCGCCGAAACTGCCCTTCTCCTTGGCCACGTCAAGAACCATCTGCGCATTGCGCGGCACGCTCTTGAGCTTGCCCAGGTGGCGGATGATGCGCTCGTCGTGCATCAGCCGCTCGAGGTGCTCGGCGCCCATCAATACCACCTTCTCCGGGTCGAAGCCGAAGAACACCTGCTCGAACGCCGGCCACTTGGCATCCACCAGGCTGTGCTTGAGCCCGGCGCGGAACACGCGCAGGGCCAAGGTCGACAGGTAGCGGTCGTCGCTGATATCACGCAGTTGTGCGGGTGTGCGCGGCTGCGGCAGGAAGGCCTCCAGGGCCTGGGCCGAGCCGAAGCGGTTCAGGCAGTACTCGTGCAACCACTGGTAATCGCGCATGGGCTCAGATGTTCAGCACGTCAAGGAAACGCGGGGTGGCGTTTTCGTCGATCTTCAGGCTGGTGAAGTCGAACAGGTTGCGGTCAGCCAGCTGCGACGGCGCCACGTTCTGCAGGGCGCGGAAGATGCTTTCGGTACGCCCCGGGTGCTTGCGCTCCCACTCCACCAGCATGTCCTTGACCACCTGGCGCTGCAGGTTTTCCTGCGAACCGCACAGGTTGCACGGGATGATCGGGAATTCCTTCATGTCCGAGTAGGCCTGGATATCCTTCTCGCTGCAGTAGGCCAGCGGGCGGATCACCACGTTGCGGCCATCGTCGGCGCGCAGCTTCGGCGGCATGCCTTTGAGCGCGCCGTTGAAGAACATGTTGAGGAAGAAGGTTTCGACGATATCGTCGCGGTGGTGCCCCAGCGCCATCTTGGTCGCGCCGATTTCGTCGGCGAAGGTGTACAGGGTGCCACGGCGCAGGCGCGAGCACAGCGAGCAGGTGGTCTTGCCCTCGGGGACCAGCTCCTTGACCACCGAGTAGGTGTCCTTCTCGACGATGTGGTACTCGACACCCAGTTCCTTGAGGTAGGCCGGCAGCACATGCTCGGGGAAACCCGGCTGCTTCTGGTCCATGTTCACCGCGACAATCTCGAACTTGATCGGTGCCACCTTCTGCAGGTGCAACAGAACGTCGAGCATGGTGTAGCTGTCCTTGCCGCCGGACAGGCAGACCATGACCTTGTCGCCATCCTCGATCATGTTGTAGTCGGTGATGGCTTCGCCGGCGAGACGACGCAGGCGTTTTTGCAGTTTGTTCTGGTTGACCGAGAGGGTGCCCATAGCGCTTGGATCCGCGAGGTGTGACAAAAGCCGGCTATTTTACGCACAAACGCGGCGGCGCTGTAGGCATTCCGATAAAGACTTCATTGTAATCAACAGCGCGCCTTACAGCGCAATTTGCTCTAAAAAGCTCGGTTTATGCGGGTAACGGCTTCCTATACTGCGACATAAGGCCACATTACCGCTTGCTTCGGTGTTCGGGCCTCGGGCCGCTTGCGCTCCATCTGGGGGGCGTTTGGCAACATTGAGAGGAGTGATCGGCATGATTCATCACGTTGTGGGGCTGTTTACCCATCCCGACCAGGAATGGCGGGAAATTCGTGGCGAAGAAGAAACCATCAGCCACATGTACCTGACGCACACCCTGATCCTGGCTGCGATCCCCGCCATTTCGGCGTTCATCGGTACCACCCAGGTCGGCTGGGTGATCGGCGACCGGCCAGCGGTGATGCTGACCATGGAAAGCGCCATCTGGATGAGCATCATGTCGTACCTGGCGATGCTTGCCGGGGTGGCGGTAATGGGGGCGTTCATCCACTGGATGGCCCGCACCTACGATGCCAACCCGTCCATGGCACAGTGCATCGCCTTTGCCACCTACACCGCCACCCCGTTGTTCATCGGCGGCCTGGCGGCACTGTACCCGCACCTGTGGCTGGGCATGCTGATTGGCACCGCCGCCATCTGCTACACGGTGTACCTGCTGTACGTCGGTTTGCCGACGTTCATGAACATACCGTCCGACGAAGGCTTCCTGTTCTCCAGCTCGGTGCTGGCGGTGGGCCTTGTGGTACTGGTGGCGATCATGGCCGCCACGGTGATCATCTGGGGACTGGGCGTGGGGCCCGTCTACACCAACTAGAACAGACTCGACCAACACTGGGGCATCAACCTGAGGCCGCCGCAAGGCGGCCTCTGGCTGTGCGCTGACCGGTGGCTCGGCAGGCTGCCCGGGGTTGCGGCATAATGCCCGGTCAGGAGAACCACCCCGCCATGCCCGAGCTGCTCAGACAACGCGTCGAAACCTGTTACCAGCAAGCTGAAACCTTCTTCAAACGCCCCTTCCCGCGCCCGGAAGTCAGCTTCAAGCTGCGCGGGCAAAAAGCAGGTGTCGCCCACCTGCACGAGAACCTGCTGCGCTTCAACCTGCAGCTTTACCGCGAAAACCAGGAAGACTTCCTGCGCCAGACCGTGGCCCATGAAGTGGCGCACCTGGTGGCCCACCAGCTGTTCGGCGACCGCATCCAGGCCCATGGCGAGGAGTGGCAGCTGATCATGCGCGGGGTGTATGAACTGCCGCCCAACCGTTGCCACAACTACGAAGTGCAACGGCGCGTGGTGACCCGCTACATCTACCGCTGCCCGTGCCCGCAAAGCGACTTCCCGTTTACCGCGCAGCGGCACAAGCTGGTGCGCCAGGGGCGGCGCTACCTGTGCAAGCGGTGTCGGGAGATATTGGTGTATAGCGGCGAGACGCGCGTGGAATAGATTGGGTTTACCTGCACTGGCCTCATCGCCGGCAAGCCAGCTCCCACAGGTTCGGCACAGGTTTCAAATGTTGTGGGATTCCTGTGGGAGCTGGCTTGCCGGCGATAGGGCCGGAACAGGCGATACATGAATCACAGGCACAAGAAAGGCGACCCAAGGGTCGCCTTCTTTGCATCAGCCTGCGCCTTACTTCTCGACGAAGGCACGCTCGATCAGGTAATCACCCGGCTCGCGCATGCGCGGGGAGATCTTCAGGCCGAAGCTGTCCAGCACTTCGCTGGTCTCGTCGAGCATGCTCGGGCTGCCGCAGATCATCGCGCGGTCGTCCTGCGGGTTGATCGGTGGCAGGCCGATGTCGCTGAACAGCTTGCCGCTGCGCATCAGGTCGGTCAGGCGGCCCTGATTCTCGAACGGTTCACGGGTCACGGTCGGGTAGTAGATCAGCTTGTCGCGAACCGACTCACCGAAGAATTCGTTCTGCGGCAGGTGCTCGGTGATGAACTCGCGGTAGGCCACTTCGTTCACATAGCGCACGCCGTGCACCAGGATCACTTTCTCGAAGCGCTCGTAGGTTTCCGGGTCCTGGATGACACTCATGAACGGTGCCAGGCCAGTGCCGGTGCTCAGCAAGTACAGGTGCTTGCCCGGGTTCAGGTCGTCGAGCACCAGGGTACCGGTAGGCTTCTTGCTGATGATGATCTCGTCGCCTTCCTTCAGGTGCTGCAGCTGCGAGGTCAGCGGACCGTCCGGCACCTTGATGCTGAAGAACTCCAGGTGCTCTTCCCAGTTCGGCGAAGCGATGGAATAGGCGCGCATGAGCGGACGGCCGCTTTCTTGTTGCAGGCCGATCATCACGAACTGACCGTTCTCGAAGCGCAGGCCCGGGTCGCGGGTGCACTTGAAGCTGAACAGGGTGTCGTTCCAGTGGTGCACACTGAGGACACGTTCGTGGTTCATGTTGCTCATTTAATGGGGCTCCTGAAGAAAGACGCGGCGCGCGCAAGACGCGCAGTTGCGCGATAGTTTAGGGGCAGCGACAATATCTGTTAACTGGATTATCAAGATATGTGTTATCGGTTATATCGATATGCGATTTACACTTCGTCAGCTGCAAGTCTTCGTTGCCGTGGCCCAGCACCAGAGCGTTTCGCGCGCCGCCAGTGTGCTGGCCCTGTCGCAGTCGGCCGCCAGCACCTCGATCACCGAGCTTGAGCGCCAGTCCAGCTGCCAGCTGTTCGACCGCGCCGGCAAGCGCCTGAGCCTCAACGCCCTGGGCCAGCAACTGTTGCCGCAGGCCGTGGCCCTGCTCGACCAGGCCAAGGAAATCGAAGACCTGCTCAACGGCAAGTCCGGTTTCGGCTCGCTGGCGGTCGGCGCCACGCTGACCATCGGCAACTACCTGGCCACCCTGCTGATCGGCAGCTTCATGCAGGTGCACCCGGAAAGCCAGGTGAAGCTGCATGTGCAGAACACTGCGCATATCGTGCAACAGGTGGCGCATTACGAAATTGATCTGGGTCTGATCGAAGGCGATTGCAACCACCCGGACCTGGAAGTGCAGCCCTGGGTCGAGGACGAGCTGGTGGTGTTCTGCGCGCCGCAGCACCCGCTGGCCAAGCTGGGCCGCGCCGATGTACAGACCTTGTCCCAGGAAGCGTGGATCCTGCGCGAACAGGGCTCGGGCACGCGCCTGACCTTCGACCAGGCCATGCGCCACCACCGCACCAACCTCAACATCCGCCTGGAGCTGGAACACACCGAAGCGATCAAGCGCGCGGTGGAGTCGGGCCTGGGCATCGGCTGCATCTCGCGCCTGGCCCTGCGTGACGCCTTCCGCCGCGGCAGCCTGGTAGCGGTAGAAACCCCGGAGCTGGACCTGATGCGCCAGTTCTACTTCATCTGGCACAAACAGAAGTACCAGACCTCGGCCATGCGCGAATTTCTCGAACTGTGCCGCAACTTCACTGCGGGCTTCACCCGCAGTGACGAGATCGTGTTGCCACCGATCGCTTAAAGCAGGATCACACCCCACACCAGCGCCACCATGGTCAGTGCCACCAGTTGCGCGGCGCTGCCCATGTCCTTGGCGTTTTTCGACAGCGGGTGGCGCTCCAGCGAAATGCGGTCGATGGCTGCTTCCACCGCCGAATTGAACAGTTCGACGATCAAGCCCAACAGGCACACGGCGATCATGATCGCCCGCTCCGCACGGCTGACCGGCAGCCAGAAGGCGATCGGGACTAGCAGCACGTTGAGCAGCACCAGCTGGCGGAACGCGGCCTCGCCCTTGAAGGCGGCGCGCAGGCCGTCCAGCGAATAGCCGGCGGCGTTGAGGATACGTTTGAGGCCGGTCTGGCCCTTGAATGGCGATGTCATGTGAGTCACTTCACAACGGAAAGGCCAGCAGACTAGACCGGCACGGGTCAAAAAAGCGTGAAGCCACGCGCACTCAGCTGCTGGCAACCGATTCAAGTTGTTGCAGCAACAACGCCGCCTGGGTACGGGTACGCACACCCAGCTTGCGGAAGATCGCAGTCACGTGGGCCTTGATGGTCGCTTCCGACACGTTCAGCTCATAGGCGATCTGCTTGTTCAGCAAGCCTTCGCAGACCATGGTCAGCACGCGGAACTGCTGCGGCGTGAGGCTGGCAAGGCCTTCGCTGGCGGCCTTGGCCTCGGCCGAGACATCGACCTTTTCGAACGCCTGCGGCGGCCACCAGACCTCGCCGTCGAGCACCTTGCGCACCGCATCCTGGATCACTTCCAGGGTACTGGACTTGGGAATGAAGCCACTGGCGCCAAACTCGCGGGACTTGACCACCACTGCGGCCTCTTCCTGCGCCGATACCATCACCACGGGGATCTGCGGGTATTGCCCGCGCAACAGCACCAGCCCGGAAAAACCGTAGGCACCCGGCATGTTCAAGTCCAGCAACACCAGGTCCCAGTCGGCTTTTTCGCTCAGACGGGTTTCCAGTTCGGCAATGCTGGCGACTTCAACCAGGCGTACATCCGGGCCCAGGCCGAGGGTAACGGCCTGGCGCAAGGCGCCACGGAACAGCGGGTGGTCATCGGCAATCAGGATTTCGTAAGTGGCCATCGATCTGGGGATCCTGTTCTGTGTCGGGCACTCGGGTAAGGGTCATTATGAACCAAAGCAGGGGTTGTGCCCCTTGGACTATAGGAAGGTATGCAAACGCTGGTGGGTATCGTCCTGCTCGTCCAGCGGCAGGCGCCGCTTGCCGCTCAGGTAATGCAGGCTGAACACATCCAGGTAGGCGTCCAGCGCCTGCGAGGCCTGGGTATCGCCGGCCAGGTCCAGGCACATGGCGGCGACTTCCGCGGTGCAGAAGTGATCGTCGCGCTTGGAGCGGCGCAGGCGGTAGCGGGACATCTGCTCGGCCTGCAGGCTCAACACCGGGAAGCGGTCAAGGTACGGGCTTTTGCGGAACATCTTGCGCGCTTCGGTCCAGGTGGCATCCAGCAGGATGAACAGCGGGCGCTTGCCCGGCTCGCGCACTACCTCGCTGACCACCCGCTCCTGGGCAACGAATTCACCGGGGAAGACGATGTAAGGCTGCCAATGCGGATCGCCCAGCAACGCCAGCAAGCGTTCGTCAACCGAAGTACGCAGCCAGCCGAAGGCCGAGGTGTCCTCGATCAGGTCGGCGATCAGCCAGCCGGTATTGGTGGGCTTCAGCGGCTCGGTGTCATGCATCAGCAGGCACACGCCGGACTCGGCCTGCACCCGCGGCTTCCAGGCGCACAGGCAATGAGTGGCGATGACCCGGCAATCGGGGCAGCGCTCGGCACGCGAACCACGGGCGATGAAGGGCTTGTTGCTGCGGGCCAGGCGTTCGGCGCGCAGGCGCGCTACCGCATGGCTCATGCCGGCAGGCCTCTGGACAGGTTGGGAATGAACACAAGGATGACTCGGAAAAAACTAAGGGCGCCAGTCTACCAGAACAGGGGGCAATTGCTGTGCAGGTGGCGGCGCGATCCTTATAATCGCTGTTTTTACCGTACCCCCAGCCGCGCCTGCGCGCTTCTGGGGCTGCTGCGCAGCCCATCGCCGGCAAGCCAGCTCCCACCTCGACCGCATTGCACAAGGCCATGTGCAATCCCTGTGGGAGCTGGCTTGCCGGCGATGGGCCGCACTGCGGCCCCAATTGCAGCCACCGTGCGGTTTTCACGGAACGCCGTCGACCCGCGCATGTCAAAGCGCCAGTCATCGAACCAGGAGAGATTCATGCTGCGCCGTATCGTCCCCGCCCTGAGCCTGTTGCTCGCCCTGCCCCTGGCAGCCCAGGCGGCTTCCAAGCAGGAATACGACCTGAACAACACGCTGCAGAAGGTTGCCAAAGAGAGCAGTGTCGGCACCCCGCGAGCCATCAACGAGGACATCCTCGACCAGGGTTACACCGTGGAAGGCAAGGCACTGGTCAACCACCTGAGCGTGCGCCAGGAGCATGCCGAGCGCATGCAGGCCAACCCCGAACAGGTACGTAGCCAGCTGGGTGACAGCGTCTGCCGCAACAGCGGTTTCCGCAACCTGATGTCGAAAGGCGCGGTCATGGTCTACCGCTTCACGGTCTACAAGACCAACCAGCCGATCATGGACCAGGCGTTCGACAATGCCAGCTGCGTGGCCGGCAACAAGAAGAAGTAACCAACACTCCGATCGCTACGCCTTCTCGTCTTCACGGGCGCGCCAGCGCCCTTCAGCGGCATCGGCGCGCATCTCTGCCAGCAGTGCCTGCAGGTAGCGTGACTGGCATTCCAGCCCCGACAGCCTGCGCCGGCACTCGGCTTCCAGGCTCAGGTGATGCACCTGGGCCGCATTCTCCAGCTGCTGGTAAAGCTGCCGGTCCACTTCGATGATCAAGCGATGCATACCGCCACCTCCTGCATCGACACGTTTCGCTTTACCCAGTTAACCAAACCCGCATCCCCCGTGGCTGCATGCCGACGGGCGGCTGTGCCGAACACCCCCGGCACAATTGAGCGCAAGGGTCTAGATTGAGGTCAGAGGTATTGGTGCAGAAGGAGACGTTGCATGCCTTACCAATCGAGTGAACTGCTGTTCAGCCACTTCCGCGACAACAACATCGACCTGAGCAACATCGACGCACAACTGCAACTGGTGGCACCGAACAGCCCCAACCTGCCGCTGTACCGCGACATGATGCTGACCATCCTGCGCATGGCCCATGACGACACCGACCGCTGGAGCGCCAAGATCACCCTGCAAGCCCTGCGCGAACTGGACCATTCGTTCCGCACCCTGGAACGCTACAAGGGCCGGCGCAAGGTGACCGTGTTCGGCTCGGCGCGCACTCCGCTGGAGCACCCCATGTACGCCCTGGCCCGCGAGCTGGGCGCAACCCTGGCGCGCTCCGACCTGATGGTCATCACCGGTGCTGGCGGCGGCATCATGGCAGCTGCCCACGAAGGCGCCGGCAGCGACCACAGCCTGGGGTTCAACATCACCCTGCCCTTCGAACAACACGCCAACCCCACGGTGGACGGCACCGACAAGCTGCTGCCGTTCCACTTCTTCTTCATCCGCAAGCTGTTCTTCGTCAAGGAGGCCGATGCCCTAGTGCTGTGCCCGGGTGGTTTCGGCACTTTGGATGAAGCACTGGAGGTGCTGACCCTGATCCAGACCGGCAAGAGCCCGCTGGTACCGGTGGTGCTGCTGGATTCGCCAGGTGGCAGCTTCTGGCGCGACTGCCTGGACTTCATCAGCCGCCAACTGGAGGAAAACCGCTACATCCTGCCCAGCGACCTGAAACTGCTGCGCCTGGTGCACAGCGCTGACGAGGCAGTGGAAGAAATCAACCAGTTCTACAGCAACTACCACTCCAGCCGCTGGCTGAAGAGCCAGTTCGTGATACGCATGCATCACCCGCTCAGCGAGGCGGCGCTGTATGACATCCAGGAAGGCTTTGCCGACTTGCGCCTGAGTGGCAAGTATCACCAGCAACCTGACAGCAGTGCCGAGCACGAAGTGGGCAACTTCAGCCACCTGACCCGTTTGTCATTTGCCTTCAATGGCCGGGACCAGGGCAGGCTGCGCGAGCTGGTGGACTTCATCAACCTGCCGGAGAACTGGGCCAAGCCGCAGCCCATGCATACCACGCAGCGGGCCAGGGAGGCGTTGAAGGTCAGTTGATTGTCGAACAAGTTTCCAAAGCGCGCCGCGCAACCTGTGGGAGCGGCGTTGCCGGTACTCGCGGGTAAACTCTAATGCCGGTCAGATAACGTTTGCCGGCTGGATTGGGGCTGTTTTGCAGCCCTTCGCGGGCTTGCCCGCTCCCACAGGGACCGCGCATTTTCTGAACCTTGCACCAAACCTGTGGGAGCGGGCAAGCCCGCGAAGGGCCGCAAAGCGGCCCCAGTCCTCAGTAGTCGTCGATATCCCGCCCACTGAGCAGGCGGCCGATCATGTCCATGGGGAAACCCCGGTAAGCCAGAAACCGGGTCTGCTGGGCACGGCTGCGGGGATCTTGCGGGCGCTGACCAGCAAACTTGCGCTGCCATACGTCACGCATGCGCTCGCCCCAGTCCACCTCGCTCTCGCGTAGCGCCTGCTCGATATCAGCACGCGCCAAACCGCGCTGGCCTAGCTCTTCGCGAATACGCGCAGGGCCGTAGCCGGAGCTGGAACGGTATCGGATGAAACTTTCGAGGTAACGGGCTTCGCTAAGCAGCCCTTCTTCGGCGAGCCGGTCGAGTTCAGGCTCGATCAGCTCGTCCGAAGCGCCGCGCTGACGCAACTTGCGCGTCAGCTCGACGCGACCATGCTCACGTCGCGCGAGCAGGTCCATGGCTGTCCGCCGAATGGCGACGGGGGTGTCGAGTACGGCGGACATGTTCGGCTATCTACCGCGCAATCAATAACCGGCGTCAGCGTCGGCCATGTCATCGGCATCGGCTTCGGCAGCAGCAGCCTTACCAGCAGCCGCAACAGCACCAGAGGTCAGCAGCTTCTCGCGAATCTGCTTCTCGATCTCGGCACCAATAGCCGGGTTCTCAGCCAGGTACTTGGCAGCGTTTGCCTTGCCTTGACCGATCTTGTTGCCCTGGTAGGCGTACCAGGCACCGGACTTCTCGACCAGGCCTTGGGAAACACCCAGGTCAATGATCTCGCCGTTACGGTAGATACCCTTGCCGTAGAGGATCTGGAACTCGGCCTGACGGAATGGCGGCGAAACCTTGTTCTTGACGATCTTGACGCGGGTTTCGCTACCGACCACCTCGTCGCCTTCCTTGACCGCGCCGGTACGGCGGATATCCAGACGCACCGAGGCGTAGAACTTCAGGGCGTTACCACCGGTGGTGGTTTCCGGGCTGCCGAACATCACGCCAATCTTCATACGGATCTGGTTGATGAAGATGACCAGGCAGTTGGCGTTCTTGATGTTACCGGTGATCTTGCGCAGCGCCTGGGACATCAGGCGCGCCTGCAGGCCCACGTGCATGTCGCCCATCTCGCCTTCGATCTCGGCCTTCGGTACCAGAGCAGCCACGGAGTCGACGATGATCACGTCAACAGCGTTGGAACGCACCAGCATGTCGGTGATTTCCAGGGCCTGTTCGCCGGTGTCAGGCTGCGAAACCAGCAGGTCGTCGACGTTGACGCCCAGCTTGCCGGCGTACTCGGGGTCGAGGGCGTGTTCGGCATCGACGAAGGCGCAGGTGGCGCCGTTTTTCTGGGCTTCGGCGATGACCGACAGGGTCAGCGTGGTCTTACCCGACGATTCCGGGCCGTAGATCTCGACGATACGGCCTTTTGGCAGGCCGCCGATGCCCAGGGCAATGTCCAGGCCCAGTGAGCCGGTGGAGATGGCAGGGATAGCCTGGCGCTCGTGGTCGCCCATGCGCATGACGGCGCCCTTGCCGAATTGGCGTTCGATCTGACCCAGGGCCGCAGCCAAGGCGCGCTTCTTGTTGTCGTCCATTGAAATCCTCACGTGTTCGACTTGGCCCTGACGGCCGGAATACCTGTATAAGTAGCCAGTATTATTCCACAGGCAAGCGCCCGCGCAAACCCCTGTCGTCGATTTACTCGGCACCAAGCTGTAACAAGCCGTCTAACGCGGCGATCACCGTCTGTCGGCGCACCGCCTCGCGGTCGCCGTCAAACTGGCGCCGCTCGCTGAACACATGGTTGCCGTCGCCCCAGGCCAGCCACACGGTGCCCACCGGTTTGGCCGGCGAACCACCGTCCGGCCCGGCCACGCCGCTCACCGCCACGGCAAAGCGCGCGCCGCTGGCGGCCTGGGCGCCGCGGACCATCGCTTCGACCACTTCCTGGCTGACCGCGCCAACCTGGCCGAACAACGCCGCGGGCACTCCCAGTTGACGGGTTTTCTGGGTGTTGGAATAGGTCACGTACCCAGCCTCGAACCAGGCCGAGCTGCCGGGCACGCGGGTGATGGCCTCGGCGATGCCGCCACCGGTGCAGGATTCGGCGGTGGTCACCTGCGCGTTGAAGCGGCGCAGGTGTTCACCCAGGCGGGTGGCAAGTGTGGTGATCGGGTCCATGTCGGGCTCCTTGGAGGCAGGCTTCTACCCTAGCATCTTGGTGAGGTGGGATGGGCGCCCGCTTCGGTCTCGCACATCACTTGTTCCAGGCCGCTACCGGCCACGGCAGCGGCGCCGGGCGGAATATCGCAGGTACAGCCTGCCGGGTAGCCGTGTTAACCTATGCGGCTTGAAAATCCGGTGGGTCTCGGCGTCGCGCATGCAACACAGAACGCCCCAATTTGCCCCACAAATATTGAGACCTACTTTCTAAGCCCTTGATGAATAAAGCAATTTCCGATTTCTCCGCACACACCCCGATGATGCAGCAGTACTGGAAGCTGAAGAACCAGCACCCGGACCAGCTGATGTTCTACCGCATGGGCGACTTCTACGAGATCTTCTACGAAGATGCGAAAAAAGCCGCAAAACTGCTGGACATCACCCTGACCGCGCGCGGTCAGTCGGCCGGCCAGTCCATCCCCATGTGCGGGATTCCGTTCCATTCGCTGGAAGGCTACCTGGCCAAGCTGGTCAAGCTCGGCGAATCGGTGGTGATCTGCGAGCAGATTGGCGACCCCGCCACCAGCAAGGGCCCGGTGGAACGCCAGGTGGTGCGCATCATCACCCCGGGTACGGTCAGTGACGAAGCCCTGCTCGACGAGCGTCGCGACAACCTGATTGCCGCGCTGCTCGGTGACGAGCGCCTGTTCGGCCTGGCCGTACTGGACATCACCAGTGGCAACTTCAGCGTGCAGGAGATCAAGGGCTGGGAAAACCTGCTGGCCGAGCTCGAGCGCCTGAACCCGGTCGAGCTGCTGATCCCCGACGACTGGCCGCGAGACTTGCCTGCAGAGAAACGCCCGGGCGCCCGTCGCCGTGCGCCATGGGACTTCGACCGCGACTCGGCGCGCAAGGCCCTGTGCCAGCAGTTCGCGACCAAGGACCTCAAGGGCTTTGGCTGCGACAAGCTGACCCTGGCCATCGGCGCCGCCGGTTGCCTGCTGATCTATGCCAAGGAAACCCAGCGCACCGCCCTGCCGCACCTGCGCAGCCTGCGCCACGAACGCCTGGACGACACGGTCATCCTCGACGGCGCCAGCCGCCGCAACCTGGAGCTGGACATCAACCTGGCCGGCGGCCGTGACAACACCCTGCAGTCGGTGATCGACCGCTGCCAGACCGCCATGGCCAGCCGATTGCTGAGCCGCTGGTTGAACCGCCCGTTGCGCGACCTCAAGGTGCTGCAGGCACGCCAGGATTCGATCCGCTGCCTGCTCGACGGCTACCGCTTCGAGAAGCTGCAGCCGCAGCTCAAGGAAATCGGCGATATCGAGCGGATTCTCGCCCGTATCGGCCTGCGCAACGCCCGCCCACGCGACCTGGCTCGCCTGCGCGATGCCCTGGGCGCGCTGCCCGAGCTGCAGAACGCCATGGCCGAGCTTGAGGCGCCGCACCTGGCACGCCTGGCCGCCATTACCGGCACCTACCCCGAACTGGCCAGCCTGCTGGAGCGGGCGATCATCGACAACCCGCCGGCGGTGATCCGCGATGGCGGCGTGCTCAAGGCCGGTTATGACAACGAACTGGACGAGCTGCTGGCGATCAGCGAGAACGCCGGCCAGTTCCTGATCGACCTGGAAGCCCGGGAAAAGGCCCGCACCGGCCTGGCCAACCTCAAGGTCGGCTACAACCGGGTGCATGGCTACTTCATCGAGCTGCCGACCAAGCAGGCCGAGCAGGCCCCGGGCGACTACATCCGCCGCCAGACCCTGAAAGGCGCCGAGCGCTTCATCACCCCGGAGCTGAAGGCGTTCGAGGACAAGGCCCTGTCGGCCAAGAGCCGCGCCCTGGCCCGCGAAAAGATGCTCTACGACGCCCTGCTGGAAACCTTGATCAGCCACCTGGCACCGCTGCAGGACAGCGCCGCCGCCCTGGCCGAACTGGACGTGCTCAGCAACCTGGCCGAACGTGCACTGAACCTGGACCTGAACTGCCCGCGCTTCGTCGACGAGCCGTGCCTGCGCATCGAGCAGGGCCGCCACCCTGTGGTGGAACAGGTATTGACCACGCCGTTCGTGGCCAACGACCTGGGCCTGGACAACAGCACACGCATGCTGATCATCACCGGCCCGAACATGGGCGGTAAGTCCACCTACATGCGCCAGACCGCCCTGATCGTGCTGCTGGCGCATATCGGCAGCTTCGTGCCGGCAGCCAGCTGCGAGCTGTCGCTGGTCGACCGCATCTTCACCCGCATCGGCTCCAGCGACGACCTGGCCGGCGGCCGCTCGACCTTCATGGTCGAGATGAGCGAAACCGCCAACATCCTGCACAACGCCACCGACCGCAGCCTGGTGCTGATGGACGAAGTGGGCCGTGGCACCAGTACCTTCGACGGCCTGTCGCTGGCCTGGGCCGCCGCCGAGCGCCTGGCCCAGCTGCGTGCCTACACGCTGTTCGCCACGCACTACTTCGAGCTCACCGTGCTGCCGGAAAGCGAGCCGCTGGTGGCCAACGTGCACCTGAACGCCACCGAGCACAACGAACGCATCGTGTTCCTGCACCACGTGCTGCCTGGCCCTGCCAGCCAGAGCTACGGCCTGGCCGTGGCGCAGCTGGCCGGCGTGCCGACGGCCGTCATCCAGCGTGCCCGTGAACACCTGGCAAGGCTGGAAACCACCAGCCTGGCGCATGAACAGCCCCCGGCCCAAAAGGCCAAGGACGTGCCACAGGTCCCGCACCAGAGCGACCTGTTCGCCAGCCTGCCACACCCGGCCATCGAGAAGCTGGGCAAGCTGCAGCTGGACGACATGACCCCGCGTCAAGCTATCGAAATGCTATATCAACTAAAGAACCTGTTATAACGGCGCCCACTACAAGCTGGTAGAATCCGCCGCGGTTTGCTGGTGCTGCAGGTTATTAGCCTGGCCTGCAGCCACATGCCCGCAAACCGCGCGGCCCTGAGAGGAAGGGCCGCCGCCGTCGCCTGAGGAGAGAATTAGAAATGACCTTCGTCGTCACCGACAACTGCATCAAATGCAAATACACCGACTGCGTGGAAGTCTGCCCGGTGGACTGCTTCTACGAAGGCCCGAACTTCCTGGTCATCCACCCGGACGAGTGCATCGACTGCGCCCTGTGCGAGCCGGAATGCCCAGCGCAAGCCATCTTCTCGGAAGACGAAGTGCCTGCGGGCATGGAGAACTTCATCGAGCTGAACGCCGAACTGGCGGAAATCTGGCCGAACATCACCGAGCGTAAGGACGCCCTGCCGGACGCTGAAGAGTGGGATGGCAAGACTGGCAAGATTGCAGACCTGGAGCGCTGATAGCGTCCGGACACGAAAAAGGCCCCTTGGGGCCTTTTTTTGTTTTCTGCGGGCAAAAAAAAGGGGCGGTTTGACCCGCCCACATTTTTTCCGTAGTCCCTGCTTGTCCCAAACATCATCCTGATGAAATCGCCTCTTGCGACGTCCCTGGCTTTCCTCCTGAAAGCCTGTGCATGTCCCTGTGCACAGTTCGAATACTAGCGACTTGAGCCGGGCGGGCAACCGCTAAACCTCACAGGGTGTTGCAGGTGACACATTTCCTCACAGCTGAATAAGCCAGGTTTTTCAATGAGTTGGGAAAACGCAGGATCTGGATACGACAATGATTTACTGAAGCGTACATAGAAGGCTTACAAAACAAGTAAGCAAAGGCTTACACGCGATGTTACTGGGGTAGCGCAGTACATAATGTCTTGGGGCTGCTTTGCAGCCCTTTCGCGACACAAGGCCGCTCCCACAGGATAGTGGTGCATCCAAAGGCGATGAAATACCTGTGGGAGCGGCCTTGTGTCGCGAAAGGGGCGCAAAGCGCCCCCGGCAATTCTGAATGGGCACCTCTGATCGAAACATACAAAAACGCCCCGAAATCATCGGGGCGCTTTGTATTGCAGGCTTCCGCTACTGGAACAACGACTCACTGGACAGGCCGTTCTTCTCGAGGATCTCACGCAAACGCTTGAGCCCCTCGACCTGGATCTGCCGCACCCGCTCACGGGTCAGGCCAATCTCCAGGCCGACATCTTCCAGCGTACTGCTTTCATGCCCGCGCAGGCCAAAGCGGCGCACCACCACTTCACGCTGCTTGTCGGTCAACTCGCCCAGCCATTGGTCGATGCTCTGCGACAGATCGTCATCCTGCAGCAGTTCGCACGGGTCGGTCGGGCGGTCGTCGGTCAGGGTATCGAGCAGGGTCTTGTCTGAGTCCGGGCCGAGCGACACGTCCACCGAAGACACCCGCTCGTTCAGGCCCAGCATGCGCTTGACCTCGGCGACCGGTTTCTCCAGCAGCGTGGCGATTTCTTCTGGCGAGGGTTCGTGGTCCAGTTTCTGGGTCAGCTCGCGCGCAGCGCGCAGGTAGACGTTCAGTTCCTTGACCACGTGGATCGGCAGGCGAATGGTGCGGGTCTGGTTCATGATCGCCCGCTCTATGGTCTGGCGAATCCACCAGGTCGCATAGGTCGAGAACCGGAAACCACGCTCCGGGTCGAACTTCTCGACGGCACGGATCAGCCCCAGGTTGCCCTCCTCGATCAGGTCGAGCAGCGACAGGCCGCGGTTCACGTAACGACGGGCAATTTTTACAACCAGGCGCAGGTTGCTTTCGATCATGCGCTTGCGGCCGGCAGGGTCGCCCTTTTGCGACAGGCGCGCAAAATGCACTTCCTCTTCCGGCGAAAGCAGAGGCGAGAATCCGATCTCGTTGAGATACAACTGGGTGGCATCGAGCGCCCGGCTGTAATCGATATACTTGTGTTGCTTGAGCGAAGAGCCCGACTTGGCCCTCGTCCGAACCGAAGATACAGCAGGTTCGTCTGACACCACATCCGTTTCCAAAACGATACCCGTCTCCATCAGAAGCAGGTCATCGTCGATGTCAAACTCCGGCACTTCTTTACTGAGAGCCATTGTTATAGTCCTTTGCTGAGTTCGAACTCAGACTCGAGCGGCACCTATCTCCCTGGCAGCGCTGGAGCCTGTCCCCTCTACATCACAGGAACAGGCCGGGTACAACGGTCAACGACGTGGCAGGAACTGGAGCGGATCGACGGGTTTGCCCTGGCGGCGAATCTCGAAATGCAGCTTCACCCGATCTGTGCCCGTGGACCCCATTTCAGCAATCGACTGCCCTGCCTTGACCTGCTGCCCCTCCCGAACCAACAGCCTGCGGTTATGGCCGTAGGCACTGACGTAGGTATCGCTGTGCTTGATGATGATCAGTTCGCCGTAGCCCCTCAAGCCACTCCCGGCATACACCACTGCACCATCAGACGCAGCAAAAACAGGCTGTCCCAAATCACCGGCGATATCAATGCCTTTATTCAAACTACCGTTTGAAGCGAATTTTCCAATCAGCACGCCATTGGCAGGCCAGGTCCAGCCGCCTACCGCGCGCTCCGCGGCAGGCACCGTGGCGACCACCGGGGCGCTGCTGGAGGCTGCCGGCGTGGCCGGTTTGCTGGTGCTGGCAGGCGGTGTGCTGGTACTTCCCACAGGCCGCCGGATGACCGTGGTCTTGCTCGACGACGACGGGCTGGACACCACCGTGGTGCTGCCCGTAGAGCCGCTGCTGAAACGAATCGCTTGCCCCGGGCGAATGGTGTAAGGCGCCGCGATGCCGTTGCGCGCAGCCAGTTCCTTGTAGTCCCAGCCATAACGGAAGGCGATGGAGAACAGCGTATCGCCAGGCTTGACGATGTACTGCCCGGTGGTTACCGCCGGGCGCTTGGGCACGGTGTTATTGCGGTCGACCACCCGCGCGCTGTTGCTGCTGGTGCTCGAGCAACCCACCAGTAGCGTGCCCATGGCCAGTGCAATCACCAGAAGCGTGAAACCCGACCCGTCCTTGCGCTGCCGAATGACTGTGTGACCCACCCGCGCTCCCCTCATGGTGCCGAAAACGATATGAAGACAAGAAATGCAATATTATTGCAATTATAACCAAGCCCGCCCGCATTGGCAGGGTTGGTGAAAGACTGCTGCAAAGCCATGGCACACGCTGTGCGCTAGCGCTTCACCCCGCCAGATAGACAGGGCGTTGCTGCAAGAATTCGGTGCTGGCGCAAAAATATCGCGCGGCTCGAACCAGCAGTGTTCAGGCCAGCGGGCCGTTGAGCAGCGGTACGAAGCGCACTGCCCCCAGCACGCGGCGGGAGAATCCATGCTCCTCGCGCACGATCAGCATCAGCTGCTGGGTTTCGCCGGCTGGCCCCACCGGGATCACCATACGGCCACCGGGCGCCAGCTGGTCGAGCAATGCCTGCGGCACTTCCGGCGCCACGGCGGTGACGATGATGCCGTTGTACGGCGCCAGCGCCGGCCAGCCTTCGCAACCGTCGCCCCAGCGGAACACCACGTTGCGCAGGTTCAGTTCCACCAGGCGCTCCTTGGCCCGGTCCTGCAACACCTTGATGCGTTCCACCGAGAACACACGCTCGACCAACTGAGCCAGGATTGCCGTCTGGTAGCCCGAGCCGGTACCGATCTCCAGCACCTTGTCCAGCGGCCCGGCCTCGAGCAGCAGCTCGCTCATGTGGGCAACCATGAACGGTTGCGAGATGGTCTGGTTGTGGCCGATCGGCAGCGCGGTGTCTTCGTAGGCGCGATGCGCCAGCGCCTCGTCGACGAACAGGTGGCGCGGGGTACGACGGATCACGTCGAGCACCTTGGTGTTCGAAACGCCCTCCTCGCACAGGCGCTGGATCAGCCGCTCCCGGGTACGCTGGGAGGTCATGCCGATGCCACGCCGCAGCATATCGTCCTCGCGCATCAGAGCAGGCCCTCCAGCCAACCGTCGAGCTGCTCGAAGGCATCACTGAAGGTGCGGTCGAGCTGCAGCGGAGTGATCGATACATAGCCTTGCATCACCGCGTGGAAGTCGGTACCCGGGCCACCGTCCTCGGCATCCCCGGCCACGGCGATCCAGTAGCCTTCCTTGCCGCGCGGGTTGACCACCTTGGTCGGCGCCGCCGCCCGCGCCCGGTGACCGAGGCGGGTGAGCTGGATGCCACGAATGTGCTCCAGCGGCAGGTTGGGGATGTTGACGTTGAGCACGGTGCGCGGCGGCAAGGCCAGGCGCGACTGCGCCTCGACCAGGCGGCGGGCGATATGGGCCGCGGTTGGCAGGTTGTCCGGCTGGCGCGACAACAGCGAAAACGCCAGCGAGGTACCGCCAAGGAAACGACCTTCCAACGCGGCCGCGACCGTGCCCGAATAGAGCACGTCGTCGCCCAGGTTGGCACCGAGGTTGATCCCCGACACGACCATGTCCGGCGCCTGTGGCAACAGCCCATTGAGCCCCAGGTGCACGCAGTCGGTCGGCGTGCCGTTGAGGCTGATGAAGCCATTGGCCAAGGTCTGCGGATGCAGTGGCCGGTCCAGCGTCAGCGAACTGCTGGCGCCGCTCTTGTCTTGATCCGGGGCAATAACCACGCACTCGGCGTAATCCGCCAGCGCAGCGTGCAGCGCGGCGATGCCGGGTGCGGTAACACCGTCGTCGTTCGAAATCAGAATACGCATGAGCTGTCCGTCTGCCCCGCCGACACCAGATCCACGACTTCGCGCACCACCACGGTGGCGAAGCATCCGGCCGGAAGGACGAATTCCAGTTGCAGGATATCAGGCTCCGGATAATGCCACGTAAGACCGCCAATAGGGAGCCGCAGAATGCGTCGTTCGTGATCCATGCCCGCCAAGGCCAGCCACTGGCAAAGTGCCGGCTGCCGTGCGGCGATCGCATCCTCTTGTTGCGCAGTACTCCCCGTTGCCGGCGAATCGCCTGCCCCCCACAGCGGGCCGGTCGGATGCAGGTCAAGGATCGCCAGCCGAGGATCGGAACATTCCGACTCCCCAGCAGGAAAGAAGCTACGACTCGTGGTGAACGCCAACAGGTCGCCCACCTGCGCACGCGCCCAGCTGCCGTCGGCAACACGGGCTGCCAGCACCTGGTTGAACAGGTAGCTGCGTCCGGCCGAGAGCAACCGCGAACGCACGTTGCGCTGTTCAGGCAGGGCCTTGCGTGCGGCCCAATCGAGAGCGTCGTGAACGTTGCCGCCACCGTGGCCGAAGCGCTGGGTGCCGAAATAATTCGGCACACCGTGTTGCTTGAGCTGTTCCAGGCGCGCATCCACCGCCTGGTGATCGGCAGCCAGGGCAGTCAGGCGCAGCGTGAAGCCGTTGGCCGAATGCGCACCGCGCTGCAGCTTGCGCTGGTGGCGAACCTGCTTGAGCACACGCAGGCTGGCATCCTCGGCACGCGACAGGTCCGGGTCGGCCTTGCCTGGCAGGTGCAGGCTGAACCACTGGCGGGTCAGGGCCTGGCGGTCCTTGAGACCGGCGTAGCTGATCGTGCGCACCGGCACCCCAGCGGCACGGGCCAGGCGGCGGGCCGCCTCTTCGGTGTTCAGGTCACGCTTCTCGACCCACAGCCACAGGTGTTCGCCCTGGCCCGAGAGGGGGATGTCCAGCACTTCGTCGACCTGGAAATCCTCGGCCACCGCCTTGAGGACAGCGGTACCCAGTGGTTCGCCCGATGCGCGCGGGCCCAACAGTTCCAGTTCGGTCATGCTGGCAGCAGCAGGGCTACCGAATGCACGGCGATGCCCTCCTCGCGGCCGGTGAAGCCGAGCTTCTCGGTGGTGGTAGCCTTGACGTTGACCTGGTCGAGTTCGACCTGCAGGTCTTCGGCGATCAGCTTGCGCATGGTCTCGATGTGCGGGGCCATCTTCGGCGCCTGGGCGACGATGGTGGCGTCGATGTTGCCGACCTTCCAGCCCTTGGCCTGGACGATGCCGACCACATGGCGCAGCAACACCCGGCTGTCGGCGCCCTTGAACTGCGGATCGGTGTCGGGGAAGTGTTTGCCGATGTCACCCAGCGCCGCCGCGCCAAGCAAGGCATCGCTCAGGGCGTGCAGCAGCACGTCGCCATCGGAGTGGGCCAGGAGGCCGTATTTGTGGGGGATACGCACCCCGCCCAGGGTAATGAAATCACCGTCGCAGAAACGGTGCACATCGTAGCCGTGGCCAATACGCATAGAAAAACGCCCTGAATGAGTCAGGGCGTGATTCTACCTGCTTTTGAGGCATTGGGGCTGCTTCGCAGCCCATCGCCGGCAAGCCAGCTCCCACAGGTACGGCACAGGCCCGAGGCCCATGCGGTCGAGGTGGGAGCTGGCTTGCCAGCGATGAAGCAAGCACCACAGCTACGCCTTACATCCGCCCCAAGGCCACCGCATGATGACGCAGGTGCTCCTCGATGAAGCTGGCGATGAAGTAGTAGCTGTGGTCATAGCCAGGCTGCAGGCGCAAGTTCAGTTCATGCCCACCTTTGCGTGCCGCCTGCTCCAGGGCTTCAGGCTTGAGCTGCTTCTCGAGGAAGTCGTCGCGGTCGCCCTGGTCCACCAGCAACGGCGGGCATTCGCCGGCCGGGGTCTCGGCCAGCAGCACGCTGGCATCCCACTCGCGCCAGCGTGCACGGTCTTCACCCAGGTAGCGGCTGAAGGCTTTCTCGCCCCACGGGCAATCCATCGGGTTGCTGATCGGCGAGAACGCCGACACCGAGCGGTAGCGCCCCGGGTTGCGCAAGGCGCACACCAGCGCGCCATGCCCACCCATGGAGTGGCCACTGATGCTGCGCTCGCCCGAAGCCGGGAAGTGCGCCTCGATCAACGCGGGCAACTCCTCCACCACATAGTCGTGCATGCGGTAGTGCTGGGCCCAGGGCTGCTGAGTGGCATTGAGGTAGAAGCCGGCACCCAGGCCGAAGTCCCAGGCACCGTCCGGGTCGCCCGGCACCTGCTCGCCACGCGGGCTGGTGTCGGGGGCGACGATGATCAACCCAAGCTCCGCGGCCAAGCGCTGGGCGCCGGCCTTCTGCATGAAGTTCTCGTCGGTGCAGGTGAGGCCGCTGAGCCAGTACAGCACCGGCAGCTTCTCGCCCTGTTCGGCCTGCGGCGGCAGGTAGACGGCGAACACCATGTCGCAGCCCAGCACCTTGGAGTGATGCCGGTAACGCTTGTGCCAGCCGCCGAAGCTCTTCTGGCAGGAGATGTTATCCAGGCTCATGGCAAACCTCAGAAGTGGATCACGCTGCGAATGCTCTTGCCTTCGTGCATCAGGTCGAAGGCCTTGTTGATGTCTTCCAGGCCCATGGTGTGGGTGATGAAGGTATCCAGCGGGATCTCGCCCTTCTCGGACATTTCCACGTAGCTTGGCAGCTCGCTGCGGCCACGTACGCCACCGAACGCCGAACCACGCCATACGCGGCCGGTGACCAGCTGGAACGGACGAGTGGCGATTTCCTGACCGGCACCGGCCACGCCGATGATCACCGACTCGCCCCAGCCCTTGTGGCAGCATTCCAGCGCAGCACGCATCAGCTGCACGTTGCCGATGCACTCGAAGGAGAAGTCCACGCCGCCGTCGGTGAGGTCGACGATCACTTCCTGGATCGGGCGGTCGTAGTCTTTCGGGTTGATGCAGTCGGTGGCACCCAGCTGGCGGGCGATTTCGAACTTGGCCGGGTTGATGTCGATGGCAATGATACGCGACGCCTTGGCCTTGACCGCACCGATCACTGCCGACAGGCCGATGCCGCCCAGGCCGAAGATGGCCACGGTGTCACCCGGCTTGACCTTGGCGGTGTTGAGCACCGCGCCGATACCGGTGGTGACGCCACAACCCAGCAGACAGACCTTTTCCAGCGGCGCTTCTTTCTGGATCTTGGCCACGGAGATTTCCGGCAGCACGGTGTACTCGGAGAAGGTCGAGGTACCCATGTAGTGGAACAGTTGCTGGCCTTTGTAGGAGAAGCGCGTGGTGCCGTCCGGCATCAGGCCCTTGCCCTGGGTGGCGCGGATGGCCTGGCACAGGTTGGTCTTGCCCGAGAGGCAGAACTTGCACTTGCCGCATTCCGGGGTGTACAGCGGGATGACGTGGTCACCGACGGCGACCGAGGTGACGCCCTCGCCTACCGCCTCGACGATCGCGCCACCTTCGTGGCCGAGGATCGACGGGAAGATGCCCTCCGGGTCGGCGCCCGACAGGGTGTAGGCGTCGGTGTGGCAGACACCGCTGGCGACCACGCGCAGCAGCACTTCACCGGCCTTGGGCATGGCCACGTCGACTTCGACGATTTCCAGGGGTTTCTTGGCTTCGAAGGCTACGGCAGCACGGGACTTGATCATCAAAGGTCTCCAGACAGAGGGTCGATTCAGTTTGGCAGTGTAATTCACCGCCTTTTTGATGAATAATCCGGCCAAAGACAAAACATTATTGCCATACAGGGATAATCAATGAGCAGCCGCTGGGAAGGCATCGACGAGTTCGTCGCCGTGGCCGAGTCGGGCCAGTTCACCGCGGCCGCCGAGCGCCTGGGGGTTTCCTCGTCGCACATCAGCCGGCAGATCGCCCGGCTGGAGGAACGGCTGCAGACGCGCCTGCTGTACCGCAGTACCCGGCGGGTGACCCTGAGCGAGGCCGGGCAGACATTCCTGCAGCACTGCCAGCGCCTGCAGGATGGCCGCGAGGAAGCCCTGCGCGCCATGGGCGACCTGGCCAGCGAGCCCAAGGGGTTGCTGCGCATGACCTGCGCGGTGGCCTATGGCGAGCGCTTCATCGTGCCGCTGGTGACACGGTTCATGGCGCTGTACCCGCAGCTGCGGGTGGATGTGGAACTGAGCAACCATACCCTCGACCTGGTGCACGAAGGCATGGACCTGGCCATCCGCCTGGGCCGGCTGGCCGACTCACGACTGGTGGCAACCCGCCTGGCGCCCCGGCGCATGTACCTGTGCGCTTCGCCGGCCTACCTGGAACGTTACGGTCGGCCACACAGCCTGTCGGAACTGGCGCGGCACAATTGCCTGGTGGGCAGCTCGGATTTGTGGGCGCTGCAGCAGGACGGCCGCGAGATCAGCCAACGAGTCCAAGGCAACTGGCGTTGCAACAGCGGGCAGGCGGTGCTGGACGCGGCGCTGCAGGGGATGGGGTTGTGCCAGTTGCCGGATTATTACGTGCTGGAGCACTTGAACAGTGGTGCGCTGGTGTCGTTGCTGGAGGCGCACCAGCCACCGAATACCGCGGTGTGGGCGCTGTATCCGCAGCAGCGGCACCTGTCGCCGAAGGTACGGCGGCTGGTGGATTACCTGAAGGAAGGGTTGGCGGGGTTGCCGGAGTATCGGCAAGGCTGAAGAGGTGTGTTGGCTGGGCCGGCCTCTTCGCGGGCTCGCCCGCTCCCACAGGTACAGCGCCAACCTGAAGGTATGCGCTGTACCTGTGGGAGCGGGCATTCCCGCGAAGAAACCAGCACTGGTCAAAGCCTCAGCGGCGCCCTGCCCAACGCTGGCGCAACCACTCCAGGTCTTCCGGCCGGGTCACCTTGATGTTGTCGCTGCGCCCTTCGACCAGCCGCGGCGCCTGGCCGGACCACTCGATGGCGGAGGACTCGTCGGTTACCAGCACATCCGACACCAGGCACTCGGCCAGCGCCCGATGCAACGCCCCCAGGCGGAACATCTGCGGCGTATAGGCCTGCCAGATGGTGCTGCGGTCGACGGTAGCGCCCACCCGGCCATCGGCATCGGCCCGCTTGAGGGTATCGCGCGCCGGCACCGCCAGCAGGCCACCCACCGGGTCGTCCGCCAGCTCCGACAACAGCTTGTCCAGATCGCTGCGCGCCAGGTTCGGTCGCGCGGCATCATGCACCAGCACCCAGTCGCTGTCCGCCGCCCCTTGGGCATGCAGCATCAGCAAGGCATTGAGCACCGAGTCGGCACGCTCGCGGCCACCCGTGGCGCGCTGGATGCGCGGGTCGCTGGCGCAGCGCAGGCGAGGCCAGTACGGGTCATCTTCGGCAATGCTGACCACCACGCCCTTGAGCATCGGGTGGCCAAGAAAACAGTCGAGGCTGTGCTCGAGAATGGTCTGCCCGGCCAGCTCCAGGTACTGCTTGGGGCGGTCGGCAGCCATGCGGGCACCTACGCCCGCAGCAGGAATCACGGCCCAGAAGGCCGGTAAGGTTTCGATCATTTCTGTGGCAACTGGAAGAGGGTTTCGCCCTCTTTGACCATCCCCAATTCGTGGCGAGCCCGCTCTTCAACGGTCTCCATGCCTTTTTTCAGCTCCAGCACTTCGGCATCGAGCACGCGGTTGCGCTCGAGCAAGCGCTCGTTTTCGGCATGCTGCTCGGCAATCTGCTGCTTCAGCTCGGTCACTTGCGCCAGGCTGCCATTACCCACCCACAGGCGGTACTGCAGGCCACCCAGCAGCAGGAGCAGGACGAGGAACAACCAATAGGGACTGCGCATCACGTTATCCAGGTTAAAAAGGCTGCCGGTACTTTTTACTTCGGGGCCTCGAATAGCACGAAGCCTGGCCGAGGCCAGGCTTCGTCGACAGAAACCCGTTGGAATGTAGGAAAGAACAGTACGAACGTTCCTACAACTCCGGCTGCTGTCTTTTTACCATCTCTTGCTTAGCCGCGAAACTCGGCACGACCGCGGTAAACCGCTTTGGCACCCAGTTGCTCTTCGATGCGCAGCAGCTGGTTGTACTTGGAAACGCGGTCGGAACGGCACAGCGAACCAGTCTTGATCTGGCCAGCAGCAGTACCCACGGCCAGGTCGGCAATGGTCGAGTCTTCGGTTTCACCGGAACGGTGCGAAATCACCGCGGTGTAGCCGGCAGCCTTGGCCATCTGGATGGCTTCCAGGGTTTCGGTCAGCGAGCCGATCTGGTTGAACTTGATCAGGATCGAGTTACCGATGCCCTTCTCGATGCCTTCCTTGAGGATCTTGGTGTTGGTCACGAACAGGTCGTCGCCAACCAGCTGCACCTTGGTGCCGATCTTGTCGGTGAGGATCTTCCAGCCAGCCCAGTCGGACTCGTCCAGGCCGTCTTCGATCGAGATGATCGGGAAGCGCTCGGTCAGGCCTTTCAGGTACTCGGCAAAGCCTTCGGCGTCGAACGACTTACCTTCGCCAGACAGGTTGTACTTGCCGTCTTCGTAGAACTCGGAAGCCGCGCAGTCCAGGGCCAGGGTCACGTCGGTGCCCAGCTTGTAGCCGGCTTTCTCAACGGCTTCGGCGATGGCGCCCAGAGCGTCTTCGTTGGAAGCCAAGTTAGGGGCGAAACCACCCTCGTCACCAACAGCGGTGTTCAGGCCACGGGCCTTGAGCACGGCTTTGAGGTGGTGGAAGATTTCGGTACCCATGCGCAGGCCGTCGGAGAAGGTCTTGGCGCCAACTGGCTGAACCATGAACTCCTGGATGTCGACGTTGTTGTCGGCGTGCTCGCCACCGTTGATGATGTTCATCATCGGTACCGGCATCGAGTACTGGCCCGGGGTGCCGTTCAGGTTGGCGATGTGCGCGTACAGCGGCAGGTCCTGGTCCTGGGCAGCGGCCTTGGCGGCAGCCAGGGAAACGGCCAGGATGGCGTTGGCGCCCAGCTTGGCCTTGTTCTCGGTACCGTCCAGTTCGATCATGGCGCGGTCCAGGGCCTTCTGGTCGGCAGGGTCCTTGCCCAGCAGCAGGTCACGGATCGGGCCGTTGATGTTGGCGACGGCCTTCAGCACGCCCTTGCCCAGGTAACGGCTCTTGTCGCCATCACGCAGCTCCAGCGCTTCGCGCGAGCCAGTGGAAGCACCGGACGGCGCGCAGGCGCTACCGATGATGCCGTTGTCGAGCAGTACATCGGCTTCCACGGTGGGGTTGCCACGCGAATCGAGAACTTCACGACCTTTGATGTCGACGATTTTTGCCATTGTTGTAAGCACTCCAGAATTGACGAAAACAACTTAGCTTAGGAAATTCTTGCCGTTCACCGGGCGGACTTGCAGTGGGCAGGCCGGGTGAAGGGAACCCCTGACCGACTGGTCAGGGGTGGATCGGACGGTACTTTACCCGAGAATCGAGCTTTACGCGGTTTCTACCGTCGGAAAACTTTTCACCAGGTCGTCCAGTTGCTTGAGCTGGGCCAGGAACGGCTCCAGTTTGTCCAGGCGCAGGGCGCATGGGCCATCGCACTTGGCGTTGTCCGGATCGGGGTGGGCTTCGAGGAACAACCCGGCCAGGCCTTGGCTCATGCCGGCCTTGGCCAGGTCGGTGACCTGGGCGCGGCGACCACCGGCGGAATCGGCGCGACCACCCGGCATCTGCAGGGCGTGGGTCACATCGAAGAACACCGGGTACTCGAACTGCTTCATGATGCCGAAGCCGAGCATGTCCACCACCAGGTTGTTGTAGCCGAAGCTCGAACCACGCTCGCAGAGGATCAACTGGTCGTTACCGGCCTCCTCGCACTTGGTCAGGATGTGCTTCATTTCCTGGGGTGCGAGGAACTGGGCCTTCTTGATATTGATCACCGCGCCGGTCTTGGCCATGGCCACCACCAGGTCGGTCTGCCGCGACAGGAAGGCCGGCAGCTGGATGATGTCGCACACCTTGGCTACAGGCTCGGCCTGGTAAGGCTCGTGCACGTCGGTGATGACCGGCACTTTGAAGGTGCGCTTGATCTCTTCGAAGATCTTCAGCCCCTCTTCCATGCCCGGGCCACGGTACGAGGTCACCGACGAACGGTTGGCCTTGTCGAAGCTGGCCTTGAACACGTACGGGATACCGAGCTTCTCGGTCACCCGCACGTATTCCTCGCAGACCTTCATTGCCAGGTCACGGGACTCCAGGACGTTCATGCCGCCGAACAGGACGAACGGCTTGTCGTTGGCGATCTCGATGTTACCGACGCGAATGATCTTCTGGGTCATTGATCAGGCCTTGTTCTTCTGAGCCAGGGCTGCCTTGACGAAGCCGCTGAACAGCGGGTGGCCGTCACGCGGGGTCGAGGTGAATTCCGGGTGGAACTGGCAGGCGACGAACCATGGGTGGTCCTTGGACTCGACCACTTCCACCAGCGCACCGTCTTCGGAACGGCCGGAAACCACCAGGCCGGCGTCGACCAGTTGTGGCAGCAGGTTGTTGTTCACTTCGTAGCGGTGACGGTGACGCTCGGTGATCACGTCCTTGCCGTAGCAGTCGTGCACCTTGGAGCCGGCGGCAAGCTGGCAGTCCTGTGCGCCCAGGCGCATGGTGCCACCCAGGTCGGAGGCTTCGCTGCGGGTTTCGACGGCACCGGTGGCATCGGCCCACTCGGTGATCAGGCCGACGACCGGGTGGCCGCTGTTGCGGTCGAACTCGGTGGAGTTGGCGTCTTTCCAGCCCATCACGTTACGGGCGAATTCGATCACGGCCACCTGCATGCCCAGGCAGATACCCAGGTACGGCACCTTGTTCTCACGGGCGTATTGTACCGCGGTGATCTTGCCTTCCACGCCGCGCAGGCCGAAACCGCCCGGTACCAGGATGGCATCGGCGCCTTCGAGCAGGCTGGTGCCCTGGTTCTCGATGTCTTCCGAGTCGATGTAGCGCAGGTTGACCTTGGTGCGGTTGGTAATGCCGGCGTGGCTCATCGCTTCGATCAGCGACTTGTACGCATCCAGCAGCTCCATGTACTTGCCGACCATGGCGATGGTCACTTCGTGCTCAGGGTTGAGCTTGGCATCGACCACCTTGTCCCACTCGGACAGGTCGGCGCCATTGCACTGCAGGCCGAAGCGCTCGACAACGAAGTCGTCCAGGCCCTGTGCGTGCAGCACGCCCGGGATCTTGTAGATGGTGTCGACGTCTTCCAGCGAAATCACCGCACGCTCTTCAACGTTGGTGAACAGCGCGATCTTGCGACGCGACGAAGCATCAACCGGGTGGTCGGAGCGGCAGATCAGCACGTCAGGCTGCAGGCCGATGGAGCGCAGCTCCTTGACCGAGTGCTGGGTCGGCTTGGTCTTGGTCTCGCCAGCGGTGGCGATGTACGGGACCAGAGTCAGGTGCATCAGCATGGCGCGCTTGGAGCCCACTTCGACGCGCAGCTGGCGGATGGCCTCGAGGAACGGCTGCGACTCGATGTCACCCACGGTACCGCCGATTTCCACCAGGGCCACGTCGGCATCGCCGGCGCCCTTGATGATGCGACGCTTGATTTCGTCGGTGATGTGCGGGATGACCTGGATGGTCGCGCCCAGATAGTCACCACGACGCTCCTTGCGCAGTACGTGCTCGTAGATGCGGCCGGTGGTGAAGTTGTTGTTCTGGGTCATGGTGGTGCGGATGAACCGCTCGTAGTGGCCCAGGTCGAGGTCGGTCTCGGCGCCATCGTGGGTGACGAACACTTCACCGTGCTGGAACGGGCTCATGGTGCCCGGATCGACGTTGATGTACGGATCCAGCTTGAGCATGGTGACCTTCAGGCCCCGCGCTTCCAGGATGGCCGCCAGGGAAGCCGAGGCAATGCCTTTCCCCAATGAAGAAACAACACCGCCCGTGACGAATATGTAGCGCGTCATGAAAAACCCTAGAAGTCTGCGTTAAGGCGGCCAGCGCCGCCGGAGAAAGCGAAGGAAGGCCGAAGCCCCCGATCACCTGCGTCAATCACAGTGCATCTCGAAAAACTGCCGCGTCTGTACAGACCAGGGGTATCCCCGGCATGGAGCTCGCTCGTCATTTCCAGAATCAGCCCAGCAAAAAACTGCTTGGTAATCGGCAACTCCTGTGTTTTCGCGGAACCCACAGAAGCTGTATCAAGAAGGGAGGGTAGTCTACCCGAATGTACCCTTCAGCTCAAACCTTGCGCGTTCGTCGGCAACTGCCAGGACAGCTGGCAATCAGCCTGCACCAGCCCGGGCAGGTTGGCCACCGCCAGCAGGCGCTCGCCCTGGTACAGCAGTGGCAGGCGCGGGCGCAGGAAAAGCGGCACCTGCAGCTCGTTGAGCAGGCGCTTGAGGTCGCGTCGGCCGCGGCCGGGGAGGTCCAGCACTTCACCGCCCTGACGGTAGGCAATGCGCAAGCCGTGCAGCGGCGCTGCGCCAACAAGACGCACACTGCCGTTACCCGGCAACGGCAAAGGCTTGGCGGGATCGGCCCAGGCCAGTTCGCCGACGGGCAGCTGCAGCCAGTCACCGCTCAACCACCAGATGCGCCCATGACTGCGCAGCAGTTGCCCATCGGCAAGCTGCCAGGCGGGCTGGGCATCGGCGGCGGCATCGCGCAGGTCGGCCCAGCCGGCCCAGTGCCGGGTGTCGGGCAGGCGGGTACGGCGGCTCAGCCAGTATTGCAGGGCATTGCGCTGACGGGCCGGCGACAGCGCCACCAGAGTAGCCAGGTCGAGGGAGTCCAGCCCCGGCCAAGCCACCGGCGCGCCCTCCCCGGCGAGCGCCAGGTCGTCCTGGGCCAGCTCGTCCAGCAGGCCTTGGGCTTCGCCCAGGTGCTCGGCGGCGCGGGCCAGGTTCTGGCTGGCCTGCGGCCAACGTTGCTGAAGCAGCGGAAACACTTCGCTGCGCAGGTAGTTGCGGGCAAATTGTGTGTCAGCGTTTGACGGATCTTCGATCCAGGCCAGCCCATTGGCCTGAGCATGGTCCTGCAGTTGCTGGCGGGAACAGCCCAGCAATGGCCTGACCAGGCTGCCCTGCCCTAGCGCCCGCTGCCCCGGCATTGCCGCCAGGCCACGCAGGCCTGCACCGCGCAGCAGGCGGAACAGCAGGGTTTCGGCCTGGTCGTCGCGGTGCTGGCCGGTGAACAGGATGTCGCCTGGGCCGAGGGCTTGCCTGAAGGCAGCATAGCGGGCGTCGCGGGCGGCTTGCTCGAGGCTGGCGCCGGAGGTGACCTGGACGTGGATGACCTGGAGTTCGATGCCGAGATTGTCGCAGACGGTTTGGCAGTGGGCGGGCCAGGCATCGGCGGCGGATTGCAGGCCGTGGTGGACGTGGATGGCGCGCAGTGGAGGGGATGCGTGATTGCGGGCGTAGTCGGCCAGCAGGTGCAGGAGGACGGTGGAATCGAGGCCGCCGGAGAAGGCGATGTACCAGGTGGGGGCGTTGAGCCAGGGGGTGAGGTTGATCATTGGGGCCTCACATGGCTTGAGATTGCCGGGGGTGCTTTGCACCCCTTTCGCCGGCAAGCCAGGCTCCCACAAGGATCAGCGTCAATGCGGACAATGTGGGAGCTGGCTTGCCGGCGAATGGGCCGCAAAGCGGCCCCCGGGGCAAATCAAAATCAGAGACCGTAGCTCATCAGGCGATCGTAACGGCGGGCCAGCAGCGCGTCATGGTCGAGCTTGCCGAGCATGTCCAGCTGCTGTACCAGGTCGGCACGGATGCTTTCCGACATCTTCGCCGGGTCACGGTGGGCGCCGCCCAGCGGCTCCTGGATGACCTTGTCGACGATGTTCAGGCTCTTCAGGCGCTCGGCAGTGATGCCCATGGCCTCGGCTGCATCGGCTGCCTTGTCGGCAGTCTTCCACAGGATCGAGGCACAGCCTTCCGGCGAGATCACCGAGTAGGTGGAGTACTGCAGCATGTTCAACTGGTCGCACACGCCGATGGCCAGCGCACCGCCGGAACCACCCTCACCGATCACGGTGGCGATGATCGGGGTTTTCAGGCGCGCCATCACGCGCAGGTTCCAGGCGATGGCCTCGCTCTGGTTGCGCTCTTCGGCGTCGATGCCCGGGTAGGCGCCCGGGGTGTCGATGAAGGTCAGGATCGGCATCTTGAAGCGCTCGGCCATTTCCATCAGGCGGCAGGCCTTGCGGTAGCCTTCAGGGCGCGGCATGCCGAAGTTGCGGCGTACCTTCTCGCGCACTTCACGGCCCTTCTGGTGGCCGATGACCATGACCGGCTTGCCGTCCAGGCGCGCGGTACCACCGACGATGGCAGCGTCGTCGGAGAAGTGGCGGTCGCCGTGCAGCTCTTCGAACTCGGTGAAGATGTGCTCCAGGTAGTCCAGGGTGTAAGGACGACGCGGATGACGGGCCAGGCGGGCTATCTGCCAGCTGGTCAGGTTGCCGAAGATGCTTTCGGTCAGGGTGTTGCTCTTGTCTTGCAGACGGGCAATTTCATCGCTGATGTTCAGCGAGTTGTCGTTGCCTACCAGGCGCAGGCCTTCGATCTTGGCTTGCAGGTCGGCAATCGGCTGTTCGAAATCGAGAAAATTCGGGTTCATAGTCATCCGTCTTGGGTCTACGGCCAGGCGGCCGGCCGGTTGATCCGTTTGGCGCCCTACCTTAAGGGATCAGGCGCATTCAGGTCGAGATTAAATTTTTGTCGGTTCAACGATATTGCAGAAAGACGTTCTCACGCCCGAACTGGTCACGCAGCGCCTGAATCAGCCCATCGGCCGGGTCGATCGCCCACTGCTCGCCGAACTGCAGCATGGCCTTGGCGTCGCTGCCGGTGTACTCGAGGCTGATCGGGCAAGCGCCGCGATGGCGGGTAATCAGCTCGCCCAGCCACTTCAGCCGGTCGCCCTTGAGCGCTTCGTGTGCCACCTTCAGGCGCAGGCTCTCGGCCAGCTTGGTGCGGGCATCCTCCATGGTCATCACCTGCTTCACCCGCAGGCGCAGGCCACCGGAGAAATCGTCGTTGCTGACCTCGCCTTCGACCACCACCATCGCATCGGTCTGCAGCAAGGACTGTGCCGCCATGAAGGCATCGGCAAACAGCGACGCCTCGATGCGCCCGGAGCGGTCATCCAGGGTGACGAAGCCCATCTTGTCGCCCTTCTTGTTCTTCATCACCCGCAGGGCAATGATCATGCCGGCGATGGTCTGGGTTTCGCGTGACGGCTTGAGGTCGATGATGCGCTGGCGGGCGAAGCGGCGGATCTCGGTCTCGTACTCGTCGATCGGGTGGCCGGTGAGGTACAGGCCGAGGGTGTCCTTCTCGCCCTTCAGGCGTTCCTTGAGGGTCAGTTCGCGCACCTTGCGGTGGTTGGCGTAGACGTCGGCATCCGCCTCTTCGAACATGCCGCCGAACAGGTCGACGTGGCCACTGTCGGCGGTGTGGGCGGCCTGCTCGGCAGCCTTGATGGCCTCGCCCAGCGCCGAGAGCAAGGTTGCACGGTTGATGTCGATGTTGGCGTGGTAGGCCTTGATCTCGTCATGGAAGTGCGGGCCCAGGCGGTCCAGCGCGCCACTGCGGATCAGCGCGTCGAGGGTACGCTTGTTGACCCGCTTGAGGTCGATGCGCTCACAGAAATCGAACAGGTCCTTGAACGGGCCACCCTGGGCGCGGGCCTCGACGATCGCCTCCACCGGGCCTTCGCCGACGCCCTTGATGGCGCCCAGGCCGTAGACGATGCGCCCGTCATTGTTGACGGTGAACTTGAAGTCGGAGAAGTTCACGTCCGGCGCGTCGAGGCGCAGCTTCATGCTGCGCACCTCCTCGACCAGCACCACCACCTTGTCGGTGTTGTGCATATCCGCCGACAACACCGCAGCCATGAATGGCGCCGGGTAGTGGGTTTTCAGCCAGGCGGTCTGGTACGACACCAGGCCATAGGCGGCGGAGTGGGATTTGTTGAAGCCGTAGCCGGCGAACTTCTCTACCAGGTCGAAAATGTTACCCGCAAGATCCGCATCGATATTGTTGGCCACGCAGCCTTCGATGAAGCCACCGCGCTGCTTGGCCATTTCCTCGGGCTTTTTCTTACCCATCGCACGGCGCAGCATGTCGGCGCCGCCGAGGGTATAGCCAGCCATGACCTGGGCGATCTGCATCACCTGCTCCTGGTACAGGATGATGCCGTAGGTCGGTGCCAGTACCGGTTTCAGGCCCTCGTACTGGTAGTCGGAGTGCGGGTAAGCCAGCTCGGCGCGACCGTGCTTGCGGTTGATGAAGTCGTCCACCATGCCCGATTGCAGCGGGCCCGGGCGGAACAGTGCCACCAGTGCGATCAGGTCTTCCAGGCAGTCGGGCTTGAGCTTCTTGATCAGCTCCTTCATGCCACGCGATTCAAGCTGGAACACCGCCGTGGTTTCGGCCTTCTGCAACAGCTCGTAGGTCTTGCGGTCGTCCAGCGGGATGAAGTCGATGTTGACGTCGGGCAGGTTCTTCTTGGCCTGCTCGCGGTTGATGATCTCCATCGCCCACTTGATGATGGTCAGGGTCCGCAGGCCGAGGAAGTCGAACTTCACCAGGCCGGCAGCCTCGACGTCATCCTTGTCGAACTGGGTTACCAGGCCGCCACCCTCTTCGTCACAGGCGATCGGCGAGAAGTCGGTGAGCTTGGTCGGGGCGATGACCACACCACCGGCGTGCTTGCCGGTACCGCGCGTCACGCCCTCGAGCTTCAGGGCCATGTCCCAGATCTCGCGGGCGTCTTCGTCGCCCTTGAGGAAGTCACGCAGGATCTCTTCCTGCTCGTAGGCCTTCTCCAGGGTCATGCCCACTTCGAAGGGGATCATCTTCGACAGGCGGTCGGCCAGGCCGTAGGACTTGCCCTGTACCCGCGCCACGTCTCGCACCACCGCCTTCGCCGCCATGGTACCGAAGGTGATGATCTGGCTGACCGCGTTGCGACCATAGGCTTCGGCCACGTAGTCGATCACCCGGTCACGGCCATCCATGCAGAAGTCGACGTCGAAGTCGGGCATGGAAATACGTTCAGGGTTGAGGAAGCGCTCGAACAGCAGGTCGTAGGCCAGCGGATCGAGGTCGGTGATCTTCAGCACGTACGCCACCAGCGAGCCGGCACCCGATCCTCGGCCCGGGCCAACCGGTACGTCGTTGTTCTTGGCCCACTTGATGAAGTCCATGACGATCAGGAAGTAACCGGGGAAGCCCATCTGGATGATGATGTCCAGTTCGAACTTCAGGCGGTCCAGGTAGACCTGGCGCTTCTCTTCGTAATTGGGTGTGGTCTCTTTCGGCCACAGCACCGCCAGGCGCTCTTCCAGGCCTTCGTGGGACACATGCCGCAGGTAGTCATCGATGCCCATGCCGTTGGGCGTGGGGAAGTCGGGCAGGAAGTACTTGCCCAGCTGCACCTGGATGTTGCAGCGCTTGGCGATCTCGACAGTGTTGGCGATGGCATCGGGCAGGTCGCTGAACAGCTCGGCCATTTCCTCGGCCGACTTCAGATACTGCTGGTCGCTGTACATCCTTGGCCGACGCGGGTCGTCGAGGGTCCACCCCTCACCGATGCATACGCGGGTTTCGTGGGCGTCGAAGTCGGACTGCTTGATGAAGCGCACATCGTTGGTTGCCACCAGCGGAGCGCCGAACTTGTCGGCCAACGCCACGGCGGCGTGCACGTATTCCTCGTCGCGGGCGCGGTTGGTGCGCTGCACTTCGACGTAGAAGCGCTCGGGGAACATGCCCATCCAGTCTTGCAGCAGGGCCTCGGCTTCATCGTCCTTGCCGGCCAGCAAGGCCATGCCGATATCGCCTTCCTTGCCTGCGGAAAGGGCGATCAGGCCCTCGCTGGCGGGGGCGATCCATTCACGCTGGAGGATGACCAGGCCGTTGCGCTGGCCCTCGGTCCAGCCGCGCGAGATCAGCTCGGTGAGGTTGCGGTAGCCCTTGGGGTTCATGGCCAGGAAGCAGATACGCGACAGCGGTGCTTCCGGGTCGGCAGCGGCCAGCCACAGGTCGGCGCCGCAGATCGGCTTGATGCCGGCGCCCATGGCGGTCTTGTAGAACTTGACCAGCGAGCACATGTTGCTCTGGTCGGTGATCGCCACCGCCGGCATGTTCATCCCGGCCAGCGCCTTGGCCAGCGGCTTGATCCGCACCAGGCCGTCGACCAGCGAGAATTCGGAGTGGACGCGCAGGTGAACGAAGGGAACCGACATGGAAGATCCTGTAGCAGTGCTGAACGACAAGGGCGGGATTGTAGCTTAAATGGGGATGTTTTTTGGGGCTGCTTCGCAGCCCATCGCCGGCAAGCCAGCTCCCACAGGGACCGCGTAGCTGTCAGGGATTGTACGATCCGTGTGGGAGCTGGCTTGCCGGCGATGGGCCGCAAAGCGGCCCCGGGGGTTCAGATCAGGGAATCGAGAACACCGGCACGCGCTTCCCACGCGGCTCGCACCGGGGCAAAGGAACGCCGATGAATGGGCGTAGGCCCCAACCGTGCCAGCGCCTCGAGGTGCACCGGGGTCGGGTAGCCCTTGTGCCCGCCAATGCCATAACCCGGGTAGATCAGCTCGAATGCGCTCATCTCCCGGTCACGGGTCACCTTGGCCAGGATCGACGCCGCCGCGATGGCCGGCACCTGGCTGTCGCCCTTGACTACCGGCGACGCCGGTACGGCCAGTTTCGGGCAGCGGTTGCCGTCGATCAGGGCCAGCTTCGGTGTAATGTGCAGGCCTTCCACGGCGCGCTGCATGGCCAGCATGGTCGCGTGCAGGATGTTCAGGCGGTCGATTTCCTCGACCTCGGCGCGGGCGATGCAGAAGCTCAGGGCCTTTTCGCAGATCTCGTCGAACAGCGCCTCGCGCTTGGCTTCGGTGAGCTTCTTCGAGTCGTTCAGGCCGAGGATCGGGCGCGCCGGGTCGAGGATCACCGCCGCGGTCACCACCGCGCCGCACAGCGGGCCACGGCCCACTTCGTCGACGCCGGCGACCAGGTCTTCGACCAGGTTGAAGTCCAGTCCAATTTGCATGTCAGCGGTCCTTGAGCAAGGCCAGTACCGCCTCTGCCGCCTGGTTGGAGGCGTCACGGCGCAGGGTGCGGTGAATTTCGTCGAAACTTTCGGTCTGCTGGCTGCCATCGGCCACCAGCGGCGCCAGGGTATTGGCCAGGGCTTCGCTGGTGGCGTCGTCCTGCAGCAACTCGGGTACCAGCGCCCGCTGGGCCAGCAGGTTCGGCAACGACACGTAGGGGCTCTTTACCAGGCGCTTGAGGATCCAGTAGGTCAGGGGCGCGAGGCGATAGGCCACCACCATCGGTCGCTTGTACAGCAGTGCTTCGAGGGTGGCGGTACCCGAGGCGATCAGCACCGCGTCACAGGCCGCCAGGGCCTGGTGCGACTGGCCATCGAGCAGGGTCAGCGGCAGCTGGCGCCCTTCGAGCATCTGCTCGACCTGGGCGCGACGTGCGGCATTGGCGCAGGGCAGCACGAAACGCACGCCCGGTACCTGCTGGCGCAGCCGTTCGGCAGCATCCAGGAACAGTGCGCCCAGCCGCCCTACTTCGCCGCCCCGGCTGCCCGGCATCAACGCTACTACCGGCCCTTCGCCCAGGCCCAGCGCGGCACGTGCGGCAGGGCGGTCGGCTTCGAGCGGGATGGTGTCGGCCAACGGGTGGCCGACGAAGCGCACCGGTACGCCCTGCTCTTCATAGAACCGCGCCTCGAATGGCAACAGCGTCAGCATCAGGTCGCAGCCTTCGCGAATCTTCAGCACACGCTTCTGCCGCCAGGCCCAGACCGACGGGCTGACGTAGTGCACGGTCTTGATCCCGGCCTGACGCAGTTTCAGTTCGATGTTGAGGGTGAAGTCGGGGGCATCGATGCCGATGAACACATCGGGCTTTTCGCCGATCAGGGTCTCGATCAGCAGCTTGCGGCGCTTGAGCAGCTCGCGCAGGCGCCCCAGCACTTCGACCAGACCCATGACGGCCAGGCGTTCCATGGGGAAATAGGATTGCAGGCCTTCGGCTTCCATCAAGGGGCCGCCAACGCCGATGAACCGTACGTCGGGATGGCGTTCCTTGATGGCACGCATCAAGCCGGAACCGAGAATGTCGCCGCTGGCCTCACCTGCGACCAAGGCTACGCAAAGCTGGGCCATGTCAGCGGGTGATGCCGCGGGCGGAGTTCACGATCGACTGACGGAACAGATCGACCTCAGGGTGCTTCGCAGCCAGTTCGTCCAGCTCCTTGAGCGCGTCTTCGACGGTCAGGCCCTGGCGATAGACGATCTTGTAGCAACGGCGCAGCACATGGATCACCTCGTCGCTGAAACCCCGGCGGCGCATGCCTTCGAAGTTCATGCTGCGGGCTTCGGCCGGGCTGCCGAACACGGTGACGAAGGCCGGGACATCCTTGCCGATCGCCGTGCCCATGCCGGAAAACGCGTGGGCACCGATATGGCAGTACTGGTGCACCAGGGTGTAGCCGGACAGGATCGCCCAGTCCCCCACGTGTACATGGCCGGCCAGGGCCGTGTTGTTGACCAGGATGCAGTGGTTGCCGATGACGCTGTCGTGGCCGATGTGGGCATAGGCCATGATCAGGTTGTGGTCGCCCACGGTGGTTTCCGCACGGTCCTGGACGGTGCCGCGGTGAATGGTCACCCCTTCGCGGATCACATTGTGATCGCCGATCACCAGGCGCGTCGGCTCACCCTTGTACTTGAGGTCCGGGGTGTCTTCGCCGATCGAGGAAAACTGAAAGATACGGTTGTGCTTGCCGATGCGGGTCGGCCCTTTGAGCACAACATGCGGGCCGATAACGGTGCCCTCCCCGATTTCCACATCGGGGCCAACGATCGACCAGGGGCCGACCTCGACACCATCGGCCAGCTTGGCCGACGGGTCGATAATGGCCCGAGGATCAATCGAATTCATAGGGAGCGTTCCGCGCAGGTGATTTCTGCCGAGCAAACCGGCTTGCCGTCGACCAGGGCGCGGCACTCGAATTTCCAGATCATGCTCTTGCGGCTGAGGAACTTGGCTTCCAGCACCAACTGGTCACCCGGCAGTACCGGCTGACGGAAACGCAGCTTGTCGGAGCCGACGAAGTAGTACAGGGTGCCATCGGCCGGCTTGGCGTCGAGCATCTTGAAACCGAGGATACCCGCGGCCTGTGCCATGGCTTCGATGATCAGGACGCCCGGCATGATCGGGTGAGCCGGGAAATGGCCGTTGAAGAACGGCTCGTTGATGCTGACATTCTTGTAGGCACGAATGCTCTGGGCCTCGTAGTCCAGCTCCGTCACGCGGTCCACCAGCAGGAACGGGTAACGGTGAGGCAGGTATTCGCGAATCTCGTTGATGTCCATCATTTCGGGGGGGAAGCCTGTAATAAGAATAGGGAGCGCAGGTGCTGACCACACGCTCCTTTTGCAGTCCAAAGAGGAGCCAGCTAGCGACTGTTCACTCTTGCTCAGGGAATGGTATCAGCCTTCTGATGTCGGCTGGCCACCTGAGGTCACGGTATCGACGCGTTTTTCCAGCTGCTGGAGACGCTTGGCCATGTCGTCCAGGTGGCGGATACGCGCGGCGCTCTTGCGCCATTCAGCCAGTGGCTGCATGGCAGTGCCGGAAGAATAGGCACCCGGTTCGGTGATCGAACGGGTCACCATGGTCATCCCGGACACGAAAACGTTATCACAGACATCGATATGACCCACCATGCCGACACCTCCGGCAATGGTGCAATGCTTGCCGATGCGCGTGCTGCCGGAAATTCCGACGCAGGCGGCCATGGCCGTGTGCTCACCGATCTGCACGTTGTGGGCGATCTGGATCTGGTTGTCGAGCTTGACCCCATCAGCGATCCGCGTATCCGACAGCGCGCCACGATCGACCGCGGTGTTGACACCGATTTCCACGTCGTCGCCGATGGTTACACCACCGATCTGGGCGATCTTGCGCCACACGCCCTTCTCGTTGGCAAAGCCGAAGCCTTCACCGCCGATCACCGCACCCGACTGGATGACCACACGCTTGCCGATGGTCACATCATGGTACAGGGTGACCCGTGGGGCCAGCCAGCCGCCCTCTCCGATCACGCAACGGGCACCGACCACGCAGTGTGCACCCACACTGACATTGGCCGCGATGCGCGCACCGCTTTCGATGACCGCGAACGGCCCGATGCTGGCACTGGCGTCCACCTGCGCGTCCTCGGCCACCACGGCGCTGGGATGAATACCCGCCACAGCCTTGGGTTTGGGGTCGAACAGATGGGAAATGCGCGCATAGGCCAGGTACGGATCGGCGACGATCAGCGCATTGCCGGCAAAGCCTTCGGCGTCCGCCGCCTTCAGCAGCACCGCGGCCGCCTGGCTGCTATCCAGGAATTTGCGGTACTGCGGGTTGGCGAGGAAGCTCAACTGACCTGGGCCAGCCTCCTGCAAGGTGGCCAGCCCGGTAATCTGCAGCGCCTCGGGCCCCTTGAGGGTGGCGCCGAGGGCCTCGGCCAACTGGCCTAGCGTCATGGTCACGGTCATATCAACGGGCTTGGTTCATGCGCTCGATGACCTGGCGGGTGATGTCGTACTGAGGCTTGACATCGATGACCGCGCCACGCTCGAGGACCAGGTCGTAACCGCCTTTCTTGATCACTTCCTCGACAGCGCCATCCAGCTTCGGCTTCAGCTGCTTGAGCATGTCGCGGTCAGCAACGGCCTTGGCTTCGTTCAGTTCCTTGGACTGGAACTGGAAGTCACGGGCCTTCTGCTTGAACTCGAGCTCCAGGCGCTCGCGCTCCTGCTGCTGCATCTTGTCGCCGCCCTTGATCAGACGGTCCTGGATGCCCTTGGCGCTGCTTTCCAGGCTTTTCAGCTTGGTCAGTTGCGGGCCGAACTTCTTCTCGGCATCCACCGCGTATTTCTTGGCGGCATCCGACTCCAGCAGGGCCATCTGATAGTTCAGGACGGCAACCTTCATTTCGGCGAAAGCCGGGGTGGCGACCAGCGCCGCGGCCACTACGGCCAGTTGGGTCAACTTACGCACGATGCACTCCTGGATAAACCGTTGTCATTAAGCGAGGGCCGACCTCAGAAGGTCTGGCCCAGAGAGAATTGGAACACCTGGGTGTCGGCATCGTCCGGCTTCTTGACCGGCATTGCCAGGCTGAAGCTCAGCGGGCCCAGTGCGGTGATCCAGGTCACGCCCAGGCCGACCGAACTGGCCATGCCCGAGAAACCGACCTTCTCGCAATCCGGCTGGTTGCCGCAATTGGTGTCGAACACGTTACCCACGTCCCAGAACACGGAGGTGCGCAGCGAACGCTGGTCCTTGACGAACGGCAGCGGGAACAGCAGTTCGACACCGCCTTGCACCAGCACGTTGCCACCGAACGGCAACGGATCCTGGTCCGGGTCGGCGAGGGTGCCTTCGTTGCCAGTCACTGCTGCACCACGGCTCGGCGTGCTGCGTGGGCCCAGGCTGCTGTCCTTGAAGCCACGGACGGAGTTGAAGCCACCCGCGAAGTAGTTCTCGTAGAACGGCAGGCCGGAGGTGCTGCCGTAACCGTCACCATAACCCAGCTCGGTGTGCAGGCGCAGGGTGTAGTCGTTGCTAATCGGCTTGAACAGCTGGCCGCGGTAGTCGAGCTTGAAGAACGACAGGTCGCTGCCCGGAATGGTGGATTCCAGGGTCAGGCTCTGGGAGTGACCACGGGTTGCCAGCACACCTTTGTTCAGGGTCGACTCGGACCAGCCGATCGAGGCCTTGAAGTTCAGGAAGTTATCGCCTTCCTGCTCCAGGAAGTCGAAGATCTCATCAACTGTATAACGGCCGGTCTTGATCTTGTCCTGCTGCACGCTCAGGCCATAGGTCAGGCGCGAGGTCTCGCTGATCGGGTAACCGAGGCTGACGCCCGCACCGTAGCTGTCCACCGCGTAGCTGGCCACGTCGACATCGAGGTCGTCGTAGTCGGTGCTGCGGTAGAAGGCGTTGTAGCCCAGGCTCACGCCATCGGCAGTGAAGTAGGGGTCAACGAAGCCGAAGTTGTAGCGGGTCTGGTATTCCGAACGGGTCAGGCCGATCGAGACCTTGTTACCGGTACCGAGGAAGTTGCTCTGGCTGATCGAACCACCGAGGATCAGGCCGGCGCTCTGGGCGAAACCGACGCTGGCGGTGATCGAGCCGGAAGCCTGCTCCTCGACGCTGTAGTTGACGTCGACCTGGTCGTCGGTGCCCGGCACCGGCGGGGTCTCGACGTTAACTTCCTTGAAGAAGCCCAGGCGTTCCAGGCGGGTCTTGGACTGGTCGATCAGGTAGGTCGAGGCCCAGCCGCCTTCCATCTGGCGCATTTCGCGACGCAGCACTTCGTCTTCGGTCTTGGTGTTGCCGCGGTAGTTGATGCGGTTGACGTAGGCACGCTTGCCCGGGTCGACCACGAACATGATGTCGACGGTGTGGTCTTCATCGTTCGGCTGCGGCACGCCGTTGACGTTGGCGAAGGTGTAGCCTTCGTTACCCAGGCGGCGGGTGATCAGCTCGGAAGTGCTGGTCATCACCTTGCGCGAGAACACCTGGCCAGGCTGCACCAGCAGCAGCGACTTGACCTGGTCTTCCGGCACCTTCAGGTCACCGGACAGCTTCACGTCACGGACGGTGTACTTCTCGCCTTCGTTGATGTTGACGGTGATGTAGACGTGTTTCTTGTCGGGCGTGATGGACACCTGGGTGGAGGCGATGTCCATGTTGATGTAGCCGCGGTCCAGGTAGTAGGAACGCAGGCGCTCCAGGTCACCGGAGAGCTTTTCGCGGGCGTACTTGTCGTCGTTCTTGAAGAACGACAGCCAGTTGGTGGTCTTCAGCTCGAACAGCTGCGCCAGGGTCTCGTCGTCGAACACGTTGTTACCAACGATGTTGATGTGCTGGATGGCGGCGACGGTGCCTTCGTTGATCTTGATCTTCAGCGCCACACGGTTGCGCGGCTGCGGCACCACCTCGGCGTCGACCTCGGCCGAGTAGCGGCCCTGGGCCACGTACTGGCGCTGCAGTTCGTTACGCACACCTTCGAGGGTGGCACGCTGGAAGATCTCGCCTTCGGCCAGGCCGGATTGCTTCAGGCCCTTCATCAGGTCTTCGGTGCTGATGGCCTTGTTGCCTTCGATCTCGATGCTCGACACCGACGGGCGCTCGACCACGTTGATGATCAGGACATTGCCATCGCGGTTCAGCTGGATGTCCTGGAAGAAGCCGGTCTTGAACAGGGAACGGGTCGACTCCACCAGTCGGCGGTCATCGGCCTGGTCGCCGACGTTCAGCGGCAAGGCACCGAAGACACTGCCGGCGGAAACCCGCTGCAGGCCGTTGACGCGGATATCGGAGATGGTGAAGGACTCGGCGTGAACTTCAGCGATCATCAGTGCGGACATGACCGCAGTTAGCAGCAGACGTTTCATGAAGTCCTTTTATTCCAACTGGCAATAAACAGCCCGCCGCAACAAGACGGCAGGTTTCGCAATTGAGCGAAGCTTTATAGTCGACCCAGATCGTTGATCAGGGCGAGCAACATCACCCCTATGACCAAACTGATACCGATCTGGACCCCCCAACCTTGCACCCGATCCGACAGCGGACGACCGCGCGCCCACTCGACCAGGTAAAACAGCAAATGCCCCCCATCCAGAACCGGGATGGGCAGCAGGTTAAGAACCCCCAGGCTTATGCTCAGGTAGGCCAGGAAATTCAGGAAATCCCCCACGCCGGACTGGGCTGAAGCGCCCGCCACTTTAGCAATGGTTATCGGTCCGCTCAAGTTTTTTACCGAGAGCTCCCCGAACAGCATTTTCTTCAGCGATTCAAGGGTCAGGACGCTCATGTTCCAGGTGCGTGACAAGCCCTCACCCACCGCATCCAGCGGGCCGTAGCTGACTTCGCGGAGCATGTTGGCAGGCCATTCGCCACCTTTTACCCCGGCGCCAAGATAGCCGCCGGCCGCCTTGCCCTCGCCCTTGCGCGCCAGGGTGACCGGGACGTCCAGCGCAGCACCATCGCGCTCGACACGCACCACAACCTTGGCTTGCGGGCGGGCCCGCACGGCATCGACCACCTGCTGCCATTCGCTCACTGCCACGCCATCGAGGGCCAGCAGCTTGTCACCGGTTTTAAGGCCCGCAGCGGCAGCCGGCCCCTTCGGATCGATCTCGGCCAACACCGGCACGATCGCCGGGCGCCAAGGGTGCAGCCCAAGGGACTGGATCGGGTCCGGCTCGTCGGCGCCCTTGAGCCAGCTGTCCAGCTTCACCTGCAGCTGGCGTTCGGCGCTGGCGCCCTCTTCACGCACGCCAACCTGCAGGGTGCCGCTCTCGCCCAGGCGGCGAACCAGTTGCAGGTTGACTGCAGACCAACCATTGGTCGGCTTGCCGTCGATGGAGACGATTTCCTGACCTGCGGTCAGGCCTGCCGATGCTGCCAGGCTGCCGGCATCGACCGCACCGATCACCGGGCGGATCTGCTGGGTACCCAGCATCGCCAGCACCCAGAAGAACAGGATGGCCAGCAGGAAGTTGGCAACCGGGCCCGCCGCGACGATCGCGATGCGCTGGCGCACGGACTTGCGGTTGAACGACTGCTCGATCAGCGCCGGCGGCACGTCACCCTCGCGCTCGTCGAGCATCTTGACGTAACCACCCAGCGGGATCGCAGCGACCACGAACTCGGTGCCATGGCGGTCATGCCAGCGCAGCAGCGGCGTGCCGAAGCCCACCGAGAAGCGCAGCACCTTGACACCGCAGCGGCGTGCCACCCAGAAGTGGCCGAATTCATGGAAAGTGACCAGTACACCCAAGGCTACGAGGGTGCCGATAATCATGTAGAGCGCTGTCATATCCATCTCCGAATGATGTTCAGCGGGCTGGCATCATGCCCAGCCCCCTCGTGAACCGTGGCGGGCCTGCATCAGCGACCGTGACGCCTCAGCCACTCACGGGAAAGCTCCCGGGCACGCTGGTCGGCGGCGAACACCGCGTCCAGCGACGGCAGCGGTACGACGGGCTCCTGATCGAGCACCTGTTCGATCATACCCGCGATCTCCGGGAAGCGGATACGCCGCTGGAGAAATGCCTCGACCGCAACCTCGTTGGCCGCATTGAGCACGGCCGGTGCGCTGTTGCCGGCCTCGGCAGCCTGCCGCGCCAGGCGCAGGCAAGGGAAGCGCTGTTCGTCGGGCGCCTGGAAATCCAGACGGGCGATGGCGAACAGGTCCAGCGGTGCCACCCCGGAATCGATCCGCTCGGGCCAGGCCAGGGCGTTGGCGATGGGCGTACGCATGTCCGGGTTACCCAGCTGCGCCAGCACCGAACCGTCGACATAATCCACAAGTGAGTGGATCACGCTCTGCGGGTGCACCACCACCTCGACCTTGGCCGGTGCGGCATCGAACAACCAGCAGGCCTCGATCAGTTCAAGGCCCTTGTTCATCATGCTGGCCGAATCCACGGAAATCTTGCGCCCCATGGACCAGTTGGGGTGCGCGCAGGCCTGTTCCGGGGTGACATCCAGCAGCGCCTCGACGGGGGTCTCGCGGAACGGGCCACCGGAGGCGGTAAGCAGGATCCGGCGTACGCCGACGGCACTGAGGCCGCGCGCGTAGTCGCCGGGCATGCACTGGAAGATCGCATTGTGCTCGCTGTCGATCGGCAGCAGCACGGCGCCACTGCGCCGCACCGCCTCCATGAACAGCGCGCCGGACATCACCAGCGCCTCCTTGTTGGCCAGCAACACCTTCTTGCCCGCCTCGACCGCCGCCAGGGTGGGGCGCAGGCCGGCGGCGCCGACGATGGCCGCCATCACTGCGTCCACTTCCGACGCAGAAGCCACCTGGCACAGCCCGGCCTCGCCTTCCAGCACCTCGGTGGCGCAGCCCGCCGCTACCAGGCTTTCGCGCAGTCGCGCGGCCGCCTCGGCGCTCGGCACCACGGCGAATGCCGGGCGATGGCGCACGCACAGGGCCTGCAATTCGTCGATACGCGAATAACCACTCAGGGCGAACACCTGGTAGCGGTCGGGATGGCGCGCGATGACATCCAGCGTGCTCAGGCCGATGGAGCCGGTGGCCCCGAGCACGGTAATACGCTGCGGGCGGCTCACATAACACCCCATTCGGCAGCCCACAGCAGCACGGCGAAAATCGGGATCGCCGCAGTCAGGCTGTCGATGCGGTCGAGCACCCCACCATGGCCAGGCAACAGGTTGCTGCTGTCCTTGATGCCGGAACGGCGCTTGAACATGCTTTCGGTCAGGTCACCGACCACCGAAGACATGACCACCAGCGCGGCACTCAGAAGGCCCAGCAGGATCTGGCCGAAGCCCCAGTCGCGGCTGATACCGACCACCAGGGTGATCACCAGGCTGACCGCCAGACCGCCATACACGCCTTCCCAGCTCTTGCCAGGGCTGACCTGAGGCGCCAGCTTGCGCTTGCCGAAGGCACGGCCGGAGAAGTACGCGCCAATATCGGCAGCCCACACCAACACCATGACCGACAGGATCAGCCAGTTACCCAGCGGCCAGTGCTTGAGCAGCACCAACCCCTGCCAGGCCGGCAGCAATACCAGCAGGCCGATCAGCAACCGGCAGGCGGCACTGGCCCACAGCTCGCTGCTGCGCGGGTAGGTAAGCACCAGCCAGGTGGCCAACCCCCACCAGATCACCGCAGCGCCCAGCACCCAAGGCGCCAGCTCCGGAAGGATATACAGCAACATCAGCGCTCCGGCGACGACCACGGCATAGGCAATGCGCAGTGGCTGGGCCATGAGCCCGGCCAGGCGCGCCCACTCCCAGGCGCCGAGGGTCACCACGAAGCCGATGAACAGGGCGAAATCCCCACCGTTGAGCAGGAAGAAGCCACCCAGCGCGATCGGCAGCAGGATCAGCGCGGTAATGATGCGTTGTTTAAGCATTAAGCACGAGCTCCAGCCTCGACCTGCTCGCTGGTCTTACCGAAGCGGCGCTGGCGCGAAGCGAAATCGGCCAGGGCGTTGCGCATGGCCTCGTGTTTGAAGTCCGGCCAGTACAGGTCGGAGAAATACAGCTCGGCGTAGGCCAGCTGCCACAACAGGAAGTTGCTGATGCGATGCTCGCCACCAGTGCGGATGCACAGGTCCGGCAGCGGCAGCTCGCCGGTTGCCAGGCAGGTCTGCAGCAGGCCCGGGGTGATGTCTTCCGGGCGCAGGTGCCCGGCTTGCACTTCCCGCGCCAGCCGCTGGGCGGCCTGGGCGATGTCCCACTGGCCACCGTAGTTGGCCGCGATCTGCAGGATGAAGCGGTTGTTGCCGGCGGTCAGCGCCTCGGCCTCGCGCATGGCGGCTTGCAGCTCGGGATGGAAACGCGAACGGTCACCGATGATACGCAGGCTGATGTTGTTCTCGTTGAGGCGCTTGGCCTCGCGGCGCAGGGCCGAGAAGAACAGCTCCATCAGCGCACCGACCTCTTCGGCGGGACGCTGCCAGTTCTCACTGGAGAAGGCGAACAGGGTCAGCACCTCGACCCCGGACTCGGCACAGACTTCGATGACCGCGCGAACGGCGTCGACACCCGCCTTGTGCCCGGCAACGCCGGGCAACAGGCGCTTTTTCGCCCAGCGGTTGTTGCCATCCATGATGATCGCGACATGACGCGGCACCGAGGACGGCGCCGCTGGCTTGGTCTTTTCCATTAAAAAACCCCGGCCTTAGACGGCCATCAGGTCCTTTTCCTTGGCTTTGAAGGCGGCATCGACTTCGGCAACGTACTTGTCGGTCAGTTTCTGGATTTCGTCAGCGGCACGACGCTCTTCGTCTTCGCTGATTTCCTTGTCCTTGGTCAGCTTCTTCAGGTCGGCCAGGGCGTCACGGCGCACGTTGCGCACGGCTACCTTGGCATCCTCGGCAACGCCGCTGGCCTGCTTGGTGTAGCCCTTGCGGGTTTCCTCGGTCAGGGCCGGCATCGGCACGCGGATGGTGGTGCCGGCGCTGGACGGGTTCAGGCCCAGGTCGGAGGTGAGGATGGCCTTCTCGATGGCGGCGCTGAGGTTCTTGTCGTGGGCGACGATCTTCAGGGTGCGGGCATCTTCGACGGTGATCGCGGCCACCTGGTTCAGCGGCATCTCGCTACCCCAGGCCGGGACCTTGACGCTGTCCAGGATGCTCGGGTGGGCGCGACCGGTGCGGATTGCCGCCAGGTTGCGGGCCAGGGCCTCGAGGGACTTGGTCATGCGCTCCTGCGCGTCTTTCTTGATGTCGTTGATCATGCTTGGCCTTCCTCGATCAGAGTACCTTCAGCGCCACCCACCACGATGTTCAGCAGGGCGCCAGGCTTGTTCATGTTGAATACCCGCAATGGCATCTTGTGGTCACGGCACAGGCAGATTGCGGTCAGGTCCATCACACCCAGCTTGCGATCCAGGACCTCGTCGTAGGTCAGGTGATCGAACTTCTCGGCATGCGGGTCCTTGAATGGATCGGCAGTGTACACACCATCGACCTTGGTCGCCTTCAGCACCACGTCGGCATCGATTTCGATGGCGCGCAGGCAGGCCGCGGAGTCGGTGGTGAAGAACGGGTTGCCGGTACCGGCGGAGAAAATTACCACATCCCCGGAGTTGAGGTGGCGAATAGCTTTGCGACGATCGTAATGATCGGTGACACCGACCATGGAAATGGCCGACATGACCAGGGCCGGGATGTTCGAGCGCTCCAGCGCGTCGCGCATGGCCAGGCCGTTCATCACGGTGGCCAGCATGCCCATGTGGTCACCGGTGACGCGGTCCATGCCGGCTGCGCTGAGCGCGGCGCCGCGGAACAGGTTGCCACCACCGATCACCAGGCCGACCTGGACACCGATCCCTACCAGCTGGCCAACTTCGAGGGCCATGCGATCCAGCACTTTCGGGTCGATCCCGAAGTCTTCCGAGCCCATCAGGGCCTCGCCGCTAAGTTTGAGCAAAATGCGTTTATAGCGAGGTTGGCGACCACTCACCTGCTGAGCCATTGCGAGTCTCTCCTGCGGCGTACTTTTAGAAAATTCGTGCGGGCTGTTTGCAGCCTGCTAACTGTAGCGTGGCACCGTTTTGGTGCCAGCGGCGGCAGGTTTTATAAACCCTTCGCCGTTTTGACAAAGAGGCTGCGCGCGTGAGCGGGCAGCCTCTTCGGGGCGACAGACGGGGCTGTCTTACTGCTTGGCAGCAGCTACCTGAGCGGCAACTTCAGCAGCGAAGTCGTCGACTGGCTTCTCGATGCCTTCGCCTACCTTGAAGTAGGTGAAGGAAACGATTTCAGCACCGGCTTTCTTGGCCAGCTCGCCAACCTTGACTTCCGGGTTCATGACGAAGGCTTGCTCGACCAGCGAGGCTTCGGCCAGGAACTTCGAGATACGACCTTTGATCATGTTCTCGACGATGTTTTCCGGCTTGCCGGCGATCTTGTCAGCGTTCAGCTGCAGGAAGACGCCCTTCTCGCGCTCGATGGCTTCGGCCGATACTTCCGACGGCAGCAGGAACTCAGGGTTCGAAGCTGCAACGTGCATGGCGATGTTCTTGGCCAGATCGACGTCGCCGCCTTTCAGGACAACGGCAGCGCCGATCTTGTTGCCGTGCAGGTAGGCACCGACAACGTCACCTTCAACGCGCACCAGGCGACGGATGTTGACGTTCTCGCCGCACTTGGCAACCAGGGCTTCACGAGCAGCTTCACGCGAGGCGATCAGCGGAGCAGCGTCGGTCAGCTTCTGGGCGAAGGCTTCTTCGATGCTGTCGGCAACGAAGTTCTTGAAGTCGTCTTGCAGGGCCAGGAAGTCGGTCTGCGAGTTCACTTCCAGCAGGACGGCGGATTTACCGTCGGTCTTGACGGCGATAGCGCCTTCAGCAGCGACGTTGCCAGCCTTTTTGGCGGCCTTGATGGCGCCCGAGGCACGCATGTCGTCAATGGCTTTTTCGATGTCGCCGCCGGCCTTTTCCAGGGCCTTCTTGCAATCCATCATGCCTTCGCCGGTACGCTCGCGCAGTTCTTTGACCAGCGCTGCAGTAATTGCTGCCATTTCAAAATCCTCTTGGAAAGTTTTTCAACCATTCCACCCGTTCGTCACGGGCGTTCAATTCTGCAAATCCGCTGTGTTTATCTCAGCGAGCCCATGATGCGGGGCCGATGCTGACAGCAGGATTTCAAGGTGGCAAAAAGGGGGCAGAGCCCCCTTTTTGCGTGCCAAGTCGACGCTAGCGTCTAATTACTCGGCAGCAGGTGCAGCCGCTTCTTCAGCGTAAACTTCGGTGCCGCCGGCAACGTTGTTACGGCCGCGGATGACTGCGTCAGCCATCGAAGTCATGTACAGCTCGATAGCGCGGATGGCGTCATCGTTACCTGGGATGATGTAGTCAACACCTTCCGGGCTGCTGTTGGTATCGACAACGCCGATAACCGGGATGCCCAGCTTGTTGGCTTCGGTGATCGCGATGCGCTCGTGATCAACGTCGATAACGAACAGAGCGTCTGGCAGACCGCCCATGTCCTTGATGCCGCCCAGGCTGCGATCCAGTTTTTCCAGGTCGCGGGAGCGCATCAGGGCTTCTTTCTTGGTCAGCTTGGCGAAAGTGCCGTCTTCGGCCTGGGTTTCCAGGTCGCGCAGACGCTTGATCGAAGCGCGGATGGTCTTGTAGTTGGTCAGCATGCCGCCCAACCAACGGTGGTCAACGTACGGCGAACCGCAACGAGCAGCTTGCTCGGCGACGATCTTGCCGGCGGAACGCTTGGTGCCGACGAACAGGATCTTGTTCTTGCCCTGGGCCAGGCGCTCTACGAACGACAGAGCGTCGTTGAACATTGGCAGGGTTTTTTCCAGGTTGACGATGTGGATCTTGTTACGCGCGCCGAAAATGTACTTGCCCATTTTCGGGTTCCAGTAACGGGTCTGGTGGCCGAAGTGCACACCGGCCTTCAGCATATCGCGCATGTTGACTTGGGACATGATAGTTCCTTGATAAGTCGGGTTGGGCCTCCACGTATCCCAATGACCAACCCGCGAATTCTGCAACTCGGGGCACCCAGGTCATCGTGTCGACACGTGTGTGGGTTAAGTGCTGACGGGGTCGTCCCCGAAAGCGGCGCATTTTATACCACAGACCGCGGCCGAACGGAACCCGGATACTGTTGCGTCCGTCAGCGGTTTTTGCAGCACCCCGGCTTTCGCGCCAGAATGCCAGTTCATGGATGGCAGCTTTCAGGGCAGTTGGGGCCGCTGCGCGCCCCATCGCCGGCAAGCCAGCTCCCACAAGCGTAATACGATTCCTGTGGGAGCTGGCTTGCCGGCGATGGACTGCGCAGCAGTCCCAATTCTCCATCCGTATGCCGACCGATCGGCGCCCTGCTCTGCTAGAATCCGGCCTTTCCCGTTTGTTCGCGCCGCATGCGGCGCTGTAGAGAGCCTGTAATGACCGTCACCATCAAGACCGCAGAAGACATCGAGAAGATGCGCATCGCTGGCCGCCTGGCCGCCGACGTGCTGGAAATGATCGAGGAACACGTCAAGCCCGGTGTCACCACCGAAGAGCTGGACCGCCTGTGCCACGACTACATCGTCAACGTCCAGCAGGCCATCCCGGCACCGCTCAACTACAAGGGCTACCCGAAGTCGATCTGCACCTCGATCAACCATGTGGTCTGCCACGGCATCCCCAACGACAAGCCGCTCAAGGACGGTGACACGCTGAACATCGACGTCACCGTGATCAAGGACGGCTACCACGGCGACACCAGCCGCATGTTCCACGTCGGCACCGTGCCGGTATGGGCCGAGCGCCTGTCCAAGGTCACCCAGGAGTGCATGTACAAGGCCATCGAACTGGTCAAGCCGGGCTGCCGCCTGGGCGACATCGGCGAAGTGATCCAGAAGCACGCTGAAAAGAACGGCTTCTCGGTGGTGCGCGAGTTCTGCGGCCACGGCATCGGCAAGGTGTTCCACGAAGAGCCGCAGATCCTGCACTACGGCCGCGCCGGCACCGGCATGGAGCTGAAGGAAGGCATGACCTTCACCATCGAGCCGATGATCAACCAGGGCAAGGCCGACACCAAGGTGCTGGGCGACGGCTGGACCGCCATCACCAAGGACCGCAAGCTCTCGGCCCAGTGGGAACACACCCTGGTGGTGACCGCGACCGGCTACGAGATCTTCACCCTGCGCAAGGACGACACCATCCCGCGCACCTCGGCCTGACCGCACTCCCACAGGCCACCCCCACGACAGGAACGTGACGCGATGCCCCAGGTGGACCCCGAGTTGTTCGACCGCGGCCAGTTCCAGGCGGAACTGGCCCTCAAGGCGAGCCCCATCGCCGCCTTCAAGAAAGCCATCCGCCAGGCCGGCGAGGTGCTCGACAAGCGTTTCCGCAGTGGCAGCGAAATCCGCCCGCTGATCGAGGCCCGCGCCTGGCTCGTCGACAACATCCTGCAACAGGCCTGGAACCAGTTCGACTGGGGCGACCAGAGCGGCATCGCCCTGGTCGCGGTGGGTGGTTACGGGCGCGGTGAGCTGCACCCGCATTCGGACATCGACCTGCTGATCCTGCTGGGTGCTGCCGAACACGAGCAGTATCGCGATGCCATCGAGCGGTTTCTCACCCTGCTGTGGGACATCGGCCTGGAAGTGGGCCAGAGCGTGCGCACCGTCGACGAGTGCGCCGAGCAGGCCCGTGCCGACCTGACGGTCATCACCAACCTGATGGAAAGCCGCACCGTTGCCGGCCCCGAGGCCCTGCGCCAGCGCATGCTGGAGGTGACCAGCACTGCGCACATGTGGCCGAGCAAGGACTTCTTCCTGGCCAAGCGAGCCGAACTCAAGGCCCGCCACCACAAGTACAACGACACCGAGTACAACCTCGAACCCAATGTGAAAGGTTCACCCGGCGGCCTGCGCGACATCCAGACAGTGCTGTGGGTGGCCCGCCGCCAGTACGGCACCCTCAACCTGCACGCACTGGCCGGCGAAGGTTTCCTGCTGGAAAGCGAGAACGAGCTGCTGGCCTCGTCCCAGGACTTCCTGTGGAGGGTGCGCTACGCCTTGCACATGCTGGCCGGGCGCGCCGAGGACCGCCTGCTGTTCGACCACCAGCGCAGCATCGCCGCGCTGCTGGGCTACAGCGACGACAACCCCAAGCGGGCGATCGAGCAGTTCATGCAGCAGTACTACCGGGTGGTAATGAGCATCAGCCAGCTGTGCGACCTGATCATCCAGCACTTCGAGGAGGTCATCCTCGCAGATGACGACAGCGGCACCACCCAGCCGCTGAACGCGCGCTTCCGCCTGCATGACGGCTACATAGAAGCGGCCAGGCCGAACGTGTTCAAGCGCACGCCGTTCGCCATGCTGGAAATCTTCGTGCTGATGGCCCAGCACCCCGAGATCAAGGGCGTACGCGCCGATACCGTGCGGCTGCTGCGCGAGCACCGGCACCTGATCGACGATACCTTCCGCACCGATATTCGCAACACCAGCCTGTTCATCGAGCTGTTCAAGTGCGAAATCGGCATCCACCGCAACCTGCGGCGGATGAACCGCTACGGCATCCTCGGCCGCTACCTGCCGGAGTTCGGCCTGATCGTCGGGCAGATGCAGCACGACCTGTTCCACATCTATACGGTCGATGCGCACACCCTCAACCTCATCAAGCACCTGCGCAAGCTGCAATACACGCCGGTGTCCGAGAAATTCCCGCTGGCCAGCAAGCTCATGGGCCGCCTGCCCAAGCCCGAGCTGATCTACCTGGCTGGCCTGTATCACGACATCGGCAAGGGCCGCCAGGGCGACCATTCCGAGCTGGGCGCCGTGGATGCGCAGAAGTTCTGCGAGCGCCACCAGTTGCCGGCCTGGGACAGCCGGCTGATTGTCTGGCTGGTGCAGAACCACCTGGTGATGTCGACCACCGCCCAGCGCAAGGACCTGTCCGACCCACAGGTGATCAACGATTTTGCCCTGCACGTGGGCGACGAGACGCGCCTGGACTACCTGTACGTGCTGACCGTGGCCGATATCAACGCCACCAACCCCAGCCTGTGGAACTCGTGGCGCGCCAGCCTGCTGCGCCAGCTGTACACCGAGACCAAGCGCGCCCTGCGCCGTGGCCTGGAAAACCCGCTGGACCGCGAGGAGCAGATTCGCCAGACCCAATCGGCGGCGCTGGATATCCTGGTGCGCGAAGGCACCGACCCGGACGACGTCGAGCAGCTGTGGTCGCAGCTGGGCGATGACTACTTCCTCAAGCACACCGCTGCCGACGTGGCCTGGCACAGTGACGCGATCCTCCAGCAGCCGGCCGATGGCGGGCCGCTGGTGCTGATCAAGGAAACCACCCAGCGCGAGTTCGAGGGTGGCACGCAGATCTTCATCTATGCCCCCGACCAGCACGACTTCTTCGCCGTGACGGTGGCGGCCATGTCGCAGCTGAACCTGAACATTCATGACGCGCGAATCATCACCTCGAGCAGCCAGTTCACCCTCGACACCTACATCGTGCTGGACAACGACGGCGGCTCGATCGGCGACAACCCGCAGCGGGTCAAGCAGATTCGCGACGGCCTGACCGAAGCGCTGCGCAACCCCGAGGACTACCCGACCATCATCCAGCGCCGGGTACCGCGCCAGCTCAAGCACTTCGACTTCCCGCCACAGGTGACCATCCTCAACGATGCCCAGCGGCCGGTGACCATCCTCGAAATCACCGCGCCCGACCGCCCAGGCCTGCTGGCCCGGCTGGGGCGGATCTTCCTGGAGTTCGACCTGTCGCTGCAGAACGCCAAGATCGCCACCCTTGGCGAGCGGGTGGAAGACGTGTTCTTCATCACCGATGCCGACAACCAGCCGCTGTCCGACCCACAGCTGTGCAGCCGACTGCAGGAGGCCATCGTCCAGCAGCTGCAGGCCGGCCAGGCCAGCGATGCCAGCCCCACCCGCGTGACCTTTTAACGACTAGACGATTGACGAGACCTTGCGCCGATGAACCATGCCTTGACCCAGCTTCAGCCCTACCCGTTCGAGAAACTCCGCGCCCTGCTGGGCAGCGTTGCACCTGCGGCGGACAAGCGCGCCATCGCCCTGTCGATCGGTGAGCCGAAGCACGAATCGCCGGCGTTCGTCGCCCAGGCCATGGCCGACAACCTCGACAAGCTGGCGGTGTACCCGAGCACCATCGGCCTGCCCGCCCTGCGCCAGGCCATCGGCCAGTGGTGCGAGCGGCGCTTCGGCGTACCGGCCGGCTGGCTGGATGCCGACCGCCACATCCTGCCGGTCAACGGCACCCGTGAAGCGCTGTTCGCCTTCACCCAGGCCGTGGTCAACCGCGCCGATGACGGCCTGGTGGTCAGCCCCAACCCGTTCTACCAGATCTACGAAGGCGCAGCGCTGCTGGCCGGTGCCACCCCGCACTACCTGCCGTGCCTGGAAAGCAACGGTTTCAACCCCGACTTCGACGCCGTGCCGGCTGAAGTGTGGAAGCGTTGCCAGATCCTGTTCCTGTGCTCGCCGGGCAACCCCACCGGCGCACTGGTGCCGATGGACACCCTGAAGAAGCTGATTGCCCTGGCCGACGAGCACGACTTCGTGATTGCCGCCGACGAGTGCTACAGCGAGCTGTACTTCGACGAGGATGCCCCGCCACCAGGCCTGCTGACTGCCTGTGCGGAACTGGGCCGCAGCGACTTCAAGCGCTGCGTGGTATTCCACAGCCTGTCCAAGCGCTCCAACCTGCCGGGCCTGCGCTCGGGCTTCGTCGCCGGTGACGCCGAGATCATCAAGCCGTTCCTGCTGTACCGTACCTACCACGGCTGCGCCATGCCGGTACAAACCCAGCTGGCAAGCATCGCTGCCTGGCAGGACGAGGCGCATGTGCGCGAGAACCGCGACCAGTACCGCGCCAAGTACGATGCCGTGCTGGATATCCTGCAGCCGGTGCTGGACGTGCAGCGCCCGGATGGCAGCTTCTACCTGTGGGCCAAGGTATCCGGCGGCGATGCCGAGTTCACTCGCGACCTGTTCGAGGCCCAGCATGTGACGGTGGTGCCGGGGTCGTACCTGTCGCGCGAAGTGGATGGCGTGAACCCGGGCGCCGGGCGTGTGCGCATGGCACTGGTTGCACCGCTGGCCGAGTGCATCGAGGCGGCGGAGCGGATTCGCGCATTTCTGCAGAACCGCTGACCGCCCAATTCGCGGGCATGCCCGCTCCCACACGTACAGCACAAGCCGAGAAAGCGGTGCAGTACCTGTAGGAGCGGGCAAGCCCGCGAAGGGCCGCAAAGCGGCCCCCTGCGGTCTACCTGACTGACCCCAGGTTCGCTTCACTCATATCCAGCTCACCCAACACCTGCCGCACCACTTCATCCCCCACCTGATGCTGGCGATGCAGTTCATACAGCTCCAGCCGCTGCGCCCGCAGCGCCCGCAAGCGCAAACGCCGCTCCAGCAGGTCCATCTGCTCGGCCAGCGCCTTGGCTTCGGCACTGTCGTTGTAGCTGTCCAGCTCATCGCGGTATTCCGCCATCAAGCGCGCCTTCAACTCGGTCGCCAGGGTCGCCTGCGCGGCATCCTGCGGCGCATTGCTGTCGATCACTTCCTCTGCCTCCAGTGCATGGATCGCCGCCTCGGCCGTGCGTCGCCAGGCCTCCTGCACCTCCTGGTGCAAGCGCTCGTCCGGGCTCTTGGTCACCCCGCGCAGCAACAGCGGCAACGCGATACAGGCACTGATCAACGACAGCAGGATCACCCCGGCCGCAATGAAGATCAGCAGGTCACGCTCCGGGAAGGCCTTGCCTGCTCCCATCAGCAACGGAATCGACATCACGCCGGCCAGGGTGACCGCACCGCGCACACCACCCAGAGTCAGCAACCAGCAGGAGCGCGCCGTGGGCATCAGCACCAGCGCCGGCTTGCCGCGCCAGCGGCGTACCACACCGATAGAGCGCCAGATGCTCTGGACCCAGATGAACCGCAGCAAGATCAGCGCCACAAAGATCGCCACCACGTCCAGGCAGCGCCAGGCCAGGGTCGGCCAGACGGTGGGTTCATGGCTGACCACGGCCTTGATGATGTCCGGTAACTGCAGGCCCAGCAGCAGGAAGATCAGGCCGTTGAAAGCGAACTCCAGCAGCGACCACACGCTGCGGTTGAGCAGGCGCGTGCTGGTCTGCCGTGGCAGCAGGTCCAGCCAGCTCTGCATCATGCCGGCCGCTACCGCCGAAAGGATGCCCGACACGCCCAGGCGCTCGGCCAGCACGTAGGCAGCGAACGGCAGCAGCAACATGAACACCACGTGGGTGGCCGGGTCGTCCCAGCCGCGGGCGATCATCCAGGCACGCAGGCGGCCGATCAGCCAGCTCAGGGCCACGCCCACCGCCAAGCCGCCCAGGGCGACCAGCACGAAGCTGAAGCTTGCGTCGGTCAGCGAGAACACCCCGGTGATCGCCGCCGCCAGGGCGAACTTGAAGGTCACCAGGCCCGAGGCATCGTTCATCAGGGCCTCGCCCTGGAGCATGTGCATCAGCGGGGTGGGCAGGCGGTCCTGGGTAATGGCCGAAACCGCCACGGCGTCGGTCGGCGACAACACTGCGGCCAGGGCGAAGGCCACGGGCAGCGGGATGCTCGGCAGCAGCCAGTGAATGAAGTAACCGGCCCCGACCACGGTAAACAGCACCAGCCCCACGGCCAGCGCCACCACCGGCCCACGAATGCGCCACAACTCACGCTTGGGAATGCGCCAGCCGTCGGCGAACAGCAACGGCGGCAGGAACAGGAACAGGAACAGCTCGGGGTCCAGTGCCACATGCAGGCCCAGTGTCGGCCACGCAAGCAAGGCGCCGGCGGCGATCTGTACCAGCGGCAAGGGCAGCGGAATCATGCGGCCGACCAGCTTCGACACGCTGACCAGCGTCAGCAGGATGAGGACGGTGTAGGCGGACTGCATCCGGGAAAGCTTCCTTTGTGAACCAGAAACGACAACAGGGCGAAACATCGCCATTGAAACAATATGTTAGCGGCGATGTGGGATTCGGGGCCGCTGCACGATAGTCGCAGGGGGCGGATGAATATGTAACATGATGATACTTGGGGCTGATGGCGGCGTAGGGTCGAGGTCGTATCGGCTTGGAGGCGCATGCCTTGAGTGCTATGGGGCTGCTGAGATCGAGCGCCGCCCGCGCGGCGCATCGCCGGCAAGCCGGCTCCCACATCTGTTTCGGGCCAGTCTCTTCTGTGAAATTACCGCTGCCCGCCCTGTTTGTTCCCTTCGATACTGAAGGTATCGCTTCTGCTTCTCACCAAAATTCAGTCATGCACTAAGGGTTCGCGCGGCTGAGGTGCAGGAATAACTGGCCCGAAACAGATGTGGGAGCCGGCTTGCCGGCGATGCGCCGCGCGGGCGGCGCTCGGTCTCCGACACACTGCAAGACCCAAGACATGCACACCCGTGGCGCTCACAGGATCGTTCCCGCATAATCCCGCGACTGAAATCGGAAAACGGAGAGATTGGGGCAGCCTGTGATCCCCAATGCACACAATGACCTACACGCTCTACGGCATCAAAGCCTGTGACACCATGAAAAAGGCACGTACCTGGCTCGAAGACCAGGCCATCACCTACGAATTCCACGACTACAAGGCCCAAGGCATCGACCGCGACAGCCTGAACCGCTGGTGCGACGAACACGGCTGGGAAGTCATCCTCAACCGTGCCGGCACCACCTTCCGCAAGCTGGACGACGCCAGCAAGGCCGACCTCGACCAGGCCAAGGCCGTCGAGCTGATGCTGGCCCAGCCGTCGATGATCAAGCGCCCGGTGCTCGACCTTGGCGCGCGTACCCTGGTCGGCTTCAAGCCCGACCTGTACGCCGCTGCCCTGGCCTGAGCCCCTACCCTATTTCGCACGAGGTAATCACATGTCCAATACCCTGTTCAGCCTGGCCTTCGGTGTCGGCTCCCAGAACCGCCAGGGCGCCTGGCTGGAAGTGTTCTACGCACAACCGCTGCTCAACCCGAGCGCCGAACTGGTCGCTGCAGTAGCCCCTGTTCTCGGTTACCAAGGTGGCAACCAGGCCATCGCCTTCAGCAACGCCCAGGCCGCGCAACTGGCCGAAGCCGTGAAAGGCGTTGATGCCGCCCAGGCCGCCCTGCTGACCCGCCTGGCCGAAAGCCACAAGCCGCTGGTCGCCACCCTGCTGGCCGAAGACGCCGCGCTGACCTCGACCCCAGAGGCCTACCTCAAGCTGCACCTGCTGTCGCACCGCCTGGTCAAGCCGCACGGCGTGAGCCTGGCCGGCATCTTCCCGCTGCTGCCGAACGTGGCCTGGACCAACCAGGGCGCGGTCGACCTGGCCGAACTCGCCGAACTGCAACTGGAAGCACGCCTGAAGGGCGAGCTGCTGGAAGTGTTCTCGGTGGACAAGTTCCCGAAAATGACCGACTACGTGGTCCCGGCCGGCGTGCGTATCGCCGACACCGCCCGCGTGCGCCTGGGCGCCTACATCGGCGAAGGCACCACCATCATGCACGAAGGCTTCGTCAACTTTAACGCTGGCACCGAAGGCCCGGGCATGATCGAAGGCCGCGTTTCCGCTGGCGTATTCGTCGGCAAGGGCTCGGACCTGGGCGGCGGCTGCTCGACCATGGGCACCCTGTCCGGTGGCGGCAACATCGTCATCAAGGTTGGCGAAGGCTGCCTGATCGGCGCCAACGCCGGTATCGGCATTCCGCTGGGCGACCGCAACACCGTCGAAGCCGGCCTGTACATCACCGCCGGTACCAAGGTGAACCTGCTGGACGAGAACAACCAGCTGGTCAAAGTGGTCAAGGCCCGCGACCTGGCCGGCCAGACCGACCTGCTGTTCCGTCGCAACTCGCTGAACGGCGCGGTGGAGTGCAAGACCCACAAGTCGGCCATCGAGCTGAACGAGGCGCTGCACGCGCACAACTGAGAGCCCTTCAACCGCTGCCGGAGCTAGCTTGCTCGCGAACAGCGGATTCTCAGCGTTTGAAATGTTAAGATCGGGTCTGGCACCACGCCAGACCCGATTTTCATTCCAGGCCCCGCGACCATGTTTCAGCCCTCCCCCTGGCGTGCCGATTTTCCCGCCATCGCCGCCCTGCAACGGCAGCACCAGACCTACCTGGACAACGCCGCCACCACCCAGAAGCCGCAAGCCCTGCTCGATGCCCTGAGCCATTACTACGGCCATGGCGCAGCCAACGTGCACCGTGCCCAGCACTTGCCCGGCGCACTGGCGACTCAGGCCTTCGAAACCAGCCGCGACAAGGTTGCCGCCTGGCTCAATGCGGCAGACTCGCGGCAGATCATCTTCACCCACGGTGCCACTTCGGCGCTGAACCTGCTGGCCTATGGCCTGGAACACCGCTTCGAGGCCGGTGACGAAATTGCCGTCAGTGCCCTGGAGCACCATGCCAACCTGCTGCCCTGGCAACAGCTGGCGCGCCGGCGCAACCTGCGCCTGGTGGTGCTGCCGCTGGATGCCCATGGCCGCATCGACCTGGACCAGGCGCTGCAACTGATCGGCCCGCGCACCCGGGTGCTGGCGGTGAGCCAGCTGTCCAACGTGCTGGGTACCTGGCAGCCGTTGCCGGCGCTGCTGGCCCATGCCCGCGCCCAAGGCGCGCTGACCGTGGTCGACGGTGCCCAGGGCGTGGTGCATGGCCGCCATGATGTGCAGCAGCTTGGCTGCGACTTCTATGTGTTCTCCAGCCACAAGCTATACGGCCCGGAAGGCGTCGGTGTGCTGTACGGCCGCAGCCAGGCGCTGGAACTGCTGCACCACTGGCAGTTCGGTGGCGAGATGGTGCAACTGGCCGAATACCACAGCGCCAGCTTCCGCCCGGCGCCGCTGGGGTTCGAGGCAGGCACGCCGCCGATCGCCGGGGTGATCGGCCTGGGTGCAACCCTGGACTACCTGGCCAGCCTCGATGCCCAGGCGCTCGAAGCCCATGAAACCAGCCTGCACCAGTACCTGCTGCGTGGCCTGGCGGACCGCGATGGCGTGCGCATCCTGGGCACGCCACAGGCGGCCCTTGCCAGTTTTGTCATCGACGGCGTGCATAACGCCGACATCGCCCACCTGCTGACCGAGCAAGGCATTGCCGTGCGTGCCGGGCACCACTGCGCCATGCCGCTGCTGCAGGGCCTGGGCCTGGAGGGCGCGATCCGCGTGTCATTGGGGCTGTATAACGACAGCGATGACTTGCAGCGTTTCTTCGCGGCGCTGGATCAAGGCCTGGAGCTGTTGCGATGACCCTGCCGGATCAGGCGCGCCAGGCGCTGGAAGCTTTCGAGCAGGGCAAGGGCTGGGAACAGCGTGCGCGGCTGTTGATGCAGTGGGGCGACCGGCTGGAACCGCTGGCTGACACTGAAAAGACCGAGGCCAACCGGGTGCATGGCTGCGAAAGCCTGGTATGGCTGGTGGCCGAGCAGGTCGAGGGCTTGTGGCGGTTCAAGGCCAGCAGCGATGCACGCCTGTTGCGTGGGCTGCTGGCGTTGTTGCTGGTGCGGGTGCAGGGATTGGCCAGTGAAGAACTCGCCGGGCTCGATCTGCGTGAGTGGTTCACTCAGCTGGGCCTGGAGCGCCAGCTTTCGCCGTCGCGCAGCAATGGGCTGCATGCGGTGTTGCAGCGGATGGCGGAGCTGGCGTCCAACCGTTGAATCGGTGCTGGCCTCTTCGCGGGCTCGCCCGCTCCCACAGGTATCGCGTGGCGTTTTGGCTGGCGTTTACCTGTAGGAGCGGCCTTGTGTCGCGAAAGGGCCGCAAAGCGGCCCCGTCAATCTCTGTGGTGAAACTGGGAACCTGGGGCCGCTACGCGCCCCTTTCGCGACACAAGGCCGCTCCTACAAGGACCGAGTGGGCCAGAAGCAGTTATTCAGGCTTGACCCGCTCCGAAGGCCGCCGCGCCCCCGCTACCAGTTTTTCCACCGCCTTGCTCGCCGCCACCATGCCAAAGGTCGCGGTCACCATCATCACCGCGCCAAAGCCTCCCGCGCAGTCCAACCGCACGCCCTCACCCACGAAGCTTTTCTGCAGGCAAACGCTGCCATCGCCCTTGGGGTAGCGCAGCTGTTCGCTGGAGAACACGCATGGCACGCCATAGTTGCGGCTGACATTGCGCGAGAAGTTGTAGTCGCGACGCAGGGTGGAACGCACCCGCGAGGCCAGCGGGTCGTTGAAGGTCTTGTTCAGGTCGGCGATCTGGATCTGTGTCGGGTCGATCTGCCCACCGGCGCCACCCGTGGTGACGATGGCGATCTTGCGCCGCCGGCACCAGGCAATCAGCGCCGCCTTGGCCATGACGCTGTCGATGCAGTCGATCACGCAGTCGAGGTTCTCGGTAATGTACTCGACCATGGTGTCGCGGGTGACGAAGTCGGCCACTGCATGCACCGTGCACGCCGGGTTGATCGCCCGCAGGCGCTCGGCCATGACCTCGACCTTGGGCCGCCCCACCTGCCCATCCAGCGCATGGGCCTGGCGGTTGGTGTTGCTGACGCACACGTCGTCGAGGTCGAACAGGGTGATCTCGCCCACGCCACTGCGGGCCAGCGCTTCCGCCGCCCACGAGCCTACTCCGCCAATACCGACCACGGCCACATGGGCCTGGCCCAGACGGTGCAACCCCTGGTCGCCATACAGCCGGGCAACGCCGGCGAAGCGTGGATCTTCTGTGCTCATGTTCATACCCCAAAAAACCGGCGCGCATTATATGCCAGCGGGCCCATGACCTGCATCGTTAGGAAAGAGACTATCAACCCTGCTTTAATGTCCTATCACTTCGACACATATGGACGACAATGTCTTCACGTAAATTCGGCCTGAACCTGGTCGTGGTCCTGGCCATCGCCGCGTTGTTTACCGGGTTCTGGGCGCTGATCAACCGCCCGGTCTCCGCCCCCGCCTGGCCAGAACAGATCTCTGGTTTCTCGTATTCACCGTTCCGTCTGGGCGAAAGCCCGCAGAAGGGCCAGTACCCCAGTGACGACGAGATGCGCCAGGACCTGGAGCAGTTGAGCAAACTGACCGACAGCATCCGGATCTACACCGTGGAGGGCACCCAGGCGGATATCCCGCGCCTGGCCGAGGAATTCGGCCTGCGGGTGACGCTGGGCATCTGGATCAGCCCGGACTTGGAGCGCAACGAACGCGAAATCGCCACGGCCATCCAGCTGGCCAACACCTCGCGCAGCGTGGTGCGGGTTGTGGTCGGTAACGAGGCACTGTTCCGCGAAGAAGTCACCCCGGAAAACCTGATCAAGTACCTGGACCGGGTACGCGCAGCGGTCAAGGTGCCGGTGACCACCAGTGAGCAGTGGCACATCTGGAAGGAAAACCCGCAGCTGGCCAAGCACGTCGACCTGATTGCCGCGCACATCCTGCCGTACTGGGAGTTCGTGCCGATGAAGGATTCGGTCGAGTTCGTGCTCGACCGCGCCCGCGAACTGAAGCACCAGTTCCCGCGCAAACCCCTGCTGCTGTCGGAAGTCGGCTGGCCGAGCAACGGCCGCATGCGCGGCGGCGCCGATGCCACCCAGGCCGACCAGGCCATCTACCTGCGTACCCTGGTCAACACCCTCAACCGCCGTGGTTACAATTACTTCGTCATCGAGGCCTACGACCAGCCGTGGAAGGCCAGTGACGAAGGCTCGGTCGGCGCCTACTGGGGCGTGTACAACGCCGAACGCCAGCAAAAATTCAACTTTGACGGCCCGGTGGTGGCGATCCCGCAATGGCGCGCCCTGGCGGTTGCCTCGGTGGTGCTGGCGATGATTGCCCTGATGGTGCTGTTCATCGACGGTTCGGCCCTGCGCCAGCGCGGCCGCACCTTCCTGACCTTCATCACCTTCCTGTGCGGGTCGGTGCTGGTATGGATCGCCTACGACTACAGCCAGCAATACAGCACCTGGTTCAGCCTGACCGTGGGCGTGCTGCTGGCCCTCGGCGCGCTGGGCGTGTTCATCGTGCTGCTGACCGAGGCCCACGAACTGGCCGAGGCGGTATGGATACACAAGCGCCGGCGCGAATTCCTGCCGGTGCAGGCCGACAGCGCCTACCGGCCCAAGGTATCGGTGCATGTGCCGTGCTACAACGAGCCGCCGGAAATGGTCAAACAGACCCTCGATGCCCTGGCCGCGCTGGACTACCCCGACTACGAAGTGCTGGTGATCGACAACAACACCAAGGACCCGGCCGTGTGGGAGCCGCTCAAGGCCCATTGCGAGAAGCTCGGCGAGCGCTTCAGGTTCTTCCACGTCGCGCCCCTGGCCGGTTTCAAGGGCGGCGCACTGAACTACCTGATCCCGCACACCGCCAAGGACGCCGAAGTGATCGCGGTGATCGACTCGGACTACTGCGTCGACCGCAACTGGCTCAAGCACATGGTGCCGCACTTCGCCGACCCGAAGATTGCCGTGGTGCAGTCGCCGCAGGACTACCGCGACCAGCACGAAAGCGCCTTCAAGAAGCTTTGCTACAGCGAGTACAAGGGCTTCTTCCACATCGGCATGGTCACCCGCAACGACCGTGACGCGATCATCCAGCACGGCACCATGACCATGACCCGGCGCAGCGTGCTGGAAGAGCTGGGCTGGGCCGAGTGGTGCATCTGCGAGGACGCCGAACTGGGCTTGCGGGTATTCGAGAAGGGCCTGTCGGCCGCCTATGCCCACAACAGCTACGGTAAAGGCCTGATGCCCGACACCTTCATCGACTTCAAGAAGCAACGCTTCCGCTGGGCCTATGGCGCCATCCAGATCATCAAGCACCACGCCAGCGCCCTGCTGCGCGGCAAGGGCAGCGAGCTGACCCGCGGCCAGCGCTACCACTTCCTGGCCGGCTGGTTGCCGTGGATCGCCGATGGCATGAACATCTTCTTCACCATCGGAGCGCTGCTGTGGTCGGCGGCGATGATCATCGTGCCGCACCGGGTCGACCCGCCGCTGATGATCTTTGCCATTCCGCCGCTGGCACTGTTCTTCTTCAAGGTCGGCAAGATCATCTTCCTCTACCGTCGCGCGGTAGGGGTGAACCTGAAGGATGCCTTTGCTGCGGCGCTGGCCGGGCTGGCGCTCTCGCATACCATTGCCAAGGCGGTGCTGTACGGGTTCTTCACCAGCAGCATGCCGTTCTTCCGCACACCGAAGAACGCCGACAGCCACGGGCTGCTGGTGGCGATTTCCGAAGCGCGGGAAGAGCTGTTCATCATGTTGCTGCTGTGGGGCGCAGCGCTGGGCATCTACCTGGTACAGGGGCTGCCGAGCTCGGACATGCGCTTCTGGGTGGCAATGTTGCTGGTGCAGTCGTTGCCTTATGTGGCGGCGCTGGTGATGGCGTTCCTGTCTTCGCTGCCCAAGCCCGGGGAAAAAGCCGCCGAGGCGCAGCAAGCCTGAGATTGCCGGGGCTGCTTTGCAGCCCATTCGCGGGCACGCCCGCTCCCACAGGTCTGTCACCGACATTCAGAGCTGTGCAGTACCTGTGGGAGCGGGCGTGCCCGCGAATGGGCCGTGCCGCCTGAAACCATTTGATATAAGATAACGCCCCTCAGATTTCCCCGCCTTGCCTTGCCCCGGAGTCCCCCATGACGGCCCCTGCCGAGCTCTCGCCTACCCTTCAACTGGCCTGCGACCTGATCCGCCGCCCCTCGGTCACCCCCGTCGACGCCGACTGCCAGGCGCAGATGATGAACCGCCTGGGCGCCGTGGGCTTCCAGCTCGAGCCGATGCGCTTCGAGGACGTCGACAATTTCTGGGCCACCCACGGCAGCCAGGATGGCCCGGTGCTGTGCTTTGCCGGCCACACCGATGTGGTACCCACCGGCCCGGTGCAGCAATGGCAGCATGAGCCGTTCGAAGCGCTGATCGACGCCGACGGCATGCTCTGCGGCCGTGGCGCCGCCGACATGAAAGGCAGCCTGGCCTCCATGGTGATTGCCAGCGAGCGCTTCGTGCAGGACTACCCGGACCACCGCGGCAAGGTCGCGTTCCTGATCACCAGCGACGAGGAAGGCCCGGCCCACCATGGCACCAAGGCCGTGGTCGAGCGCCTGAAAGCACGCAACGAGCGCCTGGACTGGTGCATCGTCGGCGAACCCTCCAGCACCACCCTGCTGGGTGACGTGGTCAAGAACGGCCGCCGTGGCTCGCTGGGCGCCAAGCTGACCGTGCGCGGCAAGCAGGGCCATGTGGCCTACCCGCACCTCGCGCGCAACCCAATCCACCTGGCCGCGCCGGCCCTGGCGGAGCTGGCGGCCGAGCACTGGGACGAAGGCAATGCGTTCTTCCCGCCGACCAGCTTCCAGATCTCCAATCTCAACTCCGGCACCGGCGCCACCAACGTGGTCCCGGGCGAGCTGACCGCACTGTTCAACTTCCGCTTCTCCACCGAGTCCACCGTCGAAGGCCTGCAGGCGCGGGTGTCGGCGATCCTCGACAAGCATGAACTGGACTGGTCGATCGACTGGGCGCTGTCGGGTCTGCCGTTCCTCACCGAACCGGGCGAACTGCTGGACGCCGTCTCGGCCAGCATCAAAGGCGTCACCGGCCGCGACACCCAGCCGTCCACCAGCGGTGGTACTTCCGATGGCCGCTTCATCGCCACCATGGGCACCCAGGTGGTCGAGCTCGGCCCGGTCAACGCCACCATCCACCAGGTGGACGAGCGGATCCTGGCCAGCGACCTCGATTTGCTGACCGAAATCTATTACCAGACCCTGGTCCGGTTGCTCGCCTGATGCTCGCCTGCCCTCTTTGCCAGGCACCGCTGAGCCGGCTCGACAACGGTGTGGTGTGCCCGGCCGGCCACCGCTTCGACCGCGCCCGCCAGGGTTACCTGAACCTGCTGCCGGTGCAGCACAAGAACAGCCGTGACCCGGGTGACAACCAGGCCATGGTCGAAGCCCGCCGCGATTTCCTCGACGCCGGCCACTACGCGCCGGTGGCGCGCCGCCTGGCCGAGCTGGCCGCCGAGCGCCAGCCCGGTGCCTGGCTGGACATCGGCTGTGGCGAGGGTTACTACACCGCGCAGATCGCCCAGGCCCTGCCGGCTGCCGACGGCTACGCCCTGGACATCTCCCGTGAGGCGGTCAAGCGTGCCTGTCGCCGCGCGCCCGAGGTTACCTGGATGGTCGCCAGCATGGCTCGCGTGCCGCTGGCCGACGCCAGCTGCCAGTTCATCGCCAGCGTGTTCAGCCCGCTGGACTGGGCCGAGGCCAAGCGCCTGCTCAGCCCCGGCGGCGGCCTGATGCGGGTCGGCCCTACCAGCGGCCACCTGATGGAGCTGCGCGAAGTGCTCTACGATGAAGTACGCCCTTACGCCGACGACAAACACCTGGCACTGGTCCCCGAAGGCATGGCCCATGCCCACAGCGAAACCCTGGAGTTCCGCCTGAGCCTGGCCGTGCCCAAGGCCCGCGCCGACCTGCTGGCCATGACCCCGCACGGCTGGCGCGCCAGTGCCGAAAAGCGTGCCCGGGTGATCGACCAGCCCGAGCCGTTCGAGGTCACGGTTTCCATGCGTTATGACTATTTCGTGCGCCAAGACTGAGCACACCCGGAGCCCTTATGCGCCAACCTGATATCGAGATCTACCTGAAGGACGCCGACGTCGACCACAAGCAGATTGCCGAGTGGCTCGCCCAGGCAATCGGCCCATGCAGCGAATGGAAGCAGAAAGGCCATACCTTCAAATGCCAGGCCGGTAACATTCCGGTCACCTGGTTACCCAAGGCTGTAGGGAAATGGAACAGCCTGTACCTGGAAAGCGACCAGACGCCGTGGGCCGATGACGTTGCCTGCGCCCGCGCCGCATTCGCCGCACTGGGCGTGGAAGTGCGCTGCGCGCCAGGTGGCTGGGTGGAGGAAGATGGGGAAGAAGATGCCGACCGCTGGGTCCGCATCAGCGCCGACGGTGAAGAGGAAATCACCTGGCGTACCTGAATGCACTGCATTCTTTGTGGGAGCCCGGCTTGCCGGCGATGCAGGCAACACGGTGCCTGGCACCGGCTTCGCCGGTGATCGCCGGCAAGCCAGCTCCCACAACAAGCCTTACAGCATGAGGCTCAGAGGCCTACCACGTCCTCGGCTTGCAGGCCTTTCTGGCCCTGCACGCAGGCGTATTCCACCCGCTGTCCTTCGACCAGGGTACGATGCCCCTCACCGCGGATCGCCCGATAGTGAACGAATACATCCGCACCACCTTCGCGCTGAATGAAGCCATAACCCTTGGCATCGTTGAACCACTTTACATTCCCAGTCTCACGAGACGACATCTGAACTACTCCGGATTTTTATTGTGAAGATCGCCTTGCAGACACAGAGTCCCTCCCTGTGTCGACGCCGCTTGCGCAAATATCTTGCAAGTGGCAGGCCGAGTATATGACACAGAACAAAAAAATTTGATGACCGTCGCGCCGTTCGGCGATTTTTGCTGAACTTGCGCGGATACGGCAGACTAATTGGCTGGATACCCACCTGAAAATCACACCCAGGGCACACACCCCATGACCCGTTCCCCCCTGCGCCGCCTGATCTTCGGCGCCCTGCGTCGCCTGTTGTACCTGTGGGTGCGCTCCGAAACCATCAACCAGTCCTCCCTCACCCTCAAGCTCGACCGCAGCCGCCCGGTTTTCTATGCCCTGCCCTCGCCCGCGCTCACCGACCTGGCCGTGCTCGACCATGAATGCACCAAGGCAGGCCTGCCGCGCCCGGTGCTGCCGGTGGCGGTCGGCCCGCTGCAGGAACCGGCGGCGTTCTTCTACCTGACCCCGGACCCGGACTGGCTTGGCCGCCATGACAAGCGCGGCGCCCCGCCTACCCTGGAGCGCCTGGTCGCCGCCGTCAGCCAGCACGCCGAAGAGGATGCGCAGATCATTCCGGTCAGTGTGTTCTGGGGCCAGACCCCGGCGAGTGAATCCAGCCCGTGGAAGTTGCTGTTCGCCGACAGCTGGGCGGTTACCGGGCGCCTGCGCCGGCTGCTGACCGTGCTGATCCTCGGGCGCAAGACCCGGGTGCAGTTCTCCGCACCCATCCACCTGCGCGAACTGGTACAGCACAACAAAGGCCACGAGCGCACCGTGCGCATGGCCCAGCGCCTGATGCGCGTGCACTTTCGCAACCTCAAGACCGCCGTCATCGGCCCGGACATCTCGCACCGGCGCAACCTGGTCAAGGGCCTGATCCACGCGCCCCAGGTGCGCCAGGCCATCGTCGATGAGGCGCAGCGTGAAAACCTGCCGCTGGCCAAGGCCGAAGCCCAGGCTCTGCGCTATGGCAACGAAATCGCCTCGGACTACACCTACACCGCCATCCGCTTCCTCGAAGTGGTGCTGAGCTGGTTCTGGAACAAGATCTACGACGGCATCAAGGTCAACCACATCGAGCAGGTACAAGGCATCGCCCCCGGCCACGAAGTGATCTATGTGCCGTGCCACCGCAGCCATATCGACTACCTGCTGCTGTCGTACCTGCTGTTCCGCAACGGCCTGACACCGCCGCACGTGGCCGCGGGCATCAACCTCAACATGCCGCTGGTGGGTAACCTGCTGCGCCGTGGCGGTGCCTTCTTCATGCGCCGCACGTTCAAGGGCAACCCGCTGTACACCGCGGTGTTCAATGAGTACCTGCACACCCTGTACACCAAGGGCTTCCCGGTCGAGTACTTCGTCGAAGGCGGCCGCTCGCGCACCGGGCGCATGCTGCAGCCGCGCACCGGGATGCTGGCCATCACCCTGCGCAGCTTCCTGCGTTCGTCGCGCACGCCGATCGTGTTCGTGCCGGTGTACATCGGCTACGAGCGCGTGCTCGAAGGCCGCACCTACCTGGGCGAGCTGCGCGGTGCCAGCAAGAAGAAAGAGTCGATCTTCGATATCTTCAAGGTGTTCGGCGCCCTCAAGCAGCGCTTTGGCCAGGTATACGTGAACTTCGGCGAGCCGATCCGCCTGGCCGGCTTCCTCGACCAGCAACAACCCGGCTGGCGTGAACAGGACCACGGCCCGCAGTACCGCCCGGCCTGGCTCAATGCCGCCACCACCCGCCTGGGCGAAACCGTGGCCCGCCACCTCAACGAGGCGGCCGCGATCAACCCGGTCAACCTGGTGGCCCTGGCGCTGCTGTCCACCAGCCGCCTGGCCCTGGACGAGCGCGCCCTGACCCGCGTGCTCGACCTGTACCTGGCCTTGCTGCGCCAGGTGCCCTACTCACCGCACACCACCCTGCCCGACGGCGACGGCCTGGCGCTGATCGAACACGTGCGCGGGATGAACCTGGTGGCCGAGCAGAAGGACGCCATGGGCCGCATCCTGTATCTGGATGAAGGCAACGCGGTACTGATGACCTATTACCGCAACAACGTGCTGCACATCTTCGCCCTGCCGGCGCTGCTGGCCAGCTTCTTCCTCAGCAGTTCGCGCATGAGCCGCGAACTGCTTGGCCAGTATGTGCACGCGCTGTACCCCTACCTGCAGGCCGAACTGTTCCTGCGCTGGACGCCGGAGCAACTGGATGCGGTGATCGACCAGTGGCTGACCGCACTGGTCGAGCAAGGGCTGCTGCGCCAGGACAACGACACCTACATTCGCCCGGCACCCAGCTCGCGGCAGTTCGTGTTGCTGACCCTGCTCGCCCGCACCATCACCCAGACCCTGCAGCGTTTCTACATGGCCACCTCGCTGCTGCTGAACAGCGGCCAGAACAGCCTCAGCGCCGAAGAACTGGAAGACCTGTGCGTGATGATGGCCCAGCGCCTGTCGATCCTGCACGGCCTGAACGCCCCGGAGTTCTTCGACAAGACCCTGTTCCGCCACTTCATCCAGACCCTGCTCGGGCAAGGCGTGCTGCATGCAGATGCCCAGGGCAAGCTGGGTTATCACGACAAGCTCGGCGAGCTGGCCGAAGGCGTGGCCAAGCGCGTGCTGTCGGCGGAACTGCGCCTGTCGATCCGCCAGGTGGCATTACACCGAGATGAGCCTGCGGAGGTTATGCAAAGGTAGTTTTTCAGGCTGCTCTCGGCCCTTGGGAGGGATCAGGATCACGGCGCTACTTCAAGCCCATCCCTCTCAAGGAGCTCCAACATGACTCAAATGAAGACGCTGGACGTTGAAATCGTTTCCTCAGGCGATAACACGCTTGCGCCATCCGGCCTGGTTGAATTGAGGCTGATCGATATCTCGAAGGCAGATGCGCGCTCCATCAGCCTTGCCGAGTTGCGTCTGCGCTGTGGCGGCCTGATGCCGATCAATCTGCCGCTGACTTTTGATACCAGCCTTATCGACCCACGCCGCAGCTATGCCCTCGCCGCGCGCATCGAGATAAACGGCCAGCTGCGCTACATCAACACCAGCCGTCACTCGATAGAACCAGCCACGGTATCGGGTACACAACGGGTAACTGTCGATCTGGTTGCCACCGAAAACGGTCCCCTGCTCAGCGACGACCTCGCTGATTGACTGGCCACCTGTACCCAAGACTGAACCGAGGAAAATCAACATGCTCCCCGCCAACTTCATCGAGATTTGCGGGACCGTGGTGGTCCCGTCGTGCATCCATACAGCTGAAGGCGCACCACACGTTGGCGTACGCGTACAGCTGGGCACGGATGAGAACAAGATCATCCTGGCCACCTGGGGATGCCAGACACTTGGCGCCACAATGCCATTCAGCTTGCTGCTGGACCGCAATAGCCTGCCGGAAGGTGCCAAACCAACGCTGGTGGCCAGTTATGGCGTTGGCGTCAATCAAGAGCCAAATGACTTGAACCTGTCGATGCCACTTGAAATCGACCAGCCTGAGCCAAACCCTCCCATGGTCCTGAGGATCCCCGCCCAGCCTGGCGAGCAAGGTCAGCCACCCCTGTCGCCCGCGATCATCGAGATGAAGAACATCATTGAGATTCCCGAAGAGTTGCTAAAGCGGCAGGCGCTCATGACACTCGGCCTGTATCGGCCCCAGGAAGACGGTTACAGCAACAGAAGCTCCAGCTACATTGCCGGTGCCACCCTGTGGCCGACGCAGGCCCCCCTGACGCTTACCACATACCTGGATGGCAACACAGTCAATGACGACGAACCCTTGCTTCTGCGCGTGGCCTACTACGACCCACACACCATGACCCCGTACGCCGGGAGAACGCTGCGCGGCCTGACCCTTCCAAGCGTTACCGAACTGGAGCCAATCAGCCTGCGGCCGCCGCGTCGTAGTTGAATATTGCGCTTCGCCTTGCTCTCCCCCCTCTTTGTCGCATCTTCATCAAGGACCCACCAGAAGAAATCCGCTAAAGTCCCTGGGGTTGGCCACAAGCCAACGCCAAGGACTTCGGAGATACCATGAAAAAGCTCTTTATGCTGTGTTGCGCATCCTTGCTCGCAGCCTGTTCCAGCCACACCCCGTCCAACCAGGCCAGCCTGGATGGCGAAGTCTTCTACCTGCAGCGCAGCGCCCTGCCACCTGCCGCCACCCTCAGCGTGGAACTGCAGGACGTCTCGCTGATGGACGCCCCGGCGGTGACCCTGGCCCGTCAGGCCGGCCCGGTCAAAGGCAACGTACCGCTGCCGTTCCACCTCACCTACGACCCGGCCCAGGTCAAGCCCGGCCACCGCTATGCGGTAAGCGCGCGCATCGAGCTGGACGGCAAGCTGCTGTTCATCAACACCGAACACCACGGCGTCATGCTCGACGGCAGTGACCCACAGCCCGTGCGGATCAAGGTCGATCCAGTCCGCTGATACCCGTATTCATCTGTCTACAAGGAAAGCTTCATGATCCGCACCCCCCTGCGTTTCACCACCCTGTGCGCCGGCCTGCTGCTGTCGGCCAGTGCCCTGGCCCTGTCGCTGGGCGACCTGACCCAGAAAGACGCCACCGGCGGCCTGAAGGATGCCCTGACCCAAGGCGCACAACTGGCCGTCAAGCAGCTGAGCACCCCGGGCGGCTTCAGCAACAACCCGGACGTGCGCATCGAACTGCCAGGCAACCTGGGCAAGGCCGCCAAGGCGATGAAGATGTTCGGCAAGGGTGAACAGGTCGAAGCCCTGGAAACCAGCATGAACAAGGCCGCCGAGGCTGCCGTGCCGCAGGCCCAGGCGATTCTGGTAGATGCCGTGAAGAACATGAGCGTGACCGATGCCAAGGGCATCCTCAGCGGCGGTGACGACTCGGCCACCCAGTACCTGAACAAGAGCAGCCGCGAGCAGATCCGCGCCAAGTTCCTGCCGATCGTCAAGCAGGCTACCGACAAGGTTGGCCTGGCTCAGCAGTACAACAACTTTGCCGGGCAGGCCGTGGCGTTGGGTGTGGTCGATGCCAAGAGCGCCAGCATCGAGAACTACGTGACTGAAAAGGCACTGGATGGCCTGTTCGAGATGATCGGAAAGCAGGAGCAGAGCATTCGCCAGAACCCGGCTGAAGCGGCTACCAGCCTGGCCAAGAAGGTCTTCGGCGCCCTCTGAGGGCCCCCTGGGGGTTGCTTTGCAGCCCATCGCGACACAAGGCCGCTCCTACATAGATCGGCGAATGCAGGACCTTTGTGGGAGCGGCCTTGTGTCGCGATAGGAGGGCAAAGCCCTCCCCTGCGGCCTTCAGCTCTTCTTCACCCTGAACCAAGCCGCATACAACGCCGGCAAGAACAGCAGGGTCAGCACCGTGGCCACGATCAACCCGCCCATGATCGCCACCGCCATCGGCCCGTAGAACACACTGCGCGACAACGGAATCATCGCCAGCACCGCTGCCAGTGCGGTCAGCACGATCGGGCGGAAGCGCCGCACCGTGGCTTCGATGATCGCCTGCCAGCGCTCCAGCCCCGCCGCGATGTCCTGCTCGATCTGGTCCACCAGGATCACCGAGTTGCGCATGATCATCCCCGCCAGGGCAATGGTGCCGAGCATGGCGACAAAGCCGAACGGCTGGCGGAACACCAGCAGGAACAAGGTCACGCCAATCAGCCCCAGCGGCGCAGTGAGGAACACCATCACCGTGCGCGAGAAGCTGCGCAGCTGGATCATCAGCAAGCTCAGTACCACCACCACGAACAGCGGCATGCCGGCATTCACCGACTTCTGCCCGCGCTCGGAGTCCTCGACCGTGCCGCCCACTTCCAGCAAATAGCCATCCGGCAGCTTGGCGCGGATGTCATGCAGGGACGGCTCGATCTGCTTCACCAGCGTCGCCGGCTGCTCCTTGTCGTAGATATCGGCGCGCACGGTCACCGTCGGCAAGCGGTTACGGTGCCAGATGATGCCTTCCTCGAAGCCGTACTCCAGGGTCGCAACCTGCGACAGCGCCACGCTCTGGCCATTGTCGGTCGGCAATGCCAGGCTGCCGAGGTTGCCCAGCTCGTTGCGTTCCTGCCGGGTGCCGCGCAGCAGGATCTCGATCAGCTCGTTGTCCTCGCGGTACTGGCTGACCGTGGTGCCGGTCAGCGAGCTTTGCAGGAAGCTCGACAGGTGCGCGGTGCTCACGCCCAGGGCGCGGGCGCGGTCCTGGTCGATCTCGAGGAACACCGCCTTGCTCGGCTCCTCCCAGTCCAGGTGAACGTTGACCACATGCGGGTTCTGGCGCACCTTGTCGGCCACCTCGCGGGCCAGCGCACGGGCCTTCTCGATGTGCTCGCCAGTCACCCGGAACTGCACCGGGTAACCCACGGGCGGACCGTTTTCCAGGCGGGTGACCCGGGCACGCAGGTCGGGGAACTGCTGGTCCATGGTGCTGATCAGCCAGCTGCGCAGGCGCTCGCGGTCCTCCATCGACTTGGCCAGTACCACGAACTGGGCGAAGCTGGCCGCCGGCAGCTGCTGGTCCAGCGGCAGGTAGAAACGCGGCGAACCGGTGCCCACGTAGGCCACGTAGTTGTCGATACCCTCCTGCTGCTTGAGCAACGCCTCCAGTTGCTTGACCCGCTCGGCGGTGTTGGCCAGCGAGGCACCCTCGGCCAGTTTCAGGTCGACCATCAACTCCGGGCGCCCGGAGGCCGGGAAGAACTGCTGGGGCACGAAGCGGAACAGCAGGATACTGCCGACAAAGGCGGCAATGGTCAGCAGGATCACCGTCTTTCGCCGCCGCACGCACCACTCCACCACACGCCGCACACGCTGGTAGAACGGTGTGGCGTAAGGGTCTGGCGCGTGGCCGTCCTTGCCATGGCGCGCGGCATGCAGCCTGGCCAGGTCCGGCAGCAGGCGCTCGCCCAGGTATGGCACGAATACCACGGCGGCCACCCAGGAGGTCAGCAAGGCGATGGTCACCACCTGGAAGATCGAACGGGTGTATTCGCCCGTACTGGAGGCTGCCGTGGCAATGGGCAGGAAGCCCGCCGCCGTGATCAGGGTGCCGGTGAGCATCGGGAAGGCGGTGCTGCTCCAGGCGTAGCTGGCCGCCTTGAGGCGGTCGTAGCCCTGCTCCATCTTGATCGCCATCATCTCCACGGCAATGATCGCGTCATCGACCAGCAAGCCCAGGGCCAGCACCAGCGCGCCAAGGGATATCTTGTGCAGGCCGATGCCGAAGTAGTGCATGGCGGCGAAGGTCATGGCCAGCACCAACGGGATGGCCAGTGCCACCACCAGCCCCGTGCGCAGGCCCAGCGAGAAGAAGCTCACCAGCAGCACGATGACCAGCGCCTCGACCAGCACCTGGACAAACTCGCCCACGCCAGCCTTGACCGCCGCTGGCTGGTCCGAGACCTTGCGCAGCTCCATGCCGGCCGGCAGGCTGCGCGCCAGGCGCTCGAACTCGCTTTCCAATGCCTTGCCCAGCACCAGAATGTCGCCGCCGTCCTTCATCGAAACCGCCAGGCCAATGGCATCCTCGCCCATGAAGCGCATGCGCGGTGCGGGCGGGTCGTTGAAGCCGCGGTGCACCTCGGCCACATCGCCGATACGGAAGGTGCGGTCCCCCACGCGGATGGGGAACTGGCGAATCTGCTCGACGCTGTCGAAGCGCCCGCTCACCCGCAGTTGCAGGCGCTCGCTGGGCGTTTCGAAGAAGCCGGCGGTGCTGACCGCATTCTGCTCCTGCAGGGCCTGCTGCACGGCCTCCAGCGGCACGCCGAGGGTGGCCAGCTTGAGGTTGGACAGCTCGATCCAGATTTTCTCGTCCTGCAGGCCGATCAGCTCGACCTTGCCGACGTCCTTGACCCGCTGCAACTGGATCTGGATACGGTCGGCATAGTCCTTGAGCACCGCGTAATCGAAGCCCTCACCCGTCAGCGCATAGATATTGCCGAAGGTGGTGCCGAACTCGTCATTGAAGAACGGGCCCTGGATTTCCGGCGGCAAGGTGTGGCGGATGTCCGCGACCTTCTTGCGGATCTGGTACCACAGCTCGGGGATGTCCTTGGAATGCAGCGAGTCGCGGGCCATGAAGGTGACCTGCGATTCGCCCGGGCGGGAGAACGACACGATCCGCTCGTACTCGCCGGTTTCCATCAGCTTCTTCTCGATGCGCTCGGTGACCTGGCGCGACACTTCCTCGGCAGTGGCACCGGGCCACAGGGTACGGATGACCATGGCCTTGAAAGTGAACGGCGGGTCCTCGCTCTGGCCGAGCTTGGTGTAGGACATGGCGCCAATGGCCGCCAGCAGGATCATCAGGAACAGGACGATCTGGCGGTTGCGCAGCGCCCAGGCAGAAAGGTTGAAACCCATCGGGACTTACTCCTTGGCCGTCAGGTTCACTACGCGGTTGGTACGGTCCACGGGGCGTATTTCCTGGCCCTCGCGCAATACATGGCCACCCGCGGCGACGACCCAGTCGCCGGGGGCGAGGCCTTCGAGCACGGGTACGCTGTCGGCGCCGTAGGGCCCCAGGCGCACCACTGCCCGCTCCAGGCGGCTGTCCTTGTTGACCCGCCAGACGTAGGCCTGGCCGTTTTCCGCAGTGACTGCCGACAGCGGTACCGCCAGCGGGATCAGCCCTTCGTGGGCGATGAACACCCGGGCGCTCTGGCCCAGCTCCGCCGGCGTGGCGGCCGTGGTAAAGGCGATGCGGGCAGCGAAGGTGCGCGAACGCGGGTCGGCGGCCGGTGACAACTCGCGGATACGCCCCTGGAAGCGCTCTTGCGGGTGCGACCACAGCTCCACGCTCACCGGCTGGCCCACGGCGAAGCGGGCGAACTGCTGCTCCGGCAGGCCGATGGCCACTTCCCGCTCGCCATCGGCGGCCAGGGTGAACACGGTCTGCCCTGCGGCGACCACCTGGCCCACTTCCACCTGGCGCTTGGCGATCACCCCGGCCTGGGGTGCGCGCAGCACAGCGTATTCAGCCTGGTTGCCAGCCACGTCGAACTCGGCCTTGGCCTGTTTCAGCCGGGCCAGGCCGGCGCGGTAGAGGTTTTCGGCGTTATCGAACTGGGAATGGCTGACCATCTGCCGGTCCAGCAGCTTCTGGTAGCGATCGCGCTCGGCGCGCACCAGCGACAGGTTGGCCTCGGCGGCCGCCAGCTGGGCACGGTTGGCTTCCAGTTGCAGGCGCACATCCTGCGGGTCCAGCTCGGCCAGCGGCTGGTCGGCCTTGACCCGCTGCCCTTCCTCGACCAGGCGCTTGTTGACCTTGCCGCCAATGCGGAAAGCCAGTTCCGGCTCGAAGCGCGCCCGCACTTCGCCGGGGTAACTGTCGGCAGCGGCTTCGGCCGGCTGCGGCTGCACCACCAGCGCCGGGCGCGGCACAGCAGGTGGGGCGGCTTCCTGGCCGCACGCCGCCAGCAACAGCACGGCAGCGGCGGACAGAGCGATGGACAAGGCATGGCGCAACATGATGAATCCTTTCGCGGAGGGCACATTCAATATTTGTACTGGAGAGTATATTAAGTCAGGCAACGGATGCCGGGAAGAGGCTGCAGCCGAATACGACAGGCGCGCGCTGAACGGCAGGGGACCGTGCGTCTTCGGCCTCCCGGCGCCAGTGCCATGTAGTCCGATACTCCCACCCCGCCTGGGAGTATCAGCCGATGCGCGGCTCATGGCGCTTCGCCATAGTTGAAGCCTGTAACTGGGGCCTGCGATCTGGCCTCGACAACCGGCAGTGCCTGGGAGAGAGCCATGACTATTCGCAAGAAGAACGCCTCGCCAACGGACAAACACAGCAGCCCCTCCGGCGACGACCTACCCCCCATCTCCTCACCAACCGTTACCACCGACCTGAGCGACTATAGCCCTGGCAGCACTGCCACCATCACGGCCAGCGGCTTTGCGGCGGGAAGCACGGTCGCATTCGAGGTGGACCATGTCACGGACGCCGGTGCGGACAAGCTGTGGGGCACCCCCGACGATGTACTCGCCACCAGCTCCGGCGAAGGTCACACCCCCTGGTACGTGACCGACGGCGGCGCTGACGATCTCGACGGCCAGGTCAACGGCAGCATCACCACCTCGTGGTACGTCAACCCCGACGACTCGGCGGGCGCCACCTTCCTGCTCAGCGCGACGGCCGCGGGTGCCGACCAAGTGTTAGGCAGTGCTGACGACGTGATGGCCACGGCCTCGTTCACAGACAGCGCGCCGATCATCACCGCGACCGGTGTGAGCGTGACGCTGGACGAAACGGCCGCGTTGCAGAACGGCACAGCCACAACAACCCCGGCCTCGGATGCCGACGACAACGACATCCTGGTGGCGTCCCTGCCCTCCGCCTTTTCGACCCGCTTGACCACACTGGGGGCCGGTACCCCGGCAGGTGCCGCCTTGAGCGGCTATACCGGCGCCGTCGGCAACACCGGGAGCAATGCGTTCAGCATCACCCCGGTATCGGGAGGCAGCATCACCGACATCAGCTTCACCGACAGCGCTGGCGCGCCTCTCAATGGCTTGGACAGCGGGCTGGATACCCTCAATGGCGTCGACATCCTGCTCTACACCGATACCAACAACAACATCGTGCTGGGCCGCGCTGGCGGGCCGACAGGCGCGATCATCTTCGCGGGCTATATCGAAGAAACCGGATCGCCCGTCAGCGGCGGCAAGATCTGGACGGTGGAATACCAGCCGCTGAAGCACCCGAACACGGGCAACCCTGACGATGCCGTCAATCTGCTGAACAAGGTGTTCATCGGCACCAGCCAGGACCTGGCATTCAGCCTGGCCAACGCTCCCTCTGGTCAGAACCTGTTCCTGATGTTCACCACCGCGAACCCGACCGTCGTCAATGATGGCGGCATCCTGCGCATCACCGACCCGACGATCATCGCCACCGGCAAGGACCCGGCCGACCAGTCGAGCGGTGCCAACATCACCACGGGCGATACGATCAATACCAGCCAGGCGGGCGGCCCGACCACCTTCGGCACCAACAACCAGATGATCGTGGAACAGGAAGGTGTCCGTTTTAGCTTCGTCACCGGCGCCCGGCAGAATGTGACCATTCCCAACCTGGACCAGAACGAAGCGGATATCGAAGCTAACGTCGACTTCACCGCCGTGTTCAATGCAAGGTCGGCCACGTTCGATGTCGTGCAGTTGCAAAGCGGCAAGAGCGCCGTGGTCAGGCTCAGCGCCTTCAGCACCGCCGCTGAACCTGGCGTGAATTTCGTCAATGGCTACGCCAACGATGCCACGGTGGCGATCACCAACGTTCGCGTCATCAATATCGCCACTGGCCAGGTGATCGAGAACTCAAACGGGTCGGTGAATGACCCGAGCATCGTCATCAGCTTTGCTTCCGGCGTCGCCACCCTCACCGGCATCAAAGCCGGCCAGAAGATCGAGTACACCACCACACAGGATCACAACCGTGTACTCGTCGAGAATGGGGCCGCCGTCGACGCCAAAGGCAATGAACATGCCGACTTCGATATCGGCGGTTTCATGCTACGCCAGGTTTCTACCGCAACCGCCGAAATCGGCTCCAAGATGAGCTTCGAGGACGACGGCCCCAGTATCAGCACCACCGGCACGGAACCGGTCCTGACTGTCGATGAAACAATCCTGGCGACCGACGCCACGCAGAGCTTCGCCGCCAACTTCACCTCGGCCTTCGGCGCCGATGGTGCCGGTACGCTCACCTACGCCCTGGGCGTGGTGGCGGGTGCCTCCGGCCTGACCGACACGGCCACCGGCGAGGCGGTCAACCTGTCGCTCAATGGCACCGTGGTGGAAGGCCGCACGGCCACCACCAACCTTCTGGTGTTCACCGTCAGCGTCGCCAGCAACGGTTCCGTTACCCTCGACCAGCTCCGCGCCATCGTGCATCCCGACACCAACAACCCCGATGACTCGAAGACCCTGACCTCCGACAACCTGGTGACCTTGACCGCGACCAAGACCGACAAGGACGGCGACAGCGCCCAGGCTACCCTCAACATCGGCCAGAACCTGGTATTCAAGGATGACGGCCCGAGCATCAGTACCACCGGCACTGAACCGGTCCTGACCGTCGATGAAACGGACCTGACGACCAATGCCACGCAAAGCTTCGCCGCCAACTTCACCTCGGCCTTCGGCGCCGATGGTGCCGGTACGCTCACCTACGCCCTGGGCGTGGTGGCAGGCGCCTCCGGCCTGACCGACACGGCCACCGGCGAGGCGGTCAACCTGTCGCTCAACGGCACCGTGGTTGAAGGCCGCACGGCCACCACCAACCTCCTGGTGTTCACCGTCAGCGTCGCCAGCAACGGCGAAGTCACCCTCGACCAGCTTCGCGCCATCGTGCACCCCGACACCAACAACCCCGATGACTCGAAGACCCTGACCGCCGACAATCTGGTGACCTTGACCGCGACCAAGACCGACAAGGACGGCGACAGCGCCCAGGCCACCCTCAACATCGGCCAGAACCTGGTGTTCAAGGATGACGGCCCGAGCATCAGCACCACCGGCACGGAACCAGTCCTGACCGTCGATGAAACGGACCTGACGACGGACGCCACCCAGAGCTTCGCCGCCAACTTCACCTCGGCCTTCGGCGCCGATGGTGCCGGTACGCTCACCTACGCCCTTGGCGTGGTGGCAGGCGCTTCCGGCCTGACCGACACGGCCACCGGCTCGGCAGTCAACCTGTCGCTCAATGGCACCATAGTGGAAGGCCGTTCGGCCGTCGGTAACCATCTGGTGTTCACCGTCAGCGTCGCCAGCAACGGCGAGGTCACCCTCGACCAGCTTCGCGCCGTCGTGCACCCCGACACCAACAACCCCGATGACTCGAAGACCCTGACCGCCGACAACCTGGTGACCTTGACCGCGACCAAAACCGACGGGGATGGCGACAGCGCCCAGGCCACCCTCAACATCGGCCAGAACCTGGTGTTCAAGGATGACGGCCCGAGCATCAGCACCACCGGCACGGAACCAGTCCTGACCGTCGATGAAACGGACCTGACGACGGACGCCACCCAGAGCTTAGCCGCCAACTTCACCTCGGCCTTCGGCGCCGATGGCGCCGGTACGCTCACCTACGCCCTGGGCGTGGTGGCAGGCGCTTCCGGCCTGACCGACACGGCC